>DATIOK010000036.1:0-40928 GCA_035473255.1 Gaiellales bacterium
AGACGGCCGCGTCGCGGGCCTCGCCCACCAGCTGCTCGATGGCGAACTGCGCGCGCACCCGCTGCAGCATGTCGGCCTCGCTTGAGGAACCGCTGATCTCGGGCGCCTCCTCGCGGAAGACCGCGTCGGCCTTGGGCTGCAGCGCCGCCAGCCCACCGGCCTGGATGGCTGCCGCCAGGTCGCCGGAGCGGCTGGAGCGCAGCTGCTCGGTGACGGCGCCGTCGGACCACTTCGGCATGCCGGCCTTGGCGGCCAGCTCGATCTGCAGCTGGCAGATCTGCTTGACGGCACCGTGCGCCAGCTCGAGCGCCTCGACCAGCGTGTCCTCGTCGATCTCGTCGGCGCCGGCCTCGACCATGGTGATGGCCTCGGGGGTGCCGCAGACGACCAGGTCGAGCGTCGAGTCCTGCAGCTCCACCAGCGTCGGATTCAGCAGCAGCTGGCCGTCGATGCGGCCGATACGGACTGCGCCCACCGGGCCCATGAAGGGCAGCGGCGACAGCATCAGGGCGGCGGACGCCCCGTTCATGCCGAGGATGTCGTGTCCGTGCACCTGGTCGGCCGAGAGCGTGGTGATGATCACCTGCACCTCGTTCTTGTAGCCCTTCGGCCACAGCGGCCGGATCGGCCGGTCGACCATGCGCGCGGTCAGGATCGCCTTCTCGCCCGACCGGCCCTCGCGCTTGAAAAAGCCGCCCGGGATCTTGCCGGCGGCGTACATCTTCTCTTCGACGTCCACGGTGAGCGGGAAGAAGTCGGCGCCAGGCCGTCCCTCCGTGCGCCCGACGGCGGTCGCCAGGACAACGGTGCCCTCCTGCTTGACCAGCACGGCGCCGTGCGCCTGCTTGGCCACAACTCCGGTCTCGAACGTGATCTCCCGGCCGCCCACGGCGACGGAGAGCCGTGTTGCCTCTGGCTCCACTGCGATACTCATGTCTTCGATCGTCCCTTCCTCGGGCCGGCCGGATCGCCGGCCCATCCTCTGATGGGCTTGGGGTGCCCGCCTCTAGCGGCGCAGCCCCAGCTCCTTGATGAGGGCGCGATAGCCCTCCAGGTCGTGCTTCTGCATGTAGGTCAGAAGCCGGCGCCGTCGGCCGACCAGCTTCAGCAGGCCGCGGCGTGAGTGGTGGTCGTGCTGGTGTACCTTCATGTGCTCCGTGAGCTCGGTGATCCGCTGGGTCAGGAGTGCGATCTGCACCCGGGTCGAGCCGGTGTCATTCGTATCCCGGCCGTGTGCGCCAACGATCTCCGTCTTCTGCTCTTTGGTAAGCGGCACGCCTACCACCTCCTTGCCAGTCGTAGCGAGACGCCGACAACCCAGAACGACGCCGGCAAGCTGCGCCGATCCGCGATGCGGTCGAGGGGCAGGGTAGCACAGGGCCTGATCCGGGCTTGCCCGCGGGGCAGCGCATGTACGCTTGGGCGAACCGTCCACCATCGAGAGGGGCAGATCGGCGTGAGCACTGCGGTAGTCACCGGCGGAGCGGGCTTCCTCGGCTCCCATCTCTGCGAGTACCTGCTGGCGCGCGAGTGGCGCGTAATCTGCCTGGACAACCTCGACACCGGGTCGCTGATGAACGTCAAGCACCTGCGCGAGGACCGGTTCGTGTTCCGCTACCACAACTGCGTGGACTTCATCGACGTGGACGAGCCGGTGGACGCGGTGTTCCACCTGGCCAGCCCCGCCAGCCCGGTCGACTACCTGCGTCTGCCGCTGCACACGCTCAAGGTCGGTTCCTACGGCACCCACAACGCGCTGGGCCTGGCCAAGTTCAAGCGCGCCCGCTTTCTGCTGGCGTCGACGTCCGAGGTCTACGGCGACCCGGAGGTGCACCCGCAGCGCGAGGAGTACTGGGGCAACGTGAACCCGGTCGGGCCGCGCGGCGTCTACGACGAGGCCAAGCGCTACTCCGAGGCACTGACCATGGCATACCACCGCCAGCAGGGCGTGGACACGCACATCGTGCGCATCTTCAACACCTACGGGCCGCGGATGCGCCAGCACGACGGGCGCGCGATCCCCAACTTCATCCGCCAGGCGCTGGAGGGGAAGCCGATCACGATCTTCGGCGACGGCAGCCAGACGCGGTCGTTCTGCTTCGTGGACGACCTGATCGAGGGCATCTTCCGGTTGACGATGAGCGACTATCACATGCCGGTGAACATCGGGAATCCCAATGAGATGACGCTCCTGGAGCTGGCCGACGTGATCCAGCGGATGACCGGGACGACGTCGGAGCTCGTCTACGAAGGGCTGCCCGAGGACGACCCGAAGGTGCGCCAGCCCGACATCACCCGTGCCCGCGAGGTGCTCGATTGGGAGCCGAAGGTGGGGCTCGAAGAGGGTCTTCGCCGCACGCTCGAGAGTCTGGGTGTGACCGCAGTCGCCACGTGAGGGAGCCGTGCGTCGTCGCCCTCGGCGGCGGCGGGTTCGCCGGCGAGGAGGGCGGGCTGCGGCGGTTCATCCTGGAGCTGAGCGGTGCCGAGCGCCCGCGCGCCTGTTACCTGCCGACCGCCGGCGGCGATGCGGCCGAGTGGATCGAGCTGGTACGGGAGCGGATGGCGGGGATGGCCGAGCTGTCGGTGCTGACGCTGTTCCACCGCGAGGTCTCCGACATCGCGGAGCTGCTGCTGTCGCAGGACGTGATCTACGTGGGCGGCGGCAACACGGCCAACATGCTGGCGATCTGGCGGCTGCACGGCGTGGACGGGGTGCTGCGCGAGGCGTGAACGCGCGGGATCGTGCTGGCAGGCGTGTCGGCCGGCGCGAACTGCTGGTTCGATGCCTGCTCGACCGACTCGTTCGGGCCCGACCTGGCACCGCTGAACGACGGGCTCGGCTTCCTTGCCGGGAGCTTCTGTCCGCACTACGACGGCGAGCTGCTGCGGAAGCCGACGTATGAGCGGTGGGTGGCCGCGGGCGTGCTGCCGGCAGGCTATGCGGCGGACGACGGCGTCGGGCTCGTGTTCCGCGGCACGGAACTGGCCGAGGCGGTCAGCGAGGTCCCCGGCGGCCGCGCCTTCCGGGTTGAACCCAGCGGCCCGCGGCCGCTGGCCGTGCGTAGCCTGTAGGTGGGTGATAGAGAGGTGCCGGGCACCGTTCCATCAGCCGTTGCACTCTCGCTACCTCCGGGTAACACCGCCTGGATCGCAGGTGCCCGGCACCCCCGTTCCACCCGCACGGCCGGTCCGTCACGTGCGGGTCACGGCGACGTCACGGGTGGTACGACGGTGCCCGGCACCTCTCTATCACCCGAGCGGTTGCCAGACCAGCGGCTCGGCGCGGACGGCGTCGATGTCGCGGTGCACCTGGGCGACCAGATCCTCGACCGTGTCGAAGCGCTGCTCGCCGCGCAGCCGTCGCATGAACTCGATCCGCAGGGGCTGCCCGCGGATGTCCTGGTCGAAGTCCAGCAGGTGCGCTTCGACGCGCACGTGTTCCCGCTCGTCCGAGAAGGTCGGGTTGTAGCCGACGCTGATCGCCGCCGCGTGCGACTCCCCCGGCAGGTGCGCGCGTCCCGCGTAGATGCCGATCGCCGGCATAGCACTTCGCGGCGCCGACTCCAGGTTGGCCGTCGCAAACCCGAGCTCGCGGCCGCGACCGTCGCCGCGCACGACCGTGCCCTCCAGCCACGGCGACCTTCCCAGCAGCCGCGCCGCATGCCCGACCTCGCCCGCCCCGAACAGGTCGCGGATCCGCGACGACGACACCGGCGCGCCGTCCAGCTCCAACAGCGGCGCCGGCTGCACCTCGAACCCCAGCCGCTGCCCGGATGCTGCCAGCGTCTCGATCGACCCCTGCGCTCGGTGCCCGTAGCGATAGTTGCGGCCCACGATCACCAGCCGCGCATCGAGCGCCTCGTGCAGCACCCGTTGGGCGAACTGGTCGTGCTCGATCTGTGAGAACGCATGGTCGAACCGGATCACGATCAGCTCGTCGGGCCCCAACGCTGCCACCAGCTGCGACCGCCGCTCCGGCGTCGACAGCTCGTGAGGAGCCAGTTCCGGGCGCAGCACCACCATCGGATGCGGCTCGAACGTGACCACGCTCGAGCGCGTCCCGCGCTCGGCCGCTGCCGCGATCGCGGCCTCGATCACACGCCGGTGGCAGAGGTGGACGCCGTCGAAGCTGCCCAGCGCCACGGTGCGTGCGGCCGGCCCGGCCCGATCGAGGCTGGTCTCGATCACGCGCCCAGCACCACGGCCGGTCGCAGTCCGCGCTCGTCGGGCCGGCCGATCGCGACCAGCCGCCGGTCGTACACCAGCCGCACGGGCCCCGTCTCACCCGCCGCCGGCAGCATCCGGCCGTGCAGCACATCCTCAAGCTCGCGGCCGTCCAGCACCCGCTCCGGCAGGTGCGGCAGCGCCTCGCGCGGCTGGATCATCCATGGCCCGTCGCCCTGCTCCAGGATCCGCTCCGGCGAGGCCGCGCGATCGACCGTGAACTCCCCCACCTCCGTACGCCGCAGCGCGCTGCAGTAGCCGCCGGCCGCCGTCGCTGCACCCAGATCGGCTGCGATCTGGCGGACGTACGTGCCCTTCGAGCAGCGCACGTCGATCACCGCCCGCTGTGCCCCCTCGTCGAACGAGACCACCTCCAGCCGCTCGATCGTCACCATCCGCGGCGGCGGCGCTTCGATCTCGCCCCGCCGCATGCGCGCGTAGGAGCGCTCTCCGGCGACCCGAACAGCCGAGGCCAGCGGCACCTCCTGCAGCACCTGACCGGTGAGCGCGGCCGCCGCCTCCCCCACGGAGGCACCGTCTGTCCGCGCGCCGGTCTGTGAGATCTCTCCCTCCGGGTCGAGCGTCGAGGAGACCGCACCGAACTGGACGACCGCGCGGTAGCGCTTGTCCAGGCCGGACAGGAACATCGCCAGCCGTGTCGCCCGTCCCGCCAGCACCAGCAGCAGGCCGGTCGCGAACGGGTCGAGCGTGCCGGCGTGCCCCACCTTTGGGCCGGTAACCGGCCGCAGCCGGCGGATCACCGCGAACGACGTCGGTCCCGGAGGCTTGTCGACGAGCAGCAGTCCTGTCACGCGCCGCAGTCTACGCGGCGGATTCGGCCAGCTGGCTTGCGACCTCGTCCACGATGAACTCGCGGATCTCCTCGATGCTGCCGGGGTGCGAGAAGCCGGCCGCCTGCTTGTGGCCGCCGCCCTGCGACTTGCGCGCGATCTGGGACACGTCGATCGAGCCGCGCGAGCGCAGCGACACGCGGTTGGGCGTGATCGTTCCGTCGGGGTGCGGCACCTGCTCGCGGATCAGCGCCGCCACCTGCACGCCGTCCACCGCCCGCAGGTTGTCGATCAGGCCCTCGGTGGTGGCCTCGTCGCCCTCCACCAGCGCCAGGTCGTCCCGCGTCACATAGCTGACCAGCAGTCGCCCGCCCTCGTACGACTGCATGTGCTCGAGCACGCGTCCCAAGAGCTGCATCTTGCCCAGCGGCAGCGTCTCGAACACCAGCTCGAACACCTTGTGCACGTCCGCGCCGGCCTCCACCAGGCGCGCCGCCAGCCGCAGCGCCGCCGGGCTGGTGGTGCGGTACTGGAAGCGGCCGGTGTCGGTGACCAGGCCGACGTACAGGGCCTCCGCGATCTGGGGCGTCAGCTCGATTCCCAGCCCGTCGCAGATGCGGGCGAGGATCTCGGCGGTCGAGGAGGCGTGGCCGTCCACGTAGTTGACGTCGCCGAAGCGGGAGTTGTCGTGGTGGTGGTCGACGTCGATCACCTGCGCGAAGCCGGCCCGCAACCGCTCGTGGTCGGGCCCGAGGCGCGACTCGTTGCCGCAGTCCAGCGCCAGCAGCGTCCAGCCCTCGGTCGAGCCGGGCTCGATGCTGCGCTCCAGCCCGTCCATGTTCAGGAAGCCGTACTCGTGCGGCAGCGGCGAATCGGGGTGCAGGTACAGCCGCACCTGCTTGCCGGCGGCGCGAAGCGCCAGCGCAGCCGCGGACATCGAGCCGATGGCGTCCCCATCCGGGTTCTCGTGAGAGGCGATCAGCACGCGGTCGGCCGCCGCGAGGGCGGCCACCACGTCGTCAAGCTCACGGGAGGTCGGGCTGTCTGTCATCGGGAGTCTCGTTGACGTGCTCTTCGGGAGGCGGCGCAGGCACAACCTGGTCGAGCAGTTCGCTCATGCGCAGAGCACGATCAAGGGTCTCATCATACTGGAAGATCAGCTGAGGGGTACGCCTCAGACGCAACTCGCGCGCAACACGCTGCTGCAGCACGCCGTGCGCCCGTTCGAGCGCGCGCAGCGAGCGCGTGCGCCGCTTCTCGCTGCCGAGCACGCTGACGTAGACGATGGCCTGGCTGAAGTCGGTGGTGGCCCGGACGCCGGTGACCGTGACGAATCCCACCGAGGGGTCGCCCAGCCGCTCGACTCCATCCGCCAGCACCTTGCGCAGCGACTCGTTTACCCGTCGCATCCGGTCGCTCACCCGATTGCCTCCTCCACCGACAGCACCTGCGCGTCCGCCCGCGCCAGCTCGAACTCCTGCGATGAAAGGTAGCTGCGGGCCTCGTCCAGGGCGTGCATCGCCTCCCCCGCCTCACGCCGCGCCACCACCATCACCAGCAGCGACCGCTGCCACAGCTCGTGGTACCCGATCTCGGCGACGGACGCTCCGTAGCGCCGCTCCAGCCGGCTCTTGACGCCCAGCAGGTGCTTGCGCTTGCCCTTCAGCGACCCGTTTTCGGGCAGATGCAGCTCGAATCGCAGGATGCCCACGAAGCCCTCCGTCATGCCCCGAGTCTACGACCGGAGCCTCCCACTAGGATGGATTCGTGACCGACGCCGCCGAGTTCGGCCGCGTGGTGCTGATCGTCGCGGTCGGCTTCGCGGTCGCCATCCTGTCCAGCCGCATCAGTGGGCGGCTGCGTGTGCCCGCGCCCGCGCTGTTCCTGGCGGCGGCCACGGTGTCGTCCGACCTGATCCCGAATCTGGCGCCGCTGCTGACGATCCACGACGTCGAGCGGATCTGCCTGGTGGCGCTGATCGTGATCCTGTTCGACGGCGGCATGGACATCGGCGTGACCCGGTTCCGCGAGTCGCTGTGGCCGATCGTGAGCCTTGGGGTGCTCGGCACGTTCCTGGTGGCGGGCCTGCTGGCGGTGCTCGTCCACGCGCTGTTCGGTCCCAGCTGGACGACGTCGCTCCTGATCGGGGCGGCTCTTGCGCCAACCGACCCGGCGGTGGTGTTCTCGGTGCTGGGCGGCAGCGAGGTGAGCGGACGCAGCGACGACATCCTCAAGGGCGAGTCCGGCGTGAACGACCCGGTCGGGATCGCGCTTGTGATCGGCCTGCTCGACATCGCCACCAGCAACGGCTCGAGCGTGGCGATCGCGGAGGATTTCGCGCTGCAGATGGCGGTCGGCCTGGTGGTCGGCGTGGTCGGCGGCCTGGCACTGGGGCGTGCCATGCGCGACCTGATGCTGCCCGACTCCGCCCTGTACCCGCTGCTGACCCTGTCCGCCGCCGGCATCGTGTACGGCCTGGCCTCGGTGCTGCACGGCTCGGGCTTCCTGGCGGTGTTCGTCACCGGCGTGCTGATCGCCGACCTGCGCGCTCCCTACAAGGCCGAGATCGAGCACTTCCACAAGGCGCTGGCCAGCCTCGGCGAGATCGTGGTGTTCGTCGCCCTGGGGCTGACCATCGACCTCGGCTCGCTCGACCTGCGCAGCGTCTGGCTGGACGGCCTGGCGGTGGCGGTGCTCTTGACGTTCGTGGCGCGGCCGCTGGTGGTGGCGGCATTGCTGGCGCGGGCACGCCTGACGCGGGGCGAGAAGGTGTTCATCGCCTGGGCCGGCATGCGCGGCGCGGTGCCGATCCTGCTTGCCGCGTTCACGCTGCTGGAGGGCGTCGACCACGCCAATCGCATCTACGGGATCGTGTTCGTGGTCGTGATGTTCTCGGTGGTCGTGCAGGGCTCGCTGGTGCCGACGGTGGCAGGCCGGGTCGGCCTGCAGATGCGGCAGATCCACCAGGAGCCGTGGGACCTGTCGGTGCGCCTCCGCGATGAGCCGCAGGAGGTCGGTCGCTACGTGGTCGCCGCCGGGTCGCCCGCCGACGGGGTGGCGCTGCGCGACCTCGTCCTCGGCGAGCGCGCCTGGATCAGCCTGATCATGCGCGACGGCGCCGCCCGCCAGGCCCGCGGCGACTCGGTGCTGCGGGCCGGCGACGAGGTGCTGGTGCTGGGCACGAGCGCACATGCCCAGGCCGTGTTCGAGGGCGGATCGCGTACGGTTGGCGCGTGAGCACCCTGCGCATGCGACGCGTCCGCGTCGACGAGGCCGATGAGTTGCGCCGCGTGCGCCTGGCGATGCTGCTGGACACGCCCGATGCGTTCGCCTCGCGTCACGCCGACGAGGCGGCCCAGCCGGACGAGTTCTGGCAGGAGCGTGCCGCGATCGCGGCGCAGAGCTCGCAGGTGGCCACGTTCCACGTCGTCGACGGCGACCGTCACGTCGGCAGCGCCACCGGCCTGCGCCTCGACTCCGCCCGCGCGGCCGACCTGGTGGCGATGTGGGTCGACCCGGAGTGGCGCGGGCGCGGGATCGGGCAGCGCCTGGTGGAGGGCGTTTGCCGCTGGGCGGCGCGCCAGGGCAGCGCCTCGATCGAGCTGGACGTGCGCGAGCTGAACACGGGCGCCCTCGACCTCTACCGCCGCTGCGGCTTCGAGGTGATCGCCGGGCCGCACCCGGCCGAGGCCGCGCCCGACCTGATGGAGCTGCGGATGCGCCGCTGGCTGGACGTGCCACCGGCGGGCCCGGTGGTGAGGCGCCTCCGCCGTCAGGGCGCGCTGGTCGACCAACTCGAGGAGCTGCCCGCCTCCGACCTGCGCTCACTGCTGCTGCACGTCACGCGGCGCCGCGCCGCGGGTCTCGACCCGGCGGACGTCCTGCAGGCGCGCCGCGACCACCCCACGCTGGCGCCGGTCGCGGCGAACGGGCGCGCGCTCCAGCTGGCGGGGCTGCTGGCAATCGACGCCGCGCCGGGGTTCGAGCCGGTGACGCTCTCGCCGGTGGCCCCGGCCGGCGTCAACACGGTGCTTGGCGGGCTCGATCAGAACCTGTCCCTGGCAACCGTCCGCGGCGGCGAGGTGCTGGCCGACCCCACCACCAGCCTGGCCCTCGAGGCGGCCTTGCGGCGGCGCGCCGGCGAGGCCTCTGTGCAGCTCTGCTGGGTGGGACGAGTGCTGCGCATGCAGCAGTTCGGCGGCGGCTGGAACCAGCACTTCGGGCTGTTCGCGCTTGTCAGTGGCGGCCGCCGGCAGCCCGATCACGGCTTCGGGCTGGCCGCTCTGCACGAGCACATCGCCGTCCACCTGCGCGTGATCGCGTCCCTGGCGGCCGCCGGCCACGACGCCGGCCGTCCGGTGGTCGAGGTCAGCGACACCGCCCTGCTGCGCGCGCTCTGCCGCGAGGCGCGGGCCGACCTCGACGACCTCGCCGACCAGGCCCGGGACGACGATCTCGATCCCGAGCAGCTGCTGGCCGCGTCGGGGGTGGCGGTGGAGCGGTTCGCCGAGCGGGTCGAGGGCGCCCGGCTGCTGGAGCTGGTGCGTGAGCGGGTGTACGGGCCGCTGCGGGAGCAGTTTCCGGACGCCCGGCTCGGCTTCCGCGTCGGCCGGCTGGCGGGGATCGGGTACTACAACGGCCTGCTGCTGAACATCGAGGTCGAGCGCGACGGCCACAGGCTGTCGGTGGCCGACGGCGGCAGCACCGACTGGACGCAGCGGCTGCTGTCCGACCGGGCGGAGCGGCTGTTCACCAGCGGCCTGGGCTTGGAACGCCTGATCCGCCTGGGAGATGGTTGATTAGCTGGTTCGGGCGACTTCCCTGACCGTGTAGACCTCGAGCACGTCGCCTTCCTTGACGTCGTTATAGCCCTCGATCGTGAGGCCGCACTCGAAGCCCTGCTGCACCTCACGGACGTCGTCCTGGACGCGTCGCAACGTGGCGATGCGGCCGTCGTGGACGATCGCGCCGTCGCGCAGCAGCCGCACCTGCGCCCCGCGCTGGATGACGCCGCTCGTGACCATACAGCCGGCGATCGTGCCCAGCCGCGAGACCTTGAACGTCTGGCGCACCTCGGCCTCGCCCAGGATCTCCTCAACCTGCTCGGGAGCGAGCATGCCGATCAGCGCCTGCTGGATGTCCTCGGTCAGCTGGTAGATCACCTTGTACGTGCGGATGTCGACGCCCTCGCGCTCGGCCAGCGCCTTCGCCTCGGCGTTCGGACGGACGTTGAAGCCGACCACGATCGCGTTCGACGCGGCGGCCAGGTTGATGTCCGAGGCGGTGATGCCGCCGACGCCGGAGTGGATCACGCTGACCGTCACCTCGGGGTGCTGGATCTTGGCGATCTCGCCCTCGGCGGCCTCGACCGAGCCCTGCACGTCGGCCTTGATGATCAGGCCCAGCTCCTGCACCGCACCCTCCTGCACCGCGGAGAACAGATCCTCCAGGCTGACCGCCTTGTTGCGGCGGGCCAGCATCTCGGTGCGGATCCGCTGCGCGCGCTTCTGCGCTATCTGGCGGGCGATCCGGTCGTTCTCGACGACGTGGCAGAACTCGCCCGCCGGCGGCGGCTTGTCGAAGCCCAGGATCTCGACCGGCACGGCCGGCCCGGCCTCCTTGACGCGCTTGCCGTTGTGGTCGTTCAGCGCCTTCACGCGGCCCCACGCGTCGCCGGCCACGACCGCGTCGCCCACGCGCAGGGTGCCGCGCTGCACCAGCAGCGTCGCCACCGGCCCGCGGCCGACGTCCAGGCGCGACTCGATGATGACCCCGCTCGCCTCGGCGCTCGGGTTCGCCTTCAGCTCCAGCACGTCCGACTGCAGCAGCAGCATCTCGAGCAACTGGTCGAGGTTCTGCTTGGCCTTGGCCGAGACGTCGACGAAGATCGTGTCTCCGCCCCACTCCTCCGGCTGCAGCCCGTGGTTGACCAGCTCACCGCGCACCCGCTCCGGGTTCGCGTCCTCCTTGTCGATCTTGTTGACGGCCACCACGATCGGCACGGATGCCGCCTTGGCGTGGTCGATCGCCTCCACGGTCTGGGGCATCACGCCGTCGTCGGCCGCGACCACCAGCACGGCCACATCGGTGACCTTGGCGCCGCGGGCGCGCATCGCCGTGAAGGCCTCATGGCCGGGGGTGTCGAGGAAGGTGACCTTGCGGCCGCCGTCGACGTCGACCTGATAGGCGCCGATGTGCTGCGTGATGCCGCCGGCCTCGGTCGATACCACCGACGACTCGCGGATCGAGTCGAGCAGCGTGGTCTTGCCGTGGTCGACGTGGCCCATGATCGTGACCACCGGAGGCCGCTGCTGGAGCGAGTCCTCGGGATCGTCGTAGACGACCTCCTCGTCCTCCTCGTCGGCCGTGTGCGCGATCGTTATCTCGCGGTCGAACTCGAGGCCGATCAGCAGCACGTCGTCGTCGGACAGCGACACGGTCAGCGTCACCATCTGCCCCTCGGACATCATGTAGGCGATGATCTTGGCGGGGCTGATGCCGAGCTTCTCGGCCAGGTCCTTGACCGTGACCCCCGACTCGACCTTGACGGGCCCGGTCGGCACCTCCGGCTCGCGCTTGACCTCCGGGCGGGGCGCGCCGCGGTCGCGGCGCTGACCGGGGCGGCGGCCGGCCTGCGAGTCGATCACGACCCGGCGCCGGCGTCCGGCCGTGGCCCCGCGCTGGGGGCGCGGCTGACGGGCGGCCTGGCCCGGCTCCTGCGCGGGGACGGTGGCCTTGGCGCCGAACGCGCGGCGCACGTCGTCGTCGTCGATCAGGTCGTCGGTGCCCGATGCGGTGCCGGCCGCGTCAAGCTTTTCCTTGACCTCAGCCTCCGTGACGCCCTGCTCGCGGGCGATGTCTGTGACCGTTCGTTTTGCCATTCAGTCCTCAATTCTCCCAAACCGGCGGCCCCTGCTCAACCGGGATCCGCCGCTCGAGGCCCGCGGCGGCGCCTGATGGCGCCTTCAACCGCCTGGCCAACGCCCCCTTGCGTGTCCCCCGCGTCAAGCAATCCTGACCGGGACACAGGTAGGCGCCTCGCCCCGGCAGCCGCTGGGCCGTGTCGAAGACAATCATCTCGCCGTCGAACACCAGCCGCAGCAGTTCGGCCTTGGGGCGTCGCCGGCCGCAGCCGGCGCACTGCCTGATCGGATCGGCTACGACGCGGCCGCTCCCTCCTCCTTGGCGGCCAGCTCGCGATGAGCGGGCACGCCGCAGTACCGGCTTCCGTCGAGTGCCTGGTTGGGACAGCGCTTGCCGGACGACGTGACCGCGATGCAGCGGCCGGGGAACTCGTCCTCCTCGCCTTCCGCGCCGGTGTAGGGCACGTCGGTGTCCTCGGCGTAGTGCTCGGTCTCGGACACGATGTCGATGCGCCAGCCGGTCAGCCGGTGGGCGAGGCGGGCGTTCTGCCCCTCCTTGCCGATGGCCAGGGCCAGCTCGCCGTCCGGCACGACCACGGTGGCCTGCTGGGCGGCGTCGTCCACGTAGACCTCGCGCACCTTGGCGGGGGCCAGCGCCTTGGCGACGAACCTGGCCGGCTCGTCGTTCCAGGGGATGATGTCGATCTTCTCGCCGCGCAGCTCCGACACGACCATGCGCACGCGCGAACCGCGCGGGCCGACGCAGGCGCCGACCGGGTCGACGCCCTGCACGCGCGACTCGACCGCGATCTTGGCGCGGTAGCCGGGCTCGCGGGCGACGGCACGGATCGTGACCAGCCCGTCGGCGATCTCCGGCACCTCCAGCTCGAACAGCTGGCGAATCAGATCGTCGCTGCGGCGCGAGAGCACCACCTGCGGGCCCTTGCCCTCCGAGCGCACCTCGATGATCACGGCCTTGATGCGGCTGCCCTGCTCGTAGCGCTCGCCCGGCACCTTCTCCGAGCCGGGCAGGATCGCCTCCATCTTGCCGAGGTCGACGAACGCATAGCGGTTGTCGTCCTGCTGCACGATGCCGGTCACGATCTCGCCCACGCGGTCGGCGTACTCGTCGTACATGATCGAGCGCTCGGCCTCATGGATGCGCTGGCGCAGCACCTGCTTGGCGGTCTGCCCGGCGATGCGGCTGAAGCCCTCGGGGGTGACGTCCACCATCTGGGCAGGCTTGAACCAGGCCCATTCGATCTCGGGCTCGGGCTCCTCCTCTGGCTGCTCACCCTCGGCCAGCGGCACGGCCGGCTCGACGACCTCCTCGACGTCCGGCGGCCGGTGGTGCGGATGCGCCTCCAGGTAGGACTCCCACGCCTCGGTGTTCACGGACCACACGACGTAGTCGCCGGATTCCCGGTCGAGGTCGACGCGCACCGGATGGCGGGCATCGGGCATCTTCTTGTAGGCCGCCAGCAGCGCTTCCTCGATCGCTGACAGCAGCGTCTCGGCCTCGATGCCGCGTTCCTTCTCGAGCGCCTTCACGCCCTCCAACAGTTCCTTGCTCACCGGGTGCCTCCAGCCTGTTCCGCGACCAGATGCGCGCGCTGGATCGCCCCGTAGGGCAGACGGGCGCGCGCGCCGTCGAGGTCGATCTCGATCTCATCATCTCCTGCATCCGTCAGCGTGCCCGTGAACGACCGGCGCCCTTCAACCGCATCAGCGGTGCGGACGTGCACGCGGCTGCCGGCGGCAGCACGGTAGTGGTCGGGCTTCACCAGCGGCCGCTCGATCCCGGGCGACGACACCTCGAGCGCGTAGCGGTCGCGCAGCGGCGAAAGCTCCCGGCTGACCCGCTCGCACAGGTCGAGGTCGACGGTCCCGCCGGGGCGGTCGATGGTGACCCGGACGAGGCCGGGTGATGGTTGCTCGGCGAGCAGCACCTCGACCTCCGGCACACTCGTCCGAAGCGTCGTTTCGATCTGTTGCTGAAGCGCTGCTGAGCTTCCCATCACACACCTCCCTTTGCCGGTTTGAGGGCGAAAAAAAGGTGGGTTCTCACCCACCTCGCCGGACGCCCGAATCACACTGACAGTGCCTGAAGGATAGCAGGGAGTTGCTCCACCGGGGTGAATCGGAAAGGCGTGAGAGCGCTCGTGCAACGGGTATCGGAGGCCTCGGTCGAGGTCGGCGGCGAGCGGATCGCCGAGATCGGCACGGGCCTGCTGGCGCTGGTCGCTGCGGGCAACGGCGACAGCGACCAGGACGCCCGCCGGCTGGCCGAAAAGATCGCCCGCCTGCGCATCTTCGGGGACGAGCAGGGCCGCATGAACCGCTCGCTGATCGACGTGGCCGGCAGCGTGCTGTGCGTGTCGCAGTTCACCCTCTACGCCGACGTCGCGCGCGGCAACCGCCCGGGCTTCACCGCGGCCGCACCGCCTGACGAGGGGCGCGTGCTGGTGGACGCGGTGGTCGACCAGCTGCGGCTGTCCGGCCTAGAGGTGCAGACCGGGCGCTTTGGCGCGCACATGCGGGTCTCGCTCGTGAACGACGGCCCGGTCACGATCTGGCTCGGCGACTAGGCCGTGAGCTTGTCGACCGCTTCGCGGTAGTAGTCGACCTCTGGCCGCAGCCACAGTGCCATCTTGTAGTGCCCGGCCGCCAGGCCCTCCTCGCCCATCCGCGACAGGCAGCGCCCCATGCAGTAGTGCGCGTAGTCGTTGGCCGGCGCCGTGTCCAGGATGTACTCGAACTCCGCCGCCGCCTCGCGATAGCGGTGCAGGCGCAGGTAGGCGAGGCCCAGCGCCTCGCGGATCGAGGCCTTGTCGGGCTCGCGCCGCTTCGCCTTCTCGAGCGAGACCGTGGCCTGAGCGTTGTCACCGCGCTGCAGGTGCGCCCGTCCGCGCTGAAACAGCTCGTATGTCTCGTCCGGGTGCATCGCATTCCCTCATCGTGGTCGGGCGTGATCGCCCATTCCCTCACCATAGCGTCGCGTGCAAGCGCCGCCCCTAGTCGAGATGCGTGGTCTGAGCCAGCATCGAGCGCAGCCGCAGCGAGCCCATGGCGCGGTCGCGCAGGTCGATGCTCTTGCGCAGGTCGCGGCGGATCCGGCGCAGCGCCGGCCGCACCTCGTGCCCGGCGCGATCGGCGATCGGAGGCGGCGCGTAGCGCGCGGCGCTGCCGGCCCTGGCCAGCGGCGACGCGTCCACGCCCCACGTGTGCTCGACCAGCCCCGCCAGCTCCTCGAAGGTGGCGTTGGCATTGACCCGAACGCCCTGGTCGCCGATGTAGGTGGCCAGCTCGTGGTAGGCGGCCGAGGCCTGTCCCCGCGGGCCGCGCCGCAGGTACCGCCAGCGCACGGCGACCAGCTTCACCGCCGCCAGCACCGCGATCAGGATGGTCGCCGCCGAGATCGCCCACAGGAAGAAGCTGTGGCCACCCGACCGCGCCGCCCGGACATCCGGGGTGCCCCCGCCGCCGGAGCCGTGGCCGTGGCCGTGTAGCGAGGTAGCGGGAAGGCCGTTGGGTCCGACGGTCAGACGCTTCCGCAGCTGCTGGCTCTGGATGCCGAACTGGCCGGCGTTCTTCTGGTCGCCGACGGACTTCGCCCAGGCGGCGTTGGTCGTGGACGCCTGCACCTCCGGCAGGTTCCGCGTCGGCGTGGGCTCGAACGGGATCCAACCGTACTTGGGGAAGTACGCCTCGACCCACGCGTGCGCGTCGCGGTCGGTGACCTTGTAGCCGGTCTGGGTCTGGGAACCCTCCGTGAACCCGTATGCGACCCGGGCCGGGATGCCGTGCAGGCGCAACACCAGCGCCATCGAACCGGAGTACATCTGGCAATAGCCGCGGTGGGAGTGCAACATGAAGTAGGCCAGCACCGGGCCCGGGCCGACCGGTGGTGTCTGGTCGTAGTGGAACTGCTTGCCGTGGAAGTACGACTCGAGGGCGACCACGGCGCCGTACTCGCTGGTGCCGGGCTCATCCGCCCCGGACGCATGCCAGGCCTGATCACTGGCCGCGATCAGGCGGCCGTCGATCGGCACCAGCGTCCGCTTCTTGGTGGTGCTGCCCCACACGGGGATCGCCGCGTGGTTCACGACCACCGACTGCGCGACCGACGGCGGGAACGCGTTTCCGACCTCGGCCAGCTGCTTCGGCTTGGGGTTGGGCGAGTAGGCCCTCACGGTGTAGGTCGCGCCGCGGGGCAGGTTGCCGGCCGCGATCACGCTTCCGTCGGTGGTCAGGCTGGCGTCGATCGGCGAGGTGAGGGTGTAGCGGAGCGGTTGCCCGGTCGAGAGCAGGCGAAAATCGGCCAGCGCTTCCACGGTGAACCCAACCTGCGTGATGTCGGTCGGGCTGTCGGGGTGAAGCTCCTTGGAGGTCTCCTCGGAGGTCGGTACCCCGATCGCGTCGGTGGCGTGGTAGCTGGCCTGCGTGGCAGGCGAGGAGACCCAGTGGGCGCCGTCAAAGACGGTCAGCACGCCGGCCTTCCAGTAGTGCGGATGGGCCGACTGCACCTGGAACACCGTCGTCGTCTGTTTCGGCCAGTGCAACGGCCCGTAATCCTGGTTCCATACGTAGCCGACGCTGACCTGGGGGCCGTTGCCGGCCAGCGGGTTCCAGTGGCGCCAGTCGAACAGGGCGCCCTTGGCCACTCCCGGGGCCGATCCCACCACCAGCCCGGCCACGACCGTTGCCACCGCGAGCACCGACAGCTGGCCGATCGCGCCCCCTCCCAGCGGCACGCGGCGCTGGCAGACGGCCAGGATCGCGAGTGCCAGCAGCAAAAAGATGGCCGCTCGCAGGCCGGCGCTGCCCATGCCCACCGCCGTGCTCGGAATCGCGTACAGCGCAAACGCGCAGGCCAGCGCGGCCAGTGCGAAGCGGCCGTCGATCAGCAGCCAGGCGAACACGGCCATCAGCGCGAAGAAGCAGAGATCGACGAGCCCCGAGGTCGTGGCGAACCGGCTCGGGTCAAACGGCGTCGAGGTGTCGAACCAGTTCTTGGCGCCGTCGTGCAGCCCTGACACGATCCGCACCGGGTACACCTGATGACCGCGATCCCACGGCAGGTATGCGAAGGCCCGCCAGATGGCGATCAGCGTGGTCACCACGGCCGCGATGATCGCGAGTCGCCGCCGTCCCAGCCCGGCGATGATGGCCGGGACCGCCGCCAGCACGGCCAGCAGCGCCAGCTCACCCGGCGATGGCGTCGGACGCTCGAGCTGCTGCCAGTGCCAGCCGCTGAACAGGGCTACCGCCACCAGCACCCAGATCCGCTCAGCCAAGGCCGACCCTCCTAGCGATCGCCGAGGAGAGCGCGGTGGCCACGTCGTCGCCCGCGCCCAGCCGCGCGACCGGCACGCCCGCCCTGGCCAGCCGCAGCGAAGCCGCCTCTGCCGGGCCGGAAACGCGCTGCACTCCGGCGAAGGACGGCGCGTCCACCCACACGACGGCCAGGTCGCGGCGCACCGAGCGCATGGCCAGCAGGCGGGCCGCCAGATCCGGGTTCAGCGCAGCGGTGACCACGTACAGCCGGGCGGCGTCGATCGCCTCGGCTGCCCCGGTTGCACCGAGGGTGTCACGCAGCATCGTCGACAGCGGTTGGGTGGCGTCGGCCCGCACGGCCGCAAGTGCCGCCAGGGCGGTGCCCCAGTCGCCGCCGCCGGCCCGAATCCGGATCCGGCGGCGGGTCTGGCCGTGCATCACCAGCGAGCAGCGCTGGCCGCCCTCCACCATCCTGTTCAGCAGCGATGCCGCCGCCCGTACCTGTGCGTCGAAGCTGCTGGCGCCGGGCGCGCCCACGCTGGAGTCACGGTCACCGTCCAGCAGCACCGCCGATTCGTCCCGCGGCAGCTCGGTCAGCTCCTTGACCATCAGCTTGCGGCGCTTGGCGGTTGAGCGCCAGTGCACCCGGCGCAGACTCTCGCCCTGCTGGAAGTCGCGGATCGAGTGCAGGTCGTATCCGGCGGTTCGGTGCAGGAGCGCGCGACCCTCGTCGCCGCCCGCGCTGCCGGCGTCGGTGAACAGGCCGTCGAGCTCGTAGACCCGGGGATAGACCAGCAGCGTGTCGGTGCGCGCCAGCTGCGTCCGCGACTCGGCCAGGCCAAGGGGGTCGTCGACGCGCAGCTCGGCGGCCGCCAGCGTGTAGCGGCCGCGTGGCGCCGGATCGATGGTGTAGCGGCCGTAGAGCGCGTGGCCGCGCTGGCGCAGCGGCAGCTCGCGGTTGCCGAGATCGCCCATCTGCTCGAGCAACGTGGCGCGGGCCGGCAGCAGCCCGCCCTCGGCCCGGATCTCGACCTCCACGACCACGCGTCCGCCCTCGACCAGCTCGCGGTGGCCGGTGCGGCGCCGCAGCTCGGTCGGCCGCGCCGTCAGGCGTACCCACAGCCAGGCAAGCACCGGCGCCGCCAGCAGGCCCACCGCAACCGGGTACATGGCGTGGGTGCCGAACCCCCAGGAGGCGAGGTACAGCCCTGCTGCAAGGACGAGCGTCCCTTTGCCGCGAGGGGTCACACCGGGACCGGCGTACGGTCGACGGCCTCGCTGATCACCTCAGAGGGATCGACCCCGCCGGTGCGCGCGTCGGCGGCCATGATCACCCTGTGCGAGAGCACGTCGGCGGCCACGTCCTTGATGTCTGCCGGGATCACGTACTCGCGGCCGTGCAGCGCCGCAAGCGCCTTGGCAACGCGCAACAGCGAGATGCCGGCGCGGGGGCTGGCGCCCAGCGCAAGCCGCGAGTCGCCGCGGGTATGGCGCAGGATCGCGACCACGTACCGGTTGAGGCTGTCCTCGACGTACACGCTCTTGACGGCCTCGATGGCGGACTCCAGCTCGGCCGCCGACGCGACCGGCTCCAGCAGCTCGATCGGCTCGGAGGCCGCGTGCTCGGACAGCATCCGGGCCTCCTCGGCGATGGCCGGGTAGCCCAGGTGCAGCCGCATCGTGAAGCGGTCGAGCTGGGCCTCCGGCAGCGGGAACGTGCCCTCGTACTCGATCGGGTTCTGGGTGGCGATCACCATGAACGGGCGGGCCAGACGGTGGGTCGCCCCGTCGATGGTGACCTGCACCTCCTGCATGCACTCCAGCAGCGCCGACTGCGTCTTGGGGCTGGCGCGGTTGATCTCGTCCACCAGCACCAGGTTCGCGAACACCGGTCCCGGCCGGAACTCGAACTCGTTGGCCTGCAGGTTGTAGACGTTCACGCCGGTGATGTCCGACGGGAGCAGGTCGGGCGTGGCCTGGATGCGTGCGAACTCGCAGTCGAGCGAGCGCGCCAGCGACTTGGCCAGCATCGTCTTGCCCACTCCCGGGAAGTCCTCGAGGATGATGTGGCCCTCGCACAGCAGCGCCATCACGCACCGCTCCAGCAGGCCGTCCGGGGCGTGGATCACACGGGCAACGTTATCGATCACGCGGCGGGCGATGACGCCCGCGTTGGTGATCGCCTGAGACTGGGTCGAGTCGTGCAACTCTGATGCTTCCACAGGTGTCCTCTCGTCAGACCGTCGTACGCTGCTCTACGGCGGCGCGGGCGGTTTGGTTCCCCAATGTGTCCAGAATGGCCGCGGCGCAGGCCTGTTTGGAGCGTCGCGATACCAGCTGCTCTCCCTTGGACGACACCAGCACGATTTCGTTGAGGCTGCTGTCGAAGCCGATGTCGCTGCGGCTGATGTCGTTCATCACGATCATGTTGGCGCCCTTGCGTTCCAGCTTGGCGCGGGCCCGCTCGACGGCTCCCTCGCCGTGCTCGGCGGCGAAGCCGATCAGCACCTGGCCCTCGCGCCGCCGGGCGCCCAGCTCGGCCAGGATGTCGGCCGTCGCCTCCAGCTCGATCGTCCAGGAACCGGAGTCCTTGATGCGCTTGCCGTCGATCGGCCGGGCCGGGCGGTAGTCGGCCACGGCGGCCGACATCACGATCACGTCCGCCCCGTCGGCCTGCTCCAGCGTGGCCGCTCGCAGCCGCTCGGCCGTCTCCGCGCGCAGCGTGCGCATCGGCGCGCTCGGCGATGCGCTGGCCGCCGCCAGGATCAGGGTGACATCGGCCCCGCGCCTGGCCGCCTCGTCGGCCACGGCCACGCCCATCCGACCGCTGGAGCGGTTTCCCAGGTATCGCACCGCGTCGAGCGGCTCGCGCGTCCCGCCGGCGGTGACCAGCACCCGGCGCCCCGCCAGGCTGCCGAGCGTCGCCAGGCGTGCCTCGATGCGGCCGGCGATGTCGTCCGGCTCGGACATGCGGCCGACGCCCTGCTCACCCTCGGCCATCTCGCCCGACTCCGGGCCGATCGTCTCGACGCCGCGCGCCAGCAGCGCGCGCACGTTCTCCTGCGTGACCGGTGCTGCCCACATGCGCGGGTTCATGGCCGGGGCCACCAGCAGCGGCCCGGTGAACGCGAGCGCCGACTGAGTCAGCACGTTCGGCGCCTCGCCGTGGGCCAGGCGCGCGATCGTGTTGGCGCCGGCTGGGGCGATGCAGTACAGCATCGCCTCCCGCGACGCCTCGAGATGCGGGAACACGTCGGCCGACTGCTCGGTCAGCACCGGCCGCCGCGAGAGCGCCGAAAACGTGGTCGGCCCGACGAACCGCTCGGCGGCCGGCGTCATCACGACCTGCACCTCGCGTCCGGCCTTGACCAGCAGCCGCACGAGCTCACAGCTCTTGTAGGCCGCGACCCCCCCGCTCACCCCCACCAGGATCATGCCCGAAGTGTACGGCGTCGCCGCCGCGAAACCCAGGCGACGTCAGACCGCGCTGGCGTCCGAGGTCGAGACCTCCAGCTTGCCCTCGGCGATTTCCTCCAGCGCCATGGTCAGGAAGTTCTTCGACCGCGACTCGATCAGCGGTGGAGCGAAGCCCTCGAAGCTGCCCTCGCCGAGCTGGTGGTGGTAGTCGTTGATCTGGCGGGCGCGCTTGGCGGCCGCGATCACGAGCGCGTACTTGCTGTCGACATGCTCGAGCAGGACGTCAACTTTGGGATAGATCATCTGGTCTCCTCGTCAAGGGCGGCGCGGATCAGCTCGGTGAGCTGTGACGCCGCCCGTTCCACATCGTCGTTCACGATCACGTAGCGAAAATCGGTTCCCGCCTCCAGCTCGGACCTGGCGATCCGCAGCCGGGTGGCGATGTCCTGCGGCGAGTTCGTGCCGCGCCCGATCAGGCGCTGCTCGAGGTCTCCCACATCCGGCGGTGCGATGAACACCAGCACCGAGTCCGGCAGCTGCCGCTCGATCTCACGAGCGCCGGGGACGTCGATCTCGAGGATCACGTTCGAGCCGTCCGCCAGTCGTCGTTCCACCTCGCTGCGCAGCGTGCCGTACCGATGGCCGGCGAATTCTACATGCTCGAGGAACTCACCCTCCTGCAACCGTCTCTGGAACTCGTCCGGCGAGAGGAAGTGGTACTCGCGGCCCTGCCGTTCGCTGGGGCGCATCGGACGGGTGGTGGCCGAGGTGGCCAGCTCCAGCCGCGGCACCTCGGCACGAGCCCGTGCGATCAGCGTCCCCTTGCCGACGCCGGACGGCCCGGACACCACGAACAGCCGGCCGCTCATGCGGCCGCGGCCGTCGTCAGGAGTTGAACAGGTCGACCAGCTCGCCGCGCTGTCGTTCTGACAGCCCGCCGATGGTCTTGGCCTGGCTGATCCGGCACTGGGTCAGCAGCCGCCCGGCGCGCACCCTTCCCAGCCGCGGAACCGACAGCAGCATGTCGTAGACCTTCGCCGTCAGGACGTAGTCCGGCGGGTCGACCAGCACCTGGTCGAACGTGGTGTCCCCTGCCTTGAGCGCGCGCTTCAGCTGCGCTCGTTGGACGCGGATGCGGTTCGCCCGGTCGAGTGCGTCGAGTCTCTGGTCGAGGGAACGGGAGGGGGCCTGCGAGAGGAGCGTGGGCATCTTTCGGGGCGATAATACCACGCTTGGCCGTCCGTGCAACGACAAAGAAACGGCCAGAATAGGCCGATTTAAGAGTGGTTCGCATCAACCTCAAGTAAAGCTTTACCCTGATGGTAATGGGCCCGTCCGACGACATCGTCAAGGGTGGAAACGCCATGCCGCTCGAGCAGGCCGGGGAGTTCGGCGACGACCTCCTCGACCAGCCCGGGGTTGCGGAAGAGGCCGGTGCCGACGGCGACAACGTTCGCCCCGGCCGACGCGAACTCGAGGCAGTCCTGGGCGCAGGCGACGCCGCCGACACCGGCGATGGGCAGTCCGGTGGCGGCGCGGCAGTGGAAGATCGCGTGCAGGGCGACGGGCTTCACGGCCGGCCCGGAGAGGCCACCCCCACCGCCGCCCAGGAGCGGCTGCAGCGTGTCGCGGTCGATCGCCATTCCGCGCACCGTGTTGATCAGCACCAGTCCCGCAGCCCCGCCCTCGGCGGCGGCCAGCGCGACGGCCGAGACGTCGGCGACGCTCGGCGACAGCTTTGCCAGCAGCGGCCGGTCGGTCTCGGCCCGGCAGCGTTCGAGCAGCGCCCGCGTCTCGGACGGGTCGGTGCCGATCGAGATGCAGCCGGTGTCGACGTTGGGGCAGGACACGTTCAGCTCCAGCGCGGCCACGGCCGGGTGCGCGCCGATCCGCCGCACAGCGACGGCGTACTCCTCCCTGCTCCAGCCCCCCACGCTCACGATCAACGGCACGCCCAGGTCGGCCAGCCGCGGCAGATGCTCGTCGCAGAACCGTTCGAGGCCCGGGTTTGCGAGCCCGATCGAGTTGACCATGCCCTGCGGCGTCTCGGCGATGCGCTGCGGCGGGTTGCCTGCGCGGGGGTTGAGCGTGACGGTCTTGGTGACATATGCCGACACGCCGAGGGTGCCCGCCGCCAGCGCGTCCAGCGTGCCCGAGCCGTTCAGCAGCGGATGGGCGAGGTCGATCCCGCAGAAGCGGGTGGCCAGGCTACCCATCGTGCCCGCCCGCGAGCACCCGTCCTGCCTCCAGCACCGGCCCCTCGACGCAGAGCCGCTTCCACTCGCCGTCGATCTCGACCGCGCACCCGTAGCACGCGCCGAACCCACAGGCCATGGCCGCCTCCATCGCCAGCAGGCATCGCACGGCGTGCTCGGCGCAGAGCGCGGCCACGGCCTGCAGCATCGGATCCGGCCCGCAAGCGTAGACGGTCGCGTCGACCGGCAGCAGGCGTGCCAGCGGCTCGGTCACGTAGGTCGGCTCCAGAACCACGGTCGCATCGGCGTCGATCAGCGCGGCGCACACGGCATGCCGTTGCTCGCGGAACCCGAGCAGGGTCGTCACCGGGCCTGGCAGGTCGCGCACCAGCCAGGGCAGGATGGCCGCGCCGATGCCGCCGCCTACCAGGATGGCGGGCCCGTCGTGCAACTCGAAGCCGCGGCCCAGCGGCCCCAGAACGGACACCTGCGCGGCCCCGGCCAGGGCGGCGGTGCCGGCGCCGCGCACGTCCAGCAGGAAGGCGATCTCGCCCGCATCAGCCCAGGCCGCCGACAGTGCCCGCGACAGGTACGCGCCGCTCGGCTCGGGGTCGGCCTGGAGCATGAAGAACTGCCCCGGCGCGCCCACCTCGCCGCCGTCGTTTCGCAGCACCAGCAGCGTGTAGGCGCCGACCGCCTCGACCCGCGCGACCTGCAGCATCCGCCTATCCGGCGGCATGCGACTCCACCCCCGCTGCGTGCAGCGTCTGGAGTGCCACCGGCGCAACCGAGCGGGCCTGGGCGATCGCCTGCACGGCGGCGGAGGCGCCCGCGAGGGTGGTGATGCAGGGGATCTGGTTGCGGATCGCGGCCTCACGGATCTCGTACCCGTCGGTGCGCGCACCGCGGCCCAGCGGGCTGTTGATGATCAGGTTGATGGCGCCGTCCTGGATCAGATCGACCACGTTCGGCGACCCCTCGGTCACCTTCTGGACGGTCTCGACGGGGATGCCGATCCGCTGCAGCGCGCGGGCGGTGCCGGTGGTTGCGACCAGACCGAAGCCGAGCGACTGCAGCAGCGCGGCCAGCATGGTGGCGGCCGGCTTGTCGGAGTCGCGAACCGACAGGAACACGCGGCCCTTTGTGGGAAGCGGCCGCCCGGCGGCGCGCTCGGCCTTGGCGAAGGCGGTCGGGAAGTCCGGCCCGATCCCCATCACCTCGCCGGTCGAGCGCATCTCGGGCCCCAGTGCCGGATCGGCTCCGAAGAACCGCTGGAACGGCAACACCGCGGCCTTCACGCTGATGTGCTCGGGTGGGTGCTCGGCCAGGTCGACTGGGAGGCCGAGCGCTGCCCGGCAGGCCGCCTCCACCAGGTTGCGGCCCGTGGCCTTGGCGACGAACGGCACCGTGCGCGAGGCCCGCGGGTTCGCCTCGATCACGTAGACGGCCGACCCCTGCACCGCGAACTGCACGTTGATCAGCCCGCGTACGCCCAGCGCCAGCGCGATCGCGCGCGTCTGCGCGCGGATCTCACGCTCGATCTCGTCGCCCAGCGACAGGGTCGGGATCACGCAGGCCGAGTCGCCCGAGTGCACGCCGGCCTCCTCGACGTGCTGCATGACGGCCCCGATCCAGGCCCGTTGGCCGTCGCAGACGGCATCCACGTCGACCTCGATCGCATCCTCAACGAAGCGGTCGATCAGCGAGGCAGGCTGCACCGTCCGCGACCGCAGCATCGACTCGTCGTAGCAGATGCGCATCTCGCGGCCGCCCAGCACGTAGGAGGGCCGCACCAGCACCGGGTAGCCCACGCGGGCCGCGATTGCGGCCGCCTCGTCAACGTCGGCGGCGATGCCCCAGGCCGGCGCCTGCAGGCCCAGCTCACCCAGTACGCTGCCGAACCGCTCCCGGTCCTCGGCCACGTCGATCGCCTCGAACGGCGTGCCCAGGAGTTTGACGCCGTCCTCCTCGAGCCGGCGCGCCAGCCCCAGCGGCGTCTGGCCGCCGAACTGGGCGACGACGCCGATCGGGTGTTCGCGCTCGATCACCTCGAGCACGTCCTCGACCGTCAGGGGCTCGAAGTAGAGCCGGTCGGAGGAGTCCGCGTCGGTCGACACCGTCTCGGGGTTGCAGTTGACCATCACCGCGTCGTAGCCCAGCGAGCGGAAGGTCTGTGCAGCCTGCACACAGCAGTAGTCGAACTCGATGCCCTGGCCGATGCGGTTGGGACCGGCGCCCAGGATCACCACGCTCTCGCGATCGCCGCGGCGCAGCTCGTCCTCCTGCTCGTAGGCCGAGTAGTAGTACGGAGCCTGCGCCTCCACCTCGGCGGCGCAGCTGTCGACGGCCTTGTACACGGGCCGTACCCCGGCGTCGCGCCGGGCGCGGCGCACCGCTCGCTCGGCGGCGCCGGTCAGCTCGGCGATGCGGGCGTCGGAGATGCCGAGGCGCTTCAGGCGTCGCCATCCGGCCGCGTCCGCCACCCCGCCGGCAGCGGCCAGCTCCCGCTCGGCGTCGCTCACGCGCGACCACTCATCCAGGAACCAGGGATGCACCTTCGACTCGTCGGCCAGCGCCTGAGGGCTGTCACCCGCCAGCAGCCGCGCCGCGATCACGTCGAACCGGTCCCAGGAGCCTCCGGCCACCGAGCCCTCGCTGCGTACGACGCCGTCCAGCTCGCGGCTGCGCATGGCCTTGCCCCAGGCCTCGCAGAAGCTGCGGCCGATGCCCATCGCCTCGCCCACCGACTTCATCTGCGTCGTCAGCTCGGCGTCGGCGCCGGGGAACTTCTCGAACGCGAAGCGGGGCAGCTTGACCACCACGTAGTCGAGCGCCGGCTCGAACGAGGCGGGCGTGGTGCCGGTGATGTCGTTGGGGATCTCGTCCAGCGTGTAGCCGATCGCGAGCTTGGTGGCGACCTTGGCGATCGGGTAGCCGGTGGCCTTGGATGCGAGCGCGGAGCTGCGCGAGACGCGCGGGTTCATCTCGATCACGACCAGCTCGCCGGTGTCGCGGTTCAGTGCGAACTGCACGTTCGACCCGCCGGTCTCGACGCCGACGGCGCGGATCACCTTGGCCGAAGCGTCGCGCAGCACCTGGTACTCGCGGTCGGTCAGGGTCTGGGCCGGCGCCACCGTCACCGAGTCGCCGGTATGGACGCCCATCGGGTCGACGTTCTCGATCGAGCAGATCACGACCACGTTGTCGTTGCGGTCGCGGATCACCTCCAGCTCGAACTCGCCCCACCCCGCCACCGACTCCTCGAGCAGGATCTGGCTGATCGGGCTCTCGCGCAGGCCCCGCTGCACGATCTCGTCGAACTGCGCCGGTGTGGTGGCAAAGCCGCCGCCCTGGCCGCCGAGCGTGAAGGCGGGCCGGATCACGACCGGCAGCGCCAGCTCGCCGGACAGCGCGGCGCGGGCCTCGTCCAGGGTGTGGGCGATCGCGCTGCGCGGCACGCGCAGGTCGATCGATTCCATCGTGCGGGCGAACAGGTCTCGGTCCTCGGCGCAGTGGATGGCGTCGTAGGAGGCGCCGATCAGCTCGATCCCGAGCTCGTCGAGCGTGCCCGACTCGGCCAGCAGCGACGCAAGGTTGAGCGCGGTCTGGCCGCCCAGCGTCGGCAGCAGGGCGTCCGGCCGCTCAGCCTCGAGCACCGCCCGCACGCCCTCCAGGTCGAGCGGCTCCAGGTAGGTTCGATCGGCCCACCCAGGGTCGGTCATGATCGTGGCCGGGTTGGAGTTGATCAGCACCGTTTCGTAGCCCTCCTCGCGCAGCACGCGCAGCGCCTGGGTGCCCGAGTAGTCGAACTCGCAGGCCTGGCCGATCACGATCGGGCCGGACCCGATCAGCGCGATCTTGGCGATGTCGTCACGCCTGGGCAACGGTGGCCTCCGTCATCGTCCCCACGAACCGCTCCAGCGCCTCGCGGGCGTCGTGTGGCCCGGGGCTGGCCTCGGGGTGAAACTGCATCGACCAGGCGGGCAGCTCCCGCAGCGCCAGGCCCTCGACGGTGCCGTCGTAGAGCGAGACATGGGTGACGCGGGCCGGCCCGAAGTCCGTCTCGAGGTCGCCTCCCCCATCGGGCACGCGCACCGCGAAGCCGTGGTTCTGGGCCGTCACCAGCACCCGCCCCGTGTCGACGTCCAGCACCGGGTGGTTGGCTCCGCGATGGCCGAACCGGAGCTTGAACGTCTCCAGGCCGAGCGCCCTGCCCAGCAGCTGGTGGCCCAGGCAGATCCCGAACACGGGCACCTGCCCGACCAGCTCGCGCACCTCCGACACGCAGCCCGGCAGCGCGGCTGGATCGCCCGGGCCGTTGCCGAGCAGCACGCCGTCGGGGCGCAGCTCGAGCACCTGCTCGGCCGTGGCGTTCCAGGGCAGCACGGTCACCCGGGCACCCTGCTCGCGCAGGATCCTGACGATCGACCCCTTCACCCCGTAGTCGAGCACCACCGCGTGCGCACGCTCGGACGCCAGCGCCGGCAGCTGCTCGGCCCGCACGCACGACACCTCGCCGGCCAGCGCCTGCCCGGCCATCTCCGGCTCGCCGCCGATCAGCGCCAGCAGCTGCGGCACCGGCGTGCCATCCGAGCAGACGGCCGCGCGCACGGTGCCGCCGTCACGCAGGCGCCGCGTCAGCATGCGGGTGTCCAGCCCCTGGATGCCGATCACACCATGATCGGCCAGCCAGTCGGAGAAGCCCACGCGGCCTGACGGCGCTGCGTTTCGGCCCTCGCGCACGATCACCGCGCGCGCCTGCGGCCGGTCCGACTCGGAGGCATCGGCCTCCACCCCGTAGTTGCCGATCATCGGCTGTGTGAACGTGATCATCTGGCCTGCGAACGACGGGTCGGTGACGATCTCCTGGTAGCCGGTCATGGACGTGATGAACACCAGCTCGCCGACCGCGGTACCGATTCCGCCGTAGGCCTCGCCCTCGAGCAGCGTGCCGTCCTCGAGCACCAGCAGGGCGGTCACCGTGCCACCTCGGCCAGCCGGTGTGCGACGGTGCCGGCGGCGATCGTGATCGTGCAGCGACCCTGCAGCGTGCGCCCGGCGAATGCACAGTTGCGCGAGCGGGAGGCATACGGCGGCGCGACCACCCAGCTCTCGGACAGATCCCAGAGCGCGAGGTCGGCGGGGGCGCCGGTACGCAGCGCGGGGATGGGCAGATCGAAGGCCCGCGCCGGGCCGGCCGACATCCGTTCGATCACCGTCGAGAGCGACACCAGGCCGGGAGCCACCAGTTGGGTGTAGACGGCGGCGAACGCCGTCTCCAGGCCGATCACCCCGTTCGGCGCCGCCTCGAACGGCACCTCCTTCTCGTGCGTGCGGTGCGGCGCATGGTCGGTGGCGACGCAGTCCAGCGTGCCGTCGGCCAGCGCCTCGATCAGCGCGGCGCGGTCGGCGGCCGAGCGCAATGGCGGGTTCATCTTGCTGACGGCCGGATCGAGATCGCGGACGAGCTCGTCGGTCAGGCACAGGTGGTGCGGCGAGACCTCGGCGGTGACCTCGACGCCCAGCTCCTTGGCGCGGCGGATCTCGGCCACCGACTCGGCCGCGGAGATGTGGCAGAGGTGCAGCGGCGCGTGCTCGTAGCGGGCGATCTGGAGATCGCGGCCGACCATCACGCTCTCCCCGATCCCGGGATAGCCGTGCAGGCCGAGCTCGGCCGAGACGGCGCCCTCGTGCATCTGCGAACCGGCGGTGAGTGTCACGTCCTCCTCGTGCAGCGTCAGCTTGAGGCCGGTGACGCGGCTGTACTGCAGCGCCCGGCGCAGCATGCCGGCGCGTTCGACCGGGCGGCCGTCGTCCGAGAACCCGGCGGCGCCGCGGGCGGCCAGCTCGGCCATGTCCACCAGCTCGCGGCCCTCGAGGCCGCGGCTGATGGCGGCGAAGAACCCGGTCGGCACCGCGGCCTGCTCCCCGGCGCGCTCGATCAGCCCGCTCAGAACGGCCGCGCTGTCGACCACGGGATCGGTGTTGGGCATGGCCAGGATGGCCACGAACCCGCCGGCTGCGGCTGCCCGGGTACCCGAGGCGATGTCCTCCTCATCCTCGTCTCCGGGGGTGCGCAGGTGCACGTGCGGGTCTACCAGGCCCGGGGTCATGGTCAGCCCGGCCGCGTCGATCGTCTCGGTCCCGCCGGCCTCCAGGTCGGAGCCGATCTCGGCGATCGTCCCATCGACGACGCGGACGTCCAGCTGCACGCCCTCCAGGCCGCTGTCGCCGTCGAACAGGCGGCCGCCCGAGATCAGCAGGTTGGCGGGCGGAGCCTCGCGGTGGGTCAGCCTTTGCATCAGGCCACCTCCTGCCCGGCCGGTTCGACGGCGCGCAGCGCAGCCTGGCCGCCGGTGGTGGTCGGCTCGGTCAGCAGGTCGTAGAGCACCGCCATCCGCGTCACCAGGCCGGCCCGCACCTGGTCGACGATCCGCGAGCTTGCGCTGTCGGCCACCTCGGCCGAGATCTCGACGCCGCGGTTGATCGGGCCGGGGTGCATCACCAGCTGGCTGGGCCGCACCCGGTCCGGGGTCACCCCCCAAAGCGCGCCGTACTCGCGCAGTGAGGGCACGTAGTTCGCGCCCTCCAGCATGCGCTCCCGCTGCATGCGCAGGACGTAGATGACGTCGACCTCGGCGATGTCGTCGATGCTGTGCGAGACCGTCACGCCCATCGCGGCCGCCTCGCGCGGGATCAGCGTCGGCGGGCCGACCAGGGTGACGTGGGCGCCGAGCATGGTCAGCGCCTGGATGTTGGAGCGGGCCACCCGCGAATGCAGAACGTCTCCGACGATGGCGACCTGCAGCCCCTCGACCTTGCCCAGCGCCTTCCTGATCGTGTACAGGTCGAGCAGGCTCTGCGTCGGGTGCTGGTGCTTGCCGTCGCCGGCGTTGACGACGTGCGCGTCGGTGTGGCGGGTGACGATCGCGGGCGCGCCGGCCTGGGGGTGGCGGATCACGATCACGTCCGGGTCGTAGGCGCTGAGGGTGAGGATGGTGTCCTTCAGCGACTCGCCCTTGTCGACGCTGGAACCCGAGGCCTTGATGCTGATGGTGTCGGCCGACAGGCGCTTGGCGGCCAGCTCGAACGAGCTCGAGGTGCGGGTGGACGACTCGAAGAAGAGGTTGACGACCGTGCGGCCGCGCAGCGTCGGCACCTTCTTGACGTCGCGCTGCATCACCGACTCGAAGCCCTCCGCCGTCTCCAGCAGCCGCTCCACGTCGGCGCGGTCGAGGTCGGAGATCGAGAGCAGGTGGCGGCGTCTGGGCAGTCCGGTTGGTGGGTAGAGATCCACGAGCGCTCCTAGTCTGCGGTGAGAAGGACGATGCGGTCGACGTCGTCGACCTCGGAAAGCTGGACGTTCACGCGCTCGGCGCGCGCGGTGGGCAGGTTCTTGCCAACGTAGTCGGGCCGGATCGGCAGCTCGCGGTGGCCGCGGTCGACCAGCACCGCCAGCTGCACGCGCTCGGGCCGGCCGTAGCCGAACAGGGCCTCGATAGCGCTGCGGATGGTGCGACCGGTGAACAGCACGTCGTCCACGAGCACCACCGAGCGGCCGTCGATCGGGAAGTCCAGCCGGGTTGCCTTCACCACCGGCTGGGGGTGCGCGCGCACGTCGTCGCGGTAGAAGGAGATGTCGAGCGCGCCGGTGGGCACGCGCACGTCGGTGAACTGCTCGATCAGCGCGGCCAGGCGGTCGGCCAGGTAGACGCCGCGGGTGTGGATCCCGACCAGGACGAGGCGATCGATGTCGGGGTGCTTCTCGACGATCTCGTGCGCGATCCGGCGCAGCGTCCGCTGCAGATCGGCCTCGTCGAGCAGAACCCGGCCTGCAATCTCGGGAACGCTCACCCGGCTGTGGGCAGCGTCGTTTGGCAGGCGCACGTCATCTTGCGACTCCTTCCCGGGCTCGCTGGCCGCGGATTAAAGGGGCATGCAGGGCTGGCTCTGTCGTTGATCGAGCCGGGAACAGCCTATCAGCCGGGGCGGATGGCGGCCAGGCGTGCCCGCGCGGTGACCGTCACGAACGGCATCGTGAAGTGATCTTCCTCGCCGAGGCCCGGGTGACGGGTCGCGAACTCGCGCACGGCCTCGAGCGTCTCGGCGCGCTGGTCGGGCGGCATGGTGGCCAGCTTGCTGGTGGACGTGGCCCAGGCGACCAGCCGGTCCGCGTCAAACGGGGTCGGGTTGGGGAAGTCGCGGCGCTCGATCGGGCCGAACCGCTCGTGCTCCCCCACGCTCTCCCAGTCCGATCCGTCCACCTGCGACAGCACATCCGCGCCCATCACCAGCGTGCCGGTCAGCTCGGCCACCCAGCCGATCGAGTCGTCGCGGATGTTCCAGAGCAGGCCCAGGACGCCACCCGGGCGCAGCACGCGAGCGATCTCGTTGAGCGCGGGGTCGGCCTCGAACCAGTGGAAGGCCTGGCCCACCAGCACCGCGTCGACGCTCTCGTCGTCGAGCGGTATCTGCTCGGCAGTGCCAGCGTGCACCGGCACGTCGGGGTAGGCCGCCTGCAGCTGCGTGCGCATCCCGTCCAGCGGCTCCACGGCGGTGACGTTGGCGCCGGCGGCGATGATCGTCCGTGTCAGCTTGCCCGTGCCGGCGGCCAGGTCGAGCACGTCGTGACCGGGGGCCGCGGCGAGCACCCAGTCGACTGCAGCCGCGGGATAGGTCGGTCGTGCCTGCTGGTAGGCTTCGGCAACGTCGCCGAATGACTGGGCCCGCTGCAGGTGAGTGTCGCGATCGGTCATCAGGCGGCAGGCTAGCCGAGGATCCGAGCGAGGCCGGGATCGGCCGGTACGATCGCACGGTGGACGACCTGCTCCGCGACATCGCCCGCGCCCGCATCGGCGCCACCTTCAACCAGTACGCAGGGCGCGACGGCGCCGTGCGGCTGGCGAACCTGGAGCGGTATCTGGCCGAGCGGTCGGGGGCGGACGTGCTGGCGCTCGGTGAGGCGGCCGGATACCAGGGGATGCGGTGGTCGGGGATCGCGTTCACGAGCGAGCGCGACCTGATGCGCTGGGGCCCGCCGTACCGCACCACCAGCGACCGGGCGGGCGGCTGGAGCGAGCCCTCGGGGACGATCGTGCACCGCGTGCTGGAGGAGCTGGCGGCCGAGCGCCGGGTGATCCTGTGGAACACGGTGCCGCACCATCCCCACAGGCCGGGCCAGCCGCTGTCGAACCGGCGGCCGTCGGTGGCCGAGGTCGAGATCGGCGCGGCGTTCGCGCGGAGGGCGATCGCGCTGCTGCGGCCGCGACGGGTGGTGGCGGTGGGCCGGATCGCGGAGGGCATCCTGGGCGAGCACGCCAACTACGTCCGGCATCCCGCGAACGGCGGCGGCGCGGCCTTCGCGGCAGGCATGGCGGCCGAGCTGGCCGTGCTCGACGCCGGCTGAGCCGTCACCTGCGCATCGCGGCGTCCTCGGTCGCGCCGATATTCCCGATATCGACCCTCCCTCGATCCTTGCGCTGCGTGATTCCCCGTCGCTCAGGACATCACGCGGATATGGAATCAACCATCTAGGTGTCCTACTCACGGACGTTGTGAACGCGGCTGAGTGGTGGCCGGTCGTTGAGTGAGCTGTGTGGTCGTGTCCGGTTGTGGTGGTCGAGCCAGTGTGGCAGGGCTTGGGCGCGGTGTCGAGATGAGTGGTAGCTGAGTCCGTAGGCCCATTCGCGGGCCATGGTCTGGTGGAAGCGCTCGACCTTGCCATTCGTTCGCGGCCGATACGGTTGGGTGGTCAGATGACGGATCTGGTGGCGGCTGAGCAGGTCGGCGAGGCTGCGGTTTTTGGTGTAGCTGTAGCCGTTGTCAGTCATCAGCCGCTTGGCGGTGATGTTGTGGCTGGCGAAGAAGTCCAGGGCGCGTTGGACGAAGCCGGTGACGGTGGTGGCTTTCTCGTCTGGGTGCAGCTCCACGTAGGCCAGGCGGGAGTGATCATCGACGATCGCGTGGGCATAGTCGTAGCCGACGCGGGGCTTGCGCCGCGACGGCTGGGTGCGGTCGCCGGTGACGCGATGCCCAGGCACAAGAAAGCGGGCGTAGCGGCTGGTGTCCATGTGCAAGAGATCGCCAGGGCAGGGCCACTGATACCGATTCGCCGGTTCCTTCGACGACCGTGGCGGACGTGAGATGCCTGCCCGCCAAAGCACCTTCCAGACGGTCGAGTGCGAAAAGCCGGTGGCGCCGGCCACCAATCGTGGCCCCCACCCGGTCTGGCGGCGACACTCACAGATCCGATCCGCCAGCTCGGCTGCCAGCAACCGCGGCGAGCGACGTGGTCGGCTCGAGCGATCAACCAAGCAGCCGGCCTGGCGATCACCGTCCAGCCAACGATGCCACCAGCGATGAGCGGTCGCCGGCGACACGCCGAACGCCGCCGCCGCCGCCCTCAGCGACGCGCCCTGCTCAATCAGCCGCACCAACGCGAAACGACCCGCCGGTCCGAGCTTAGCGTTAGCGTGCGTACATCCGCGCCCTCCTTTGAGCGTGAGTCCCGGAAGACCCACAGCCTCAAAGGAGGGCCGGACGTACCCCCAACCGTTCACAACCTCTATAGGCAGGACATCTAGGTGCGCGTGGCGGTGGTGATCGACCAGAACAGGTCGGCGCTGAGCGGCTGTGAGCGGCCGGCCAGGTCGTGCTCGAGCCGGGCGAGGCCGTCCTGGTACTCCCGCTTGTCCAGCAGGTGCAGGGTCGAGATGTAGCGTCCGCGCACACGCTCCAGCACGGCTTCGGGAGCGAGCGTCACCTGCTGGTGCAGACCGCGTTCGGCCACGTCCTGGAATCCGGCCTCGCCGATGGCCGCTGACAGCGCTGCCGGGTCCGGGAACCGGGCGCGGTCGATCCCGGCCAGGGTCGGGAAGTACGGGTTCAGGTGGAACCGGTCGAAGTGCTCCCTCCGGAAGCTGACCACCACCAGCCGCCCGCCCGAGCACAGCACGCGCGCCATCTCCGACAGCGCCGCACCGACGTCGTCGACCACGTGCATGACCAAGTGCGCGTGCGCTGCGTCGAACCATCCGTCCTTGAAGGGAAGGTGCTCCGCCGCGGCCTGCTTCCACCCCACCCCCGGCGCCCGGCGCCGCCTCGCCTGATCGAGCATCTCCGAAGACGGGTCGACCCCCCACACCCGCGCGCTCAGCTGCTCGGCCGCGAACACGGCGAACCGTCCCGTTCCGCAGCCCACGTCCAGCAGCCGCGCGGCAAGCCCCAACTCGGCCAGCTCCACCGCGGCCAGCTCCCGCCAGCTCTCGCCGGCCGGACGCAGCTCGTCGTACCCGCCGGCCAGCGCTGCGAAGTCCATCAGCCGGCGGGCGCCGGTGCTTCGACCGGAGTCTGCTCCTCGCCGCCGCGGATCAGCCGCGGCGCTCCCCGCTCGGCCAGACGCACGTCGATCACGTCGAAGTCACGCGGCACCACGGTCTGGTCGAACACCGTGCGCGCCTCGCGCCGGATCTGTCCCCCCGTGTAGCGGGTGGACAGGTGCGTCAGCGCAAGCATCGTCACCTGGGCATCCAGCGCCAGCTGCGCCGCCTGGATCGCGGTGCTGTGCCCGGTCTCCCCCGCGCGTTCGCTTTCCTCCTCCAGGAACGTGGCCTCGTGCACCAGCAGGTCCGCGGCGGCGGACGCCTCCCGCGTGCCGGCGCAGGGACGCGTGTCGCCCGAAAACACGACCCGGCGTCCCGGCCGTGGCGGTCCCACCACCTGCTCGGGTGTCACCACCGCGCCCGATTCGAGTTTCACCGGCCGTCCGTGCTGCAGCTCCCCGCACAGGGGCCCGAATGGCACCCCCAGCGCCGTTGCCGTCTCCATGTCGAACCGACCGGGCCTGATGTCCTCACACAGCGCGTAGCCGAGGCTTGCCACCCGGTGGTCGGTGGCGAACGGCTCGATCCGGAAGCCGTCGCGCTGCAGCGTCTGGCCCGGCTCGAGTTCGACCAGCGACAGCGGATACGACAGCCGGCCGATCACGCGGTCGAGCGAGCCGATCAGCGCCCGCAGGCCGCTGGGGCCATGGATCGTGAGCGGGGCCTCTCGCGCCCGCAGCGCAAACGTCTTCAGCATGCCGGGCAGGCCCAGCACGTGGTCGGCGTGGAAGTGCGTGATCAGCGCCAGATCGATGTCGGCCAGGCCGGCCGACGATCGCAGCATCTGCCGTTGCGTGCCCTCTCCGCAGTCGACCAGGATCCGCTCGCCGCCACGCCGCACGAGGTAGGCGGCAGGGCCGCGCTGCGCGGTCGGCACGGCACCTGCGGTACCAAGGAACACCACGTCCAGATCCATGGCCCGAGTTTAGGGGAGCGGCCCCGTCGCCGGGACGCGATGTCAGCCGACGAGGTGCAGCGGCGGGCGGTCGTGCTCGGCGAGGACGACGCGGGCGCGGGCCAGGAAGGCGTCCAGCGTGAAGGCGCTGCCCGACTCTGGATCGTCCTCACCCACGACTCGCAGCCGCGGCGCGGCGGGTGGATCGTCATCGGGCAGGAACCGGCGGCTGCGCCACTCGTCCAGGGAGATGATCTGGGCGCAGCTCACGGCAGCACCAACCGCTGGCCGACGGTGATGGTGGCGTCGCTGAGGTGGTTTGCGGAGCGGATCTTGTAGACGCCGTCCCGGGTGTCTCCGCCGGAGTAGTGCGTCGACGCGATCGACCACAGCGTGTCACCGGACTTCACGCGGTAGTGCCCGGGCGTCGCGGCGCCCGGCGAGGGTGAAGCCATGCCCAGCATGAGGGCCACGGTGCAGATCACGACGGCGGCCGCGATCAGGATCCGAGATGCAGGTTGAGCGAACATGTGTTCGAGTGTAGACGAACAGGTGTTCGGTGTCAAGCAATTGGCTGCATCCCGGTACGCTGGCGCCGTGCTGCTGCGCTTCCGCCACCGAACGCTGCCCCGCCAGGGCCGCCCTCACCTGATGGGGATCGTCAACGTGACACCGGATTCGTTCTACGACGACGGCGCCACCGCGACCACCGACCTGGCGGTGGCGCGCGCGCTGGCCGTCGTCTCCGAGGGCGCGACCGTGATCGACGTGGGCGGCATGACCGCCCGACCAGGCGTTGAGCTCAGCGCCGCCGACGAGCTGGCGCGGGTGCTGCCGGTGCTGGAGGGCATCCGCGCGGCCGGCTGCGAGGCGGTGGTTTCGGTCGACACCTACCGCGCCGACGTGGCGGCTGCGGCGCTCGAGGCCGGCGCCGACATGATCAACGACCACACCGGGCTGACCGACGGCGATCTGGCGGCCGCCGTCGCCGAGCACGGCGGCGGGCTGGTCGTGACGCACCTGGGGCTCGCGCCGAAGCAGGTGCAGGCCGGCCGCTATGACATCGACCCGGCGGCGATCGGCAAGTTCCTCTCGCAGCGCGCCGAGCTGGCGATCGCTGCCGGCATCGACCCCGCGGCGCTGGTGGTCGATCCCGGGCTGGGCTTCGGGAAGTCGACCGCGACCGACCTGGCCACGCTGCGCGCGCTGCCGGATCTGCTCCTGCTCGGCTATCCCCTGCTCCTGGCCTGCTCCCACAAGGAGGTGACCGCCGAGCCGCTGGGCCTGCCCGAGTCGAACATCGAGGGCACGGCCGCGGTGGTCGCGGTGGCCGCCTACCAGGGCGTCCAGCTGCTGCGCGTGCACGACCTGCCGTTCATGGCGCGGGTGGCGGCCATGGCCGCACTGCTCGGCGGCGGCGAGGATCCCTGACGCCGGCTCAGCCCTGCGGCGGCGACAGGTCGGGCGCGAACTCCGGCAGGAACCGGCCGTCGCGGTAGATCAGCTCGCCGTCGGCGTGGATCTCGCCGCCGGAGCGCAGGTCGCAGACCATGTCCCAGTGCAACCCGGAGTGGTTCGTGCTGCCCGTCTCGGGATAGCCGGCGCCGACCGCCATGTGACACGTGCCGCCGATCTTCTCGTCGAACAGGATCTGCTTGCTGAAGTCCTTGACCGCGTAGTTGGTGCCGATTGCGAACTCGCCCAGGATGGACGCGCCCTCGTCGATGGCCAGCATCTGGCGGAGCAGCTCCTGACCGGCGGCCGCCTCGCTCCGCACCACCCGCCCCCCGTCGAACCGCAGCCGCACATCCTCCACCTCTCGGCCGCTGAAGATGGCCGGGAACGAGAACCGCACGTCGCCCGTGGTCTCGGTCTCGATCGGGCCGGTGAAGACCTCACCGTCGGGGAAGTTGCGCTCGCCGTTGCAGGGAACCCACGTGCGACCGGCCACGCCGACCGAGAGGTCGGTGTCCTCGGCCAGCACCCGCAGCGTGCGCACGCCGGACAGGCGGTCGGCGATGGCCCGCAGCTGCTCGGCGAAATCCCGCCAGGCCGCCACCGGGTCGGGGAGGTGCAGCCAGCCGGCCCGGTAGACAAAGTCCTCGTAGGCGGCCAGCGACATGTCGGCGTCCTGCGCGAAGGCCTCGCACGGATAGGCGGTCACGCACCAGCGCAGCTCCTTTGCGGCCGAGCGCCGCATGTACAGCTCCATCAGCGGCGCTCGCGCCTCCCTCACGGCGGCCACCCTGGCCGGATCGACGCCGGACAGCTCGCGCGTGTTCCAGGCCGCGTGGATCGCGACCCGCAGGTCGATCGCCGCCATCTCCGGCATCGCGCTTGGCAGCATCGTCGTCAGCTGTTCCTGTGCCGCCTCCGACAGGAACGCCAGCTGCGTGCCCTCGGCGGCCACCCGTACCCGCGGCAGCGCGCCCATCTCCAGCGCCCGCGTCACCATCTCCAGCACCAGCGGCTCGGCCAGCGCCGGTGCCTCGATCAGCATCAGCTGCCCGGGCTCAACCCGCAGCGAGTACTCGCAGATCACCCGCGCCAGGCTCTCCACCCGCCGGTCGCTCACAGGAACCGCCCGTCGCGCGCGATCAGCTCGCCGTCGCCGTAGACCTCGCCGCCGGATCGCAGGTCACAGACGATGTCCCAGTGCAGCCCCGACCGGTTGGTGCCGCCGGCCTCCGGGAAGGATGCCCCCAGTGCCACGTGCGCGGTACCGCCGATCTTCTCGTCGAAGGCGACGTTGCGCGTGCTCTGCTGGATCTCGTCGTTCATGCCGAACGCCACCTCGCCCAGGTAGCGCGAGCCGTCGTCCATGTCCAGCATCCCCTCCAGGAACTCACGGCCGCGGCTGGCCTCGTGGCGCACCACGCGTCCGTCCTCGAACCACAGCCGCACGCCGCCGAAGTCGTGCCCGTTGTAGGTCGCGTCGAAGCTGAAGCTGATGTGCCCGCGCGTCAGCTCGTGCCGGGGGCTGGTGTAGACCTCGCCGTCGGGGAAGTTCTCGCGGCCGTCGGCGTTCAGCCACGCGCGGCCGGCCACGTCGACCACCAGGTCGGTGTCTTCCGCCACGATCCGCAGCTCCGAGATCCGCGCCAGCCGTTCGATCACCTCGGCCTGCCGAGCCGACTGGCCGCGCCAGAACGCGACCGGGTCGGGGTCGTCCACGTGGCAGGCGCCGAACACGAACTCCTCGAACGCGCCGAACGACATGCCGGCGTCCTGGGCGAAGCCGCGTGTCGGCAGCGCCACCCCGCACCAGCGGATCTCGCCGGATGCGATGCGCTCGAAGAAGCGGTCGGACAGCGCGCGGCGCGAGCGCGACCACAGCGCCTGGCGATCCGGCGGCACCGCGCTCAGGTAGCGGGTGTTGGCGTCGGCCCAGATCGTCAGCGTCTTGTCTGGCACCTCCGACTCCAGCCGGTCGAGCTCCGTGACGGTGGTCAGCTGCTGGTCGGAGCCCTTCGAGAGGATCGCGGCCTCCACCGACGGCAGCGTCGGCCGCAGCATCGGATGGGCGCCGAGTCGGGTCAGCTCGCGTGTGACGGCGACGAAGAATGGCGCCTCGATGGCCGGGCCGTGCACGCGCACCACATCGCCGGGCTGCACCTCCAGGGAGTACCGGCACAGGATCGACGCGAGCGCTTCCAGACGGGCGGCGGACACGACGCGGAAGGTTACCCGGAGCGTGCGGCCAGAGCCGCGTCCAGCAGGCGGCCGGCGCCGTACCGGACCGGGTCGTCGGCCGGCAGCCCGGTCTGCTCGGTGGCGGCGGCGATCGCCGCGCGAGCCTCGTCGTCGCCCAGGTGGTTGGTCTTCAACGAGACGGCCACGACCGGCGCCGGCCGCACGTAGCCGGCCATCCGCTGGTAGTCGTCGATCAGCTGGGGCAGCGGGGCGATGGGCGGGCCGTCGGGCATGTCCAGGTGCGTGCGGCCGGCCTCGTGCACCAGGATCTGGGCGTGCGGGGCCGAGCCGTGCAGCAGGCCCAGGGTGACTCCCGAGTAGGCGGGATGGCTGATCGAGCCCTGGCCCTCGATCCAGAGGATGGCGCCCGCACCCGCCCGCTCCCGGCCTTCCAGCACCAGCCGCTCGCTGGCCCCGGCCACGAAGTCGGAGACCACCTCGTCCACCGCGATGCCCCAGCCGGCGATGGCGATGCCTGTCTGGCCGGTGGGCACGAAGGCGCTGGCCAGGCCGCGCCGCCGCGCTTCCAGGTCGAGCTCCAGGCAGACGGTCATCTTCCCCAGGGCACAGTCGCTGCCGACGGTGGCGATCACGTGCGCGTCGACGGTCAGGTTGCGGCCGGTGGGCACGTCCAACCCGGCCGGTGGGCGGCGCAGGTCGCGGATCTCGACCCCGTGGTTTGCGGCCGCGGCGGCCAGCTCGGGGTCATCGCCGAGGAAGTCGTGCAGGCCGCTCTCCACGTCCAGCCCGGCCTCGATCGAGCGCATGATGGCCGCTCGCCAGGCGTCGGGCAGCTTGCCGCCGGCCGGTGCGATGCCGATCAGCAGCACGGTCGGCCGCAGCGCCAGCGCCTGGTCGACGCCGGCCACGACCGGCACGTCGGAGTCGAGGCCGGGGATGTGGTCGCGCACGCGTGAGCCGGCGCGGGTGGAGTCGATCACCGCCACCACCGGGTCGGCGCCGTAGCGGAGTACGCCGGTGGCGGTCTTGGCGTCGTGCTCCGAGAAGCCACCCTCGGCCAGGATCGCGATCGTGGTCACGGCCAGGGCTCCAGCGGCGTCACGCCCAGGCCGGGCAGGTTGCTCGGCAGCACGGCGCCGTCGACCAAGCCGAGCCCCTCGAACGCGTCGTTGGCGTTCAGGAGGTGGCCGTCCAGGTCGACGACGTCGACCAGCGGCGACAGCTGCGCGGCGGCCGCGATGCCCAGCGAGGTCTCGTTCATGCAGCCCAGCATCACGGTCAGGTCGAGCGCGCGAGCCGCGTGGATCATGCGATGCGCCTCGCGGATGCCGCCCGACTTGGTGAGCTTGATGTTGACGCCGTCGGCAAGGCCGGCCGCGCGGCCGACGTCGGGCAGGGTGTGGCAGCTCTCGTCAAGCACGATCGGGATCGGCAGCTTGGCGGCGTGCAGCTCGCGGTAGCCGTCGGCGTTGTCGTCATGCAGCGGCTGCTCGATGAGCTCGACGTTCAGTGCCACCAGCTCGGGGCAGATCTCCTTCGTAAACTCGACCGACCAGGCCTCGTTGGCGTCGACGCGAATGAGGGCGTTCGGCGCCTCGGCCCGCACCGCGCGCACCCGCTCGAGGTCGCCAGGGCCGCCCACCTTGATCTTGAGGGCGTGGTAGTGGGCGGCGCGGCGGGCGCGGTCGGCGGTGCCCTCGAGCGTGTCGATGCTGATCGTGTAGGAGGTGGGAGGCGGGGTCGGGTCGAGGCCGAACATGCGCCACAGGGGCAGGTCGCAGAGCTTGCCGGCGAGGTCGTGCAGCGCGCCGTCGATGGCGCACTTGGCGGCCATCTCTCCGGGCAGCGCGTTCACGCGTCCAAGCGCCGACTCCAGGGCGAACGGGTCGCCGCCGAGCAGCGGCGCGGCCCGCTCGAAGAACGCGAGCGCGCTCTGGCAACTCTCCCCGTAGCGGTCGTCAGGCGCGCCCTCGCCGTACCCGGTCACGCCGTCGTGGGAGATCGCGATCTGGACGATGTCCGACTCGGTGTCGCTGCTGCGCGAGATCACGAACGGCTCGGCCAGTTCTACGGTGAAGATGCGTGACGCGATTTCCACGCCGGCGAGCCTACCCGATGGGTCGGTGGCTACCGGGCGGGCGGTAGACTGACCGTCTCGCGCCTGTAGCTCAGGGGATAGAGCGTGCGCCTCCGGAGCGCAAGGCCGTAGGTTCGATTCCTACCAGGCGCAT
>DATIOK010000037.1:0-6253 GCA_035473255.1 Gaiellales bacterium
ACAACGACGCCGGACATCATGTTCTCGCAGGCCGACCAGCCGACGCGGCCGGTGATGTGCACCTCGGGGCCGTCGATCACGCCGCAGCCGAAGTAGCCGAGGCTGCCGTCGAACGTGATCTTGCAGCGGGTCAGGATGCCGACGCCGAGCGAGTGCTTGGCGCCCGGGTTCTTGACCGTGACGTCGGTGATGCCGCGCTCGTAGAGCAGGTTCTTCAGCTCCAGGTTGATCTGGCGCGTGGTGAGCTTGGCCGCGTCGAACACGGCCGTCGTGCCGTCCACCTCAGAGACGTTGGGGACGGTCGCATCCGGCTCCACCAGCCCGCGCGCGTCATACGTGATCTTGCGCTCGCCTACCGCTTCCATACCAGCACCTCGCCCTCATACGGGTCGTACGTGTCGATCTCGTGGTCGATGATCGCGCGGATCGCGATCTCCTCCGAGGCCAGGGCCACCAGGTCGTCCGATTCATAGAGCACGAGCGGCTTGGCGGCCATCTCGTCCTTGGCGACGCCGAGCGCGTCCTCGGTGACGCAGATGTAGGTGAAGACGCCGTCCAGCTCGTCCAGGCTCTGGCGCATGGCCGCCTCCAGGTCGAGGCCCTCGCTCATCTTCTCGGCCAGGTACACCGCGATCACCTCGGAGTCGCACTCCGACTGGAATCGGTGGCCGGAGCGTTCGAGCCGCCGCCGCCACTGGAAGTAGTTCGTCAGCTGGCCGTTGTGGACGACGGCCACATCGGCGAATGGGTAGGCCCAGTAGGGGTGCGCGCCGGAGATGTCGACGTCGGACTCGGTCGCCATCCGCACGTGGCCGATCGCGTGGGTGCCGCTGAACTCGTCCAGGTCGTACTGCTTGCTGACGGTCTCGGCGTCGCCCAGGTCCTTGACGATCTCGAGCGAGTGGCCCAACGACAGCACCTCGCAGTTGGGGACGTCCTCGACGTAGTCGGCCAGCGTCTTCAGGTCGCCGTCGTACTCGATGGTGGCGCGGAGGGCGTAGTCGGTCTCCTCCTCGACCTCGATCACGCGGGCGCCGAGCTGGCCCAGGCGCGACTCGACCTCGGCCCGGTTTCGCTCCAGGCGCTCCGCGAACTCGTAGTCGCGCGCGTCGTTGGCGTCGGCCAGCTTGTAGCGCATGACGACGGTCTTGGAGGGCGGCCCGAACAGGGCGTAGCCGGTCGAGTCCGGGCCTCGGTGCTTCATCGACTGAAGCATCGCGGTCATCTCGCGGCCGATGTCCCGCGAACCGTCCCGGTAGATGATCCCTGCGATTCCACACATACGCGGAGAACCTTTCGATGGTCGGTGCCGGCGTCGCAAGACCGCTCCGCCAGCGAAGAATGGAGCCCGATGGTACTGCCGCACGCAACCGCGGCATATGGACGAATCTCCACACTGCACCGCCCTGCGAGGTTTGACACAGCCAGCCCGCATCAATCGCGACGCCTCCGTGACAGCTGCGGCCGCTCGCCGGCCGCACCGGTGTCAAACACCGCACCCGCCGGGCTGCGGCCCACGTGACATCCGCGCACCATCCCGTGTGATTCTCGTATCACCGGTTTCGCATAGTTGGGCGAAATCGCCCCGACCGGGGCTCAGAGCCCGACTCGGGCTGCGACGAGGCCTCGTGGTAGCACCGGCACGTGTCGTTGCGAAACCGACACGAACCGGCGCTGTTGCGGAGCTGTGCGGGTTCTGTGACGAGCCGCCCTACGGCAGCACGTCCAGGTACTCCTTGACGTCCCACTCCGTCACCTCGGCGCAGTAGCGCTCCCACTCGTCGCGCTTGTAGTGGCGGAACACCTTGAACATCTCGTCGGGCAGCGCAGACTGCACCACCTCGTCCTCGTCCAGCGCATCCAGGGCGTCGCCGAAGGTCATCGGAATCTTCTTGACCTCCTTGCCGCCCGCCATCGCCTCGTAGATGTTTCGCTCCTCCGGCTTGCCGGGGTCGACCTCACGCGCGATCCCGTCATCCATCACCTTGATCAGCGCCGCCAGCGACAGGTACGGGTTCACCGCAGAGTCGACCGACCGGTACTCGAAGCGACCCGGCGCCGACACGCGCAGCGCCGTCGTGCGGTTCTGGAAGCCCCAGTCGGCGAACACGGGCGCCCAGAAGCCGGTGTCCCACAGCCGCCGGTAGGAGTTCACCGTCGGCGCGGTCACCGCCGTCAGCGCCGCCAGGTGCTCGAGTACGCCGCCGATCGAGTAGAGGCCGATCTGGCTGGGCAGCCGCTGGTCCTTGCCCTCCGGCATGAACACGTTCTCGTCGCCCCGCCACAGCGAGATGTTGTGGTGGCAGCCGTTGGCCGACACACCCATGAACGGCTTGGGCATGAAGCACGGGAACACGTTCAGCTCGCGCCCCACCTGCTTGCAGATCTGGCGGAAGGTGCTGAGGTTGTCGGCCGTGGCCTCGGCCCGGTCGAAGTTGAAGTTCAGCTCGATCTGGCCGGGGGCGTCCTCATGGTCTCCCTGGATCATGTCCAGCCCCATCGCCTGGCCGTACTCGATCACCTTGTGGATGATCGGCTGCAGCTCCGAGAACTGGTCGATGTGGTAGCAGTAGGGCTTGGTCACGCCCTCCACATCGGGCGTGCCGTCCGGCTTCATCTTCAGCCACATCATCTCCGGCTCGGTGCCGGCCCGCAGGTGCAGCCCGGTGCGCTGCTCGAACTCGGCCTGGATCCGCTTCAGGTTCCCGCGGCAGTCCGAGCTGAGGAACGAGCCGCCGTCCTTCGTGTCCTCGCGCCCGCGGAAGCATGTGCACCAGACCCGCGCCACCTTGGGATCCCACGGCAGCACCTGGAACGTCTCCGGCTCGGGCACGCCGACCAGCTCCCAGGCCTCCGGCCCGTAGCCGATGTACTCGCCGTGGCGGTCGGTGAAGAGGTTCGCGGTCGACCCGTATACCAGCTGAAAGCCCTTCTGGGCCATGCTCTCCCAGTGCGGCGCGGGCACTCCCTTGCCCATGATGCGGCCGGTGACCGAGATGAACTGGTAGTAGATGTAGGTGATGCCTTCGGCGTCGATGCGCCGGCGTACCTCGGCGATCTTGTCGTCCCGCCCGTCGCTGCTGACGAACCCTTCAAGGTCGGTCGCCACGAAGTTCCTCCTTGTCTGCGCGCACGTTTTTCGCGTGCACAATACGGCGTGTTTCCGCGAGGCTACGTGCGTCCTCGGCGGCGCGACAATATCGGATCGCACACAACCTTCGCCGCCGTATGCGCGGCCTGCGACACCTGCCCGGCCCCGCTCAGTGGACGCCGGCGCGTGCGAACACGGCCCGCGCGTCCGGAAACTCGGTCGAAAACGCGGCCACCGCGTCAGCGTCGGTGGTGATCCGGTATGCATTTCGCGCCACGTAACGGCGCAGCGCGCACTCCACCTTCGGCGTTGATCCGAACGACTGCAGCACCTGCACAGGCTGCGCGTAGACGCCCGCGAAGTAGGCGCTCTGGTTGTGATCCCAGTAGCTCATCGGTGCGCCCATGTGCCCTGCCGCCGGGGCCGGCAGCCGCAGCTTCGCGAAGAACGGCAAGTCGCCGCTGGTCTCGGCCCCCGCATAGCTGGCGAAGCCCTCGTCCAGCCAGGGATCGCGGGCCTGGTTGTTACCGACCAGTGAGTAGAACCACTGGTGTGCGATCTCGTGAGCGGTGATCAGACCAAGTCGGTCGGGCCCCTCGAACACGACCGTCGGGTACTCGATGCCCTCCTCGCTCAGGTCGGGGCCGTAGGCCAGCGTCAGCGTCTTCCACGGGTAGGGCCCGTACAGACGGGACAGGTGCTCGATCGCGGCCTGGGCCTCGTCGGCAGCCTGGTCAGCCTGCACCGCCACGCCGCTGGGCACGGCCACCGTCAGCCGCACCGGTCCGGGAGCGTGCACCGTCCGCCGCACATAGGAGAAGTGGCCGGTGGCGACGCCGAAGTCGCGGACGTCGTCGGCCACCCAGTGCCCGGGACCGGCCGGCACCCCGCCCGCCACCACGCCCAGCCCGGCCGGTGCGTGGATGGTGGCGTCGAAGTCCGCGATCGGCGAGGAGGAGGTCTCGCCGTTTGCCAGCGTGGGCGGCTGCAGCGCCCAGCCCACGCCCGGCTCCCAGGGCAGCAGCGGGAAGAACGAGCCCAGCCGGATCGCGCTGCCCTCCTGCGAGATCCGGTCCTTGGCCGCTGCGGCAGGGTCAACCGAAACGGCAGCGAGGCGTGCACCGTGGCGCCGGCCGCGATCGTCCTCGGCACCACCAGCGTGGTCGGATCGGCCAGGTGCGACGCGGCCGTGGCGCCGTCGACCGTCACCGGCCCCGCCACCATCTCCGCGCCCTCGCGGCGCAGCACCGGCCCGTTCGCCCACAGCCGAAACACCAGACGATCGGTCGCGATGTCCGGGGTGAATGCGACCGTGACGGTGCCGTTCACACGATGGGCCGTTGGATCGATGGTCAGCTGCAGCGTGTAGCGGGGCCGGTCGGCAGCCGGTGCCGGGTAGGCCGGCGTGCGGCAACCCGCCGGGCCCGCCACCGGGCCGGCCGAGGTCGCGGCGGATCCGCCGCTGCAGCCGGCCAGCAACGCCGCCAGCACGAGGGCGGCGGCGACGGGGCGGATCACGGCCCGGTCTCGACCGGGGTGTCGTCGCGATCGCCCCACTGGTTCCACGATCCGTCATAGACGACGGGACGCCTGCCGCTCACGATCTCGACGGCGGTGGCGACGGCCGTGGCCGACACGCCGCCGTTGCAGTAGGCAACGGTCGGGCGGTCGAGGTCGACGCCGTAGCCGTCCAGCAGCTCGGCCAGTCGGTCGGCCGCCAGGAACCGGCCGTCGGCGTCAAGCAGCGACTTGTAGGGCACGTTCAGCGCGCCCGGGATGTGCCCGGCCCGGCGCGCGTGGGTTTCGCGGCCGCTGTACTCCTCGGCCTTGCGGGCGTCCAGCAGCTGTGCGCCGTCCCGGATCGCCCGCCGCATCCCCTCCAGATCGATCACTCCCTCCCGGCCGGCCGGCACCGGGTGCGGCGGATCGGCAGGCGCCGGGACGACGTCTCCGCCCTCGAGCGGGCAGCCCTCGTTCGTCCAGGCCGACAGCCCGCCGTCCAGCACGTGGCTGGCGGCTTGGCCGTAGCTGCGGAGCACCAGCACGATCCGGCCGGCCAGCACGTTGTAGTAGTGGTCGTAGGCGACCACCACCGTGTCGGCGCCGATGCCGAGCCTGGTGGCGTCAGCCGCGAACACCTCGGGCGACGCGATCGTGACCGGCACCGCGCACTCACGGTCGGTGAAGTCGACCCGCCAGTCGGCGAACACCGCGCCCGGGATGTGCCCCTCGCGGTAGTGCTCGGGGTGGGCGCGGTAGCGGGGCTGCTCAGTGGCGACCTCGCCGCGCACGTCCAGTAGCCGCACGCTGTCGAGGTGCCGCTGCAGCCACTCCACGCTCACGAGCACGCCGCTCACCGCTGAATGGTACAAACCCGCCGTGGCCGTCACCGATCGTTACTGGGGGCCGATCGAACCGGCCGAGGCGGCGGCGGTGCTGGGCCGGCCGGTCGAGATCGTCAGCCAGCATCTGCGCTGGCTGTTCGCAGTGGCGCGCTGCCGCTGGGATACCGGCGAGGCGATCGTGAAGCGCCAGCCGCCGATGGGGCGCACGGCCGACCAGCTGCGCTGGCAGCACCGCTTGACAAACCACCTGGCCGATCGTGGCGTGCCCGCCGTTCGCGCCCGGGAGCTGGTCGAGCTGGACGGCCTCTGGTACGAGGTCTATGACGTTGCCAGCGGTGACGACACATACGCCGGGGTGGACACCTGGGAGCCGTTCTTCTCGCAGCAGCACGTGCTGGCGGCCGGCCGTGGGTTGGCCACGATGCATGTGGCCGGCAGCGACTTCGAGCCGCGCCGCCCACAGCCGCAGCGCGGCTTCGTGGTGCAGCTGGGGCTGGCCGAGCTGGCGCCCGTCGCCGCCGTGGAGCTGCTCGCGGGCGAGCGGCCGGCGGTGGCCGCGTACATCCGTGGCCAAGACTGGCGGGACGAGGTCGCCTCCGCCTACGACGAGCTGTTCGGCCGGCTGCGCCCGGTGCTTCACCAGCTGTCGCCGGCTCCGCTGCACGGCGACTGGCAGACCAACAACCTGTTCTTCGACGGCGACCGGCTGAGCTCGATCATCGACTTCCACCAGGCCGACTACGCGCCGCGCGTGCTCGACCTGGCCGTGGCGGTGGAGCGCAACTGCTTCTTCTGGAACCGCATCTCGGCCGGCGAG
>DATIOK010000038.1:0-2910 GCA_035473255.1 Gaiellales bacterium
GGGCGGCCGCTTCATCTGCACCACGAGCTCGATGATCCCGGGCGGCAGCGCCTCGTGCCTGTCGCTGTGGCACCCGCTGACGGTGGCCAAGGGCAGCACGCCGACCGGCGCGGCGCAGCTGGGCACCATCACCCGGCCCGACAACGGCGCCACCCAGGTCACCTGGCACGGCCGGCCGCTCTACACGTTCACCGGCGACAAGGCGCCCGGTGACGCATCCGGCAACGGCTTCAAGGACGTCGGCGTCTGGAAAGCGGCCACGCTGGGCTCGTCGTCCTCCAGCTCGTCCAGCGGCGGTGGCGGATACGGCTACTGAGCCGCGGGCAGCCCGTCGAGCAGGCCGCGCAGCGCCTCGGCATAGGTGTCGAGCGCTGCGCGGCCGCGCCGGGTCAGCGCCACCGCGGTGCGGGAGGCGACGCCGTTGCCGGTCTTCTGGCTGGTGACGTAGCCGGCGTCCTCGAGCTTACGCAGGTGGGTGATCAGGTTTCCGGGGGTCAGCTCGAGTATGTCCTGCAGGCGGGTGAAGGACAGGCTGGATCCGTCAGGGAGCGCAGCCAGCGTCGCGACGATCCGCAGTCGCGCCGGGGCGTGGATCACCGGGTCGAGAGCGTCGGCCGTCATACCCCCAGTGGCCGGCGATGTCGCCGCGCGTCCGCTGCGCCGTAGCCGACCACCGCGATGAACAGGCCGATCCCGGCTGCCAGCCAGGCTCCGCTCGGCCCCACGAACGCGGCCACCACACCGGCGATCACGACCGCGAGCGCGGCCCCGAACTGGGGCCAGTCGGCCTTGCTGGCGGCGATCCCCAGGGCAGTCGTGCCGACGATGATCAGCGGCGCCGCGGCCGGGATCACCCCGTAGACGATCGCATCGCTGGCGCCATAGTGCCTGAGCGCGCCCTGCAGCACGGGGCTGCCGAGTACGAACGACACCAGGATCGCGACCCCTTCTGCCTGCTGCTGCCTCACCGCAGGTCCGCTCACGCCGGCGGTCGCGCGCCGGTACACCTTCACCGCCACGGCGAACGCGACGGCCACCGCCACGTACACCAGCGCGACCACGCCGAGGCTCGGCCCCGTGTAGGGATGCTGCCCGCGGGTCGTGAGCCACAGCGAGCCGTAAGCGACGAGGATCACGGCGCCCATGACCAGGTTGGTCCACTGCGGGCTCAGATTGAACTGCCGTCGCGCCTCACGCTCGGTCTCAGCGAGCAGCCGCGCCGCCTCGCGCGGATCGAGGCCGCCCGGACCGGCCGGCGCCATGTTGCTCGTGTCGCGTGTCCCGTCCATCTTGCTCCTTCGCTCTGACTTTGTGCTGCAAAGCTAGCACGCTTTGTGGTGCAAAGTCAAGCCGAACGGTGGGCCCAACCCCGACACAGTCACCTCAAGGCCAGAAGCCGACCCGCCCACCTCGTCGTGGAGGTGGACGGGGTGCCCTGCACGAGCGTAGACCTAGGTGGCCATCGCCCGATCCTCGGCTTCCATCCTCGCCGAGATCGCATCGAGCACTGCGTACTCGGCTTCCTCGACCGTCGCGTAGGCGTAGTCGATCGCAAACAGCGCGTCGGCCTCGGCATCGTCAGCGCGAGCCTCCGCACGCCTCGCGTCACGCTGGTCCTTCTTGTCATCGATGCTCTGACGCACCTGGGCCATGTGGTTGCCCCACGACTTCTGCATGTCGTTCCACGACGCTGAGATGTGGGCGCCGGTCGCAGTCGCGCTTCGCTGGAGCTCCTCGGCGTGCGCCTCTGCCCGTGCCCTCGCCTCGTCGGCCGATTTCTCGACGTCGGCCTTCGCCTGGTTCCGCGCAGCCGAGGCGTGATCCTCCGCCTCCTTTGCCCGTTCTGAAAGCTTCGCCAGCTTCTGCGAAGCGTCCATGAGCTTTTCCGACGTTGTCATCGGACCCTCCCCTGGTCGTCGGTTTCGCTCTCCGCCCCAACCGGCGATGCTACTCCCGCCGACCGCCATCGGCAACCAACTCAAGACGACCGGCAAAGCCGCTCCGCGGGCGAGCTACGAACGCGGGCACGGATCAGGAGCGACTCGACGGCCCCCGGCGTGGTGTCCAGAACATCGACGATCTCATCCTGGGAAAGGCCGCTTCAGTGCCGCAGCACGAACGCCTGGTGTCACCCTTGTGGGGGCATCCATCCGCAGCAGCGGATTATCGCTAGGGTGTTCTGTCATGGCCGATCACGGGGGCAGGCCAGGCAGGTTCAGCCGGCGGACGTTGCTGTCGGCCGCCGGTGCCGCGCTCGTCTCCGCCGACCTCGCCGCCACGGCCAGGGCCGGCGTCCTGGTCGACCAACGGTTCGATCGAATGCGCGACCGAAACGGCTGGGGTCGCGGCTGGTATGCGCGCCACTTCTCGCTGCTGTTCGACGTCCACAACGGCCGTGGCCGGTTACACCTCCCCACCGGCCTCAGGTCGAGCGCCCCGAGCCAGCCGATCCCCGTTTTCCTGCTCGACCACGAGTGCCGGGACGGCACACATGAGCTGCACTTTCACGTGACGCATGGGGGGCTTCGGCCGGGCGTTGTGCTGCGCCGCCGGGATGCGTTCCACTACCTGGCGGTGACCGTCGAGCATCGGCGGCTCGTGCTGGCGGCCTACAGCCGAACGGAGCGCCACGAGCTGGCGCACGCACGTGTGGTGGGGCTCGACACCGGCCCCCACGTGCTGCGCGTGGCCGTCTCCGGACGGACACTCAGGGCCGGCCTGTGGCGGGCGGGCCACACGCCCGGAATGCAGCTCGCGGTGCGGCTGCCAAGCGTCACCGGCGGAACGCCGGGTGTGCTCCTGGTGGCGCCGGCGGACGGAAGACCCGGATCGTTGCTGGTCAGCCGTTACCTGCTCTCGGCTGGGCGGGTTCGACGCACCAGCCCACAGGCGGCGCTGCTCGTCACCGGC
>DATIOK010000039.1:0-2683 GCA_035473255.1 Gaiellales bacterium
GTGCGTGACGCTGTGAGTCCCGCTGGGCAGCCGGATCACAGCACCGACGCTGGTATAGTCGCTCGCCGGTGTCCCCCGTCGAATCGCCGAACAGCAGCTCGGCCGCTCCGCAAGACGGCTCGGTGATCGCGGGCCCGCGGCTGTTTCGCCGGAACGTCAAGATCGGATTGCTGGTCGGCGTGCCGATCAGCCTGATCTTCATGTTCCTGGCGGTGCGCGGCCTGCGCCCCGGCCAGGTCGCAGACGCCCTGCGCCGGGCCGACCCGCTGCCGGTTGCCGGAGCGGTCGCCCTGATCGGCGTCATCTACTCGGTTCAGGCGGCGCGCTGGCGCTGGATCACGCGCCGCTCGGCTCGAATGCGTTGGCGCAGCTTCCTGCGGCTGGTGATCGCGAGCGTGGCGGTGAACAACGTCATCCCGGGCCGGCCGGGCGAGCTGATGCGCGGTTACTGGCTGGGCCGCGCCGCCCGCATCCCCCAGAACCGCGCCTTCTCGACGGTGCTGGTCGACCGGTCATCCGACGTGCTCTTTCTGGTGCTGGCGTTCAGTCTGATCTTTCCGTTCGTCCCGCACCGATCATGGCTGCGCCACGTGTTCCTGGCCGCCCTGGTGGTCGGCGGGCTGCTGTGCCTCGTGCTGGCGGTCGCGCGGCTGCACACAGGAGGACAGCGGCTCGCACCGGCGCGGGTGCTCGACCGGCTGCGCGGGTCGCGGCCGGGCAGGCAGCTGAGCGGACTGGTGCACGGCACGGGCGCCCTCGTCAACCGGCGCGACGCGGTGGTGGTGATGGCGTTCACGGCCGTCGGCTGGGGCTGCTGGGCGTTCGCGGCGTGGCTCGTGGCCGACTCGCTCGGCATCGGTGTGTCGCCGCTCGAGATCGCGTTCCTCACCACGGTCATCAACCTGGGCGCCGCCATCCCATCGTCGCCAGGGTTCGTGGGCACCTTCCAGTGGCTGTGCGTCTCGGGCATGGCGCTGTTCGGCGTCGGTCAGGCCGAGGCGCTCGCCTTCTCGATCATCATGCAGGCGATCTGGTACATCCCCACGACCGCGGCCGGCGTTGTCCTGCTCATGCACAGCGGCATCACAGCGTGGTCGTCTGACGGGATGGCGGATCTTTCGTCGCCGGTATGATCACGCCTGCCCGCACCGCGGCCGCCTATGACCAAAGTCGTCATCACCATGCCCGCGTACCACGCGGCGGACACGCTCGAACGCACCGTCGCCGACATCCCGGTCGGCATCGCGGATGAGCTGATCCTGGTCGACGACGCCAGCGGCGACGAAACCGTCGCGGTCGCCCGCAAGCTCAACATCACCGTCTACGTCCACGACGAGAACCGTGGGTACGGCGGCAACCAGAAGACCTGTTACCGGCGGGCGCTGGAGCACGGCGCCGACATCGTGGTGATGCTGCATCCCGACTACCAGTACGACCCCACCGCGGTGCCGCTGTTGATCGCCCCGCTGCTCGCCGGCCGTGCCGACATGACGTTCGGCTCACGCTTCGCCGGTCTCTCCGACCCGCGCGGTGGCGGGATGCCGCTCTACAGGTACCTGGGCAATCGCACCGCAACGACGCTCGAGAACCTGATGCTGGGCTCGCGGTTCACGGAGCTGCACAGCGGGCTCCGCGCATACACACGCCGGTGCCTGCTGGAGTTGCCGATCCTGCGCTACAGCGACGACTTCGTGTTCGACTCACAGCTGATCGTGGACGCCGTCACCACCGGCCAACGCGTCGTCGAGGTGCCGATCGAGACGCGCTACACGAAGGAGTCATCGTCGATCTCGGTCGCCAGATCACTGCGCTACGTCGCGCACAGCCTGATCTACTGCGGGCGGCGCACGGCGACGCGCGGACGTCGCGGACGCCGCTCGGCCGTCACCTTCTCCGGCGCACGGCAGCGGCGCCCGTCGCTTCGCGGCCGCGTCGAGCACACGTGCGCGCTGTGCGGATCCACCGACGTAGCGCTGCTGTATCCGGCCAACGTCACCGGCGAGACCTCGGTCAGCGAGTTCTCGTGCACCAGCGGCGGCCTCGCCCGCCACGACGACATCGTCCGCTGCCTGGACTGCGGCATGACCAGCTCGCGGCCGGCTGACACGCCGGAACGCATCGTCGAGAACTACACGGCGATGGTCGACGAGCAGTACCTGTCCGAGGAGCAGAGCCGGCGTGAGCTGTTCCGATGGGTGATCGACCGGCTCGACGGCTACCTGCTACCCGGCCGCCGGTTGCTGGAGGTGGGCTCGAATGCGGGGCTTTTCCTGTCGGTCGCCGAGCAGGCTGGATGGGATGCGAAGGGCATCGAGCCCAGTCGCTGGGCGGTCGAGACCGGCAGGCGATTGTTCGACGTCGATCTGGAACAGGGGACGGTAGAGACGCTCGACGCCGAGCCGGGCAGCCGCGACGCGGTGGTGATGCTGGACGTGCTCGAGCATCTGGTCGACCCCCTGGACACGCTTCGCCGGCTGCGCGGCGTGCTCCACGACGAGGGCATGCTGGCGCTGTCCACCGTAAACGTGGCCGGCCTGCATGCCCGGGTGCGGCACGGCAGCTGGCCCTGGTTCATTCGACCGCATCTCCACTACTTCACCCCCGAGACGCTCGACATGATGCTGCACAAAGCCGGCTTCACGATGGTGGAATGGCGGGTCGTGCCTCGCACGTTTCACGCCTC
>DATIOK010000040.1:0-7698 GCA_035473255.1 Gaiellales bacterium
AAGTGGCCCGTCGGTGGAGGCTCCACGCCACCGACGGGCCCTATCAGGGAGGGGTCGCATTCCGTGCCGACCGTGGCCGGCAGGACGACTCCGCCGGGCGATCCTACGCCGCGGATGTTAGGAGAATGTGCGTGCGCCGTGAACTGGATGCCCCCGGAGGCGGCACGGCGCACGCCACCGATCGTCCTCGCGGAGCCCACGACCGGTGACGCCGCGGCGAACCGGGGCTTGGAGCCAGGGCCGCGGCGTGGTTTCAGCATCCGTGCATCCGGGGCGCTGGTCAAGGGGCCCAGTGGAAGGCCCGCCGACTGCTCCCGTGGCACTCGGCGGGCCTTGATTCTTGGACAGGCTGCCCGATGCGCGCGCGGACAGTGCTTGTGTCCGCCTGCAGCCTACGCCAATCGGCCGGACGCTGTGGTTAAGATTGCTCTCCATGAGCCGGGTGATCGATGTGGAAGAGTTGCGCACGAGTGCCACCACGCACCTGATGGAGGGCCACGCCTACGGCGCCGGCGTCTCGTTCTTCCTGATCGCGTACCCGCCCGGCCGCGGCAACAACCTGCACCGCCACCCCTACGCCGAGGTGTTCATCGTGCAGGAGGGCGAGGCGCTGTTTACCGTCGGCGACAGCGAGGTGCCCGGCCCCGCCGGCAGCGTGGTGGTGGTGCCGGCCGGCGACGCGCACCGGTTCCAGGCGACCGGCGAGGGCACGCTTCGGATGACCTGCATCCACGCCGCCGGCGCGATGCAGACCGAGTGGCTGTAGCCGGCTAGTACTGCTCTTCGGCCAGCGCGTCGAGCGTCGACGCGAGCAGCTTCGTCAGCTCGTCCAGGGTCTTCTCGAGGTGCTTCTTCCAGAACCGGCGCTCGCGCCGCTTGGCAGCCGAGCCGGACTCGATGCGGCAGATGCGGGCGGCGTCGGCCATCGCCATGATCTTCATCACGCCGGGCGCGGTGCGATTGCTGGTCAGCACCACGTGCAGCTCCTCCCGCAGCTTCAGGAACTCGAGCGGGCTGATCTCGGCGCGCTCACCCAGGGTGTCGAGCAGCTCGTCGATCACCGCCAGGTTCTCGGCCTCGTACCGGTACGCGTCGGACGCCGCGTAGGCAAGTTCGAGTGCTGGATCCTTCATCAGGACAGATATCGGCCGGCGGACGTGCGGGCTTGAGACCGCTCAGGCGGCGTGCGTCATGCGGCAGAAGCACGAGCTGCGCACCGGCACCGTCGCCCGGGCCAGCGCCAGCTCCAGCCGCGGCCGCACGATGTCGGCCTCGGCCTGCTTGCCGAGGCGCGTCAAGCACTCGTGGAACCCATGCAGGCTCCACACGTTTTCGGGGTGCTGGCAGGGCCGGCTGAGCGTCGAGTCCAGACCCAGGTCGGCCCGGTAGACGGCCTCCGCCTGCTCGACGTGGCCCTGCTCGAGCAGCAGCGCGCCCAGCGCGTGGCGGGTCGGCTGCATCCAGGCCCAGGGCTCGTCGTAGAGCATGTTGTCGTCGAGCTCGACCGAGCGGCGCAGGTGCGCGAAGGCGGCGTCGTAGCGGCCGTGGCGGTACTCGATCTCACCGTCCAGCATCTCGGTGGCCACGGCCAGCGCGTCCAGGCAGGTGTTGTTGAACAGGTAGCGGGTGTCCGGCACACGCGCGTAAGCCTCGCGGAACAGGCTGCGCTGCTCGTCGGCCGCGGCCAGGTCGCCGGTGGCCGCGTGCGCGACGCCCTTGGCGTAGTGCAGCATGGCCGTGGTCACGCAGTAGAGCTGGGCGTCGTCGGGCAGCGGCTCGGCCAGGATCTCGTCCCACATGCCGAACCGCACCAGCACGTGCAGACGCATCGGCACGAACCCCTCCAGCCAGTCGGCCATCACCGGCACCTCGATCCGCAGCAGCTCCTCGGTCAGCGTCGCGCGCAGCTCGGCGGCGGCCTCCAGCGCCGGCTCGGGCTGGCCCAGAAACATCGCGCCGTAGATCGTGAAGTGGTAGTCGTGGCAGCGGTAGAGGGTGTAGAAGTTGAGGGCGCCCTCGCGCTCCAGGAACTTGCGGTCGGCCACGATCGCGCGCCGGTTGCCTGTGACCACGTCGCGGTAGTTGCCGCAGAGCACGTCGATGTGGGTGGGCATGTGTACGAGGTGGCCGGCGTCCGGGACGAGGTCGCGCAGCTGGTCGGCGGCCCGCAGGGCACGCTCAGGGAAGGGCGACATCTCCATGGTATGCACGTACATGTGCAGCAGGCCGGGGTGGGGGCGTGCGCCGGTCGAGCCGGCGATCCCGCGCTCGAGCACCGCCATCGCCTCGGCCGTGTCGGCGCCCTCGGCCGGCTCGCCGGTCTGGAGATCCCAGAGCAGCCAGGGCGTGCGGCCGATCAGCGCCTCGGCGAACAGCGAGGCCACGTCCTGGTCCTCGCCGAACTCGGCGTAGACCGTGCGCATGGCGGCCGCGTACTCGTCGTTCCAGGGGGCGCAGTCCTCGGCCGGCGTGTCCTCGGGGAAGCGCGCCCGCAGCGCCCCGATCAGCGCCCGCTCGACCGGCGTGCCGGCGCCCGCCAGCTCAGAAGCGCTGGTGACGGCGCCGTGCGCGGTGGCCACGGCGTCGGTCAGCTCCTGCTCTTCGAAGGCGTCCCAGTTCTTGTTGTAGTTGGGGCCGATCGCGTAGGCGAGGCCCCAGTGCGCCATCGCGCAGGCCGGATCGGCCTCGATCGCGTGCTGGAAGCAGCGGACGGCCTCCTCGTGGTTGAAGGCGTAGCACCAGGTGAGGCCGCGGTCGAACCAGGTCTGGGCGTCGTCCGACGTGGTGGTGACGGGGCGGCCGAGGCCGCCGAGGTCGTAGTACTCGTCGCGGAGCATGGTGAAACGCCGATCATACGGTGCGCGAGGGGTGACCGGTGGGACTCGAACCCACGACCTCCTGGACCACAACCAGGGGCTACCACCAGCTGAGCTACGGCCACCGCGTGCCTTCAGGATACCGGTATCGGCAAACGGCCGCCCTGTTCGCCCGATTCAAGGCCGGCGCGCAGGCTACGAGCGGCGCCTGATAGAGAGGTGCCGGGCACCGTTCCATCACCCGTGACAGGTGTATCGCGGCCGTCACGCCGGTGTCACGCCTGTTACGACGTAGCCCGGCACCGTCGTACCACCCGTGACCGGCGCGTGACGTTGCTGTGACTGCCCCCGGGTCAGGCGGCGAAGCTGTCTGACGGGTGGTTCTCGCCCTCTGTGTAGTCGGCGCTGGTCGCCTGCTGGAGCAGCTCGTGGTCGAGCACGAACCGGCGCATCAGCTGCTTCTCCTGCTCCGTGCGGTCCGGCTGCTCGGCCAGCTTCTTGACCCGGTCGACGATCGCGCCAGGCTCCAGGAACGGCCGCAGCCGCCGGTGATCGAGCCGGTTTTCGACCCGCGGCCCGCGTGCGCTCGCGCTCGGCTGCCCGGCGCTGCGCATGAACGGCTGCAGGAACGCGACCAGCCCCTCGTCCGTCTCGATCGACCGCGACACCCACGCCCGGCACTCGCCGCGGTTCCAGCTCGCCCAGCAGGTCAGCGCGTCGCCCATCTTGGGGGCGCCCAGCAGGCTGCCGCCCTCGGCCTCGTCGCGCACCGCCGTCAGCGCCAGGTTCTCGACCTGGGCCAGCTGCGACAGCGTGACCAGCGTCTCCGCGCCCTCCGTCCACTCCCCGCCATACTTGCCGTGCTGCTGGCCGAGCATGATCACGATGTCGGTCGTGGTCGCGATCGAGCCGCCGCTGCCGATCCCCTCCTCCAGCAGCGACACGCGCTCGTCCTGCTCCACCTGCAGCAGCAGCCGCCGCACGATCCGGCGCAGGTGCTGCGAGATATCGATGTCCAGCCGTCCGCTCTCCTCGCGCCGCAGCAGCTCGTTCGCCGCCTGGAACAGCGCCCGCATCGCCGCTTCGATCTCCTCGCGCTCGCCGCTCTCTCCGATGTGGTTCTCGAGCCGGCTCAGGAACGCCTGCAGTCGCTGTGGCGCGTCCGGGCCCGGGTCGCGCGCCAGCTCGATCAGCGTGGCCGCGAACTGATTGGTGTCGCCGAAGTGCTCCAGCTTCGACGCCAGGTCGGCGTTGGAGATGCCGCCGCTCGGGACCGCCAGCTGGAAGTAGACCGGGAACGTCTCCTCACTGGCCACCAGCAGCAGCGTTCGCCACGTGTCCTCCGGCATCGACGCCAGCACCCGCGCGCCGAGGATGTCGCCCAGCCGCGGGAACAGCCGCATCAGCAGGTTCGTGGCGCGCGAGCGGTCCGCCTCCGACAGCTGCTCGCCCCAGGCCTCGTGGTAGCGCTTGGTCTCGCCCAGCGACCCGTCCTCGTCGCGCCGCGCGGTGACCGGCAGCAGGAACGCCGACGGCCGCCGCCGCACCGCGTCGTAGGCGACGGGGCAGAACAGCCGCAGCGTCTCGAGCGCCGTGAAGTCGATCGGGTTGACCTCGCCCCTGACCGCCCCGTAGGTGGCCGTGGTTGCGTTTACCAGTCGGACAACGTCGCGCGGGGTTCGCAGAAACGGATCGATCGCATGGGTGCAGATGTCGATCCAGTAGTCCGGATGCACCAGCCCGCCCTCGCGGGCCTCGGTCAGCAACGGCTCAATCCGGTCGACGAACATCTGCTGCAACAGCGCACGGTCGGCCAGCGGCAGGTCGATCTCGAGCTGCAGCGTCTTGTCGATCCCATCGCCGTTGACCATGTCCCGGCTGAGCGAGATCACGAACACCAGGTTGGCGATCGGGGCGGCCGACGACAGCAGCCGCAGCAGCTCAGCCAGGCGATCCGGCGCCAGCCGGTCGGCGTCGTCGATCAGCACCACCACGCGCTTGTCGCCGGAGCCGAGCGTCGAGGCCACCTTCGCCAGCAGCGCCGGGATCTGCGCGGAGTCGGGAAGCTGGTCGGAGCTGGACCCCAGTGCCGCCGATGCCAGCAGCTGCACGAACCTCTGCTCGAGGTCAGCGCCGCCCGACAGCAGCCATGGGTTCCAGTCGACCACCGTCCACTTGGCAGCGGCCGGGTGCGCGCGCAGCGCGGCTCGCGTCAGGTTGAGCGCGGTCGTGCGCCCGCCGCCGGGATCGCCGTAGAGGCCGACCGTGATCCCGTCCTTGGGGGATAGCGTCGCGATCACCGAAGCCAGGTGCGCCGCAAAAGCGGCATGGCCGAGCGCATCGGCCGACGCGTCGCTCAGCGGCCGATCGGGTGACAGCTCCGAAGCGTGTGTGGGCGTTTCGATGTGCGGCCTCGCGATCCAGTTTTCCAACCTTCCTCATCGGCGCAATGGTGCCGGGTCTTGATCGAAATCGCCGGAGGATCGAATAACCTCCTCCAGACACGCGCGGGCGTGGCGGAATTGGTAGACGCGCCGGCCTTAGGAGCCGGTGGCTTCAGGCCGTGGAGGTTCGAGTCCTCTCGCCCGCATCACACTCGTACCGTGTGCTCGCGGACATCGAAGTCCGGGGGTACTCATCGACGTTTGTCAGGCGGTCAGCGGAGGGGTATCCTCGGCCGCGAGACGCGAGTGGGGAGGGCCCTGATGAGGCGCGGGTTCGGGTTCTTGATGATCGTGATAGCTGTTGTGGTGCTCGCGCAACCGGCCGCGGCCGCGACCGGGCCGATGCGGATCGTGACGTTCCACCGACCGGCTGGAAGCGGGTGCGCGACGACGACGGGCGTCAAGGCAGCTGCCTCCGCGACCGGGATCGGCTGGGACGGGGCGAGGGTGCTAGTCAGCTGCTGGGCGGATCAGGCGATCGATCGGTACACGCAAGCTGGCGGCCTGATCGACGTCGTCACGGTGCATGGCCTTCCCGGGCCGGGCCTCGGCGGCCTCAGCTGGGACGCTAACCACCACGTCTGGTGGGCGTGTGCGGTCGACGGGGAGATCACGAACAAGAAGCTGTCGAAGGGCGTCGGCTACATCACGCCCGATGGCAGCTGGCACTCGGCGGCGATCGCGCCGCACGGCTGCATCAACAACGTCACCTATGAGGCTGGGCGTGTCTATGCGGACGGCGCCTACGCCAATTCGCATGCGACGAGCACCACGGTCGACGTGGGTGTGGTGACGGTCGGGAGCGGCGGGCGGTTGCATCTGCCGGCGAGGCTCGCGGACCTGCATCCGGTGCTGTGGAGTCCGCACACGTCGGGGAACCTGTTCGACGACGCTGGCGACCTGCTGTGGCAGGCCGACCAGTTCGGCAGCACCAAGCGGATCTGGCACAACGGGGTGCTGGTGCTGTCCACGACGCTGCGGATCGAGCAGCTCGCCTGCAACGAGGCGACCGGCACGGTGTACGTCAAGTGGTTCAATCAGAACCGTTTCGGCGTGATCGCGGACAGCAGCGGCTCCGGCTGCTAGAACCGTGCCTCTCAGCGGCCGCCGGTAGCCGCCGTAGCTCAAATCGCTGAGCCGGCGTGGAGTTTGGCGACCCCCTCCGCGGGGCACTGAAAGCAGGGTGAACACCAACTCCCGAGCCGAAGACGGTAGCGCGACGGTGTCTTCGACCATCGGCCTTGCCTCCGGCAAGATCGCCGTGGGCGAGGTGCCGCGCCATGTCGTGCTGGACGTGCCGCTGCGGGTGATCGCGAAGGTGCTGCTCTCGGTGCTCGTGTTCACGATCGCCGTGTCGCTGCTTGCGAGCGTCCGCACCGTCCTGATCTGGGTCGGTCTGGCCCTGTTCATCGCCGTCGCCCTGAACCCGGCGGTCGTCCAGGTCGAGCGCGTGATGCGCCGTACCTGGGCGGTGGTGACCGTGTTCATGGGATTCGTGATCGGTCTGCTAGCGGTGATGGCGTTGCTGGTCGCACCGTTCGTCGGTCAGATCGACCGCATCCCGGAGACCGCCCCACAGGCCGCGAACCGCCTGGCGAGAAACCCGCTGATCCATCGCCTCGACCAGCACTACCAGGTGATCGACAAGGTCAAGGCGCACGCATCCGACCTGCCCGACATCGTCTTCGGCGCCGCCGGCACTGTCGTGAACGGCGTGGCTGCGACGGTGACGGTGCTGTTCCTGGCGGCCTTCGTGCTGTTCGAGTTGCCGCAGATCAACGAGCTGATCCTGTCCCAGCTGCGGCCCAGCGGCGCCGACCGCGCCCGCGAGATCGGCGGGCACATCAACCGCACGGTCGGCGGCTACGTCGCCGGCAACCTGCTGATCTCGGTGATAGCCGGCGTCGTCGCCGCGCTGACGCTATGGATCCTCCACGTCCCATACGCGCTGACGCTGGGAGTGGTGGTGGCGATCGGTGACCTGGTGCCGCTGGTCGGCGCCACGATCGCGTCGATCCTAGTGATCGCGGTCGCGTACTTCGCAGGAGGCACCACCGACGGGATCATCGTGTTCGTCGTGATCATGGTCTACCAGCAGATCGAGAATCACCTGATCCAGCCGGCCGTCTACCGCCGCACCGTGCAGATGCCCGCCCTGGTGGTGCTGATAGCGGTGCTCGTCGGCGCCGCGCTGCTGGGCATCCTCGGCGCGCTGATCGCGATCCCGATCGCGGGCACCATCCAGGTGGTCGTGAGAGACCTGCTGCGCGAGCGGGCCGAGCGTATCAGCGTTCAGGAGCCTGGCGGGACGTAGCGCTGACTGCACCGTTCGGGGCGGCGACACGCTCGGCCGGTTCCGGCGCCGGTGCCTTGAACCCCGCCGCCATGGCACCCATGGCCTGCGTCAGCTCGCTGGGGATCATCCAGATCGTGCTGCC
>DATIOK010000041.1:0-2203 GCA_035473255.1 Gaiellales bacterium
CGCCGAGGTCGCCTCGGTGTGGCCGACCGCGCAGGAGTTCGGGTTCGCCAGCGAGGAGGCGGCGTTTGCGCTCCAGTTCGGGCACGGAGTCGGCCTCTCGATCTGGGAGAAGCCGATCATCAGCCGGCTGGTGTCGCTCGAACACCCCGAGCCGATCGAGGAGGGCATGGTATTCGCGCTGGAGACCTTCTGGCCGGCCTCGGACGGCTGGTCTGCGGCCCGCATCGAGGAGCAGCTGGTGGTGACCGCCACCGGATGTGAGGTGATCACGCGGTTCCCGGCCGAGAACCTGATGGTGGCCGGGCGCTACCACTACCACACGGTCGACGGGCCGCTGCCCGGCATCCGCGAGTCCCAGTCGAACCTCAACAGGTCCGTGGACTAGGTACTCACCGCCGCCGTCGAGGCACGCACCACAAGGGCGGGCTCGAACAGCAGCGTCTGCGGGGTGGCGGCGGGGTCCTCGATCCGCTCCAACAGGAGCTCCGCCGCCCGCGCACCGATCAGCGCGTGCGGGATCCGCACGGTGGTCAGCGGCGGCGCGAACCGGTCGGCGAACGGCATGTCGTTGAAGCCGATCACCGACACGTCCTCGGGGCAGCGCAGCCCCAGCTCGGCCAGCGCCGTGTAGGCGCCCAGCGCCAGCAGGTCGTTGCCGGCCACGATCGCGGTGGGCCGCGGCTCGGCCCCCAGCAGCCGGCGTGCCGACGCCACCCCCTCTGACTCGGTGTAGGCCTCGGCCGTCGCCACCATGCTCGCGTTCACCTCGAGCCCGTGCTCGTCCATCGCCTCCAGGAAACCACGCCAGCGCAGCTGTCCGGTCGAGAGTCGCCGCGGACCCGCCAGGTGGGCGATCCGGCGATGGCCGAGCGCGACCAGGTGCTCGACCGCCAGCGTCGAGCCCTTGCGGTCGTCCGGCACCACGGCGAAGGCGCCGCTTCCCTGGATCGTGCGATTGACCAGCACCACCGGCCGACCGGCCGCCATCATCTCGGTCACGACCTCATCGTGGCGCGCGGCGGTCGCGATCACGAAGCCGTCGACCTGGCGGGCCACCAGCATCTCCACCCGCTGCCGCTCGCGGTGAGGATCCCCGTCCGTCGACGCCACCAGCGTGGTGTAGCCGGCCCCGTCCCACACCCCCTCCATGCCCCGAATCAGCGGCGGAAACAGGGGATTTGTGAGGTCGGGGATGAGCACGCCGATCGTGAACGACTTGCGCGTCTTCAGCGTGCGCGCGATCGGGTTCGGCGAATAGCCGAGCCTGCGGGCCGCGCGGTCGACCGCCGCCGCGGTGCGTTCGTTCACCAGCGGGCGGGTCAGCGGGTTCAGCGTACGCGACACCGTTCCGGGGTGGACGCCCGCGGCTTTTGCAACGTCGCGCATGGTGAGGGGTTTCTGCTGCATCAACGGCAATCGTGGCGGTCATCTACGAGTAAAGCACAAATCCGCTCTGGGAGCCAAATAGGACGCCGATTGACGTGGTCCTCCCCACTCTCTATAGTCACTGCAATCGAGTGCCGTCCGATCGGGAGGAACCACGCAGAATGACGACGCCAAACGGTCGCCAACACACCATCGGATGGATCGGTGCCGGGCGGATGGGCTACCAGATCGCCGAGCGCCTGCTCGCCGGCGGCTGCGATCTCGCGATCTGGAATCGCACCCGCTCGAAGGCGGAACCGCTCGCGGCGATGGGCGCAACCATCGTCGACTCGCCCGCCGAGCTGGCAGACCGCGACATCGTGTTCACGATGGTGGCCGGCTCCGACGACTTCAAGCAGGTGGTCACCGGCGCGTCCGGCGTACTGTCACGCGGAGACGTGGCGCCGGCCGTGATCGTGGACTCCTCGACCATCTCCTCCGAGGCCTCGGCCGAGGTGCGGGCAGAGGCGCAGCGCCGCGGCACGGCGCTGGTGGCGGCGCCGGTCAGCGGCAACCCGAAGGTGGTCGCAGCCGGCAGGCTGACCGTGGTGGCCTCCGGACCACGCGACGCCTACGACACCGTGCTCCCGTACCTGGAGCTGTTCGGAAACGGCGTCACCTACGTCGGCGAGGGCGACGGCGCCCGGCTCGTGAAGATCTGCCACAACCTGCTGCTGGGGGTCGTCGCCCAGTCGCTGGCCGAGATCGCGGTGCTGGCCGAGAAGGGCGGAGTGGCCCGGCGCGACTGCCTGGCCTTCATCAACCAGAGCGTGATGGG
>DATIOK010000042.1:0-34886 GCA_035473255.1 Gaiellales bacterium
CGCCGGCACGCCCACCTCGGGCGCCACCTGGTCGCCGATCTTCATCACCCACGGCGCCAACAACCGCACGCAGATGCTGCGGCTGCCCGGCGGCCACGTCGAGGACCGCACGGTGGACGGGTCGTGCAACCCGTACCTGGCAATGGCCGTGATCCTGGCCGCCGGCCTGGACGGCATCGAGCACGACATGGATCCCGGGCCCCACAACGACGACAACCTGTATGAGCTGACGGCCAAGGAGCTGAAGCGACGCAAGATCGACCTGCTGCCGGCCAACCTGCTGGACGCGACCCGCCACCTTGAGAAGGACGCCGTCATCCGCGAGGCGCTCGGAAACACCGGCACCGAGGACTACATCGACTACTTCGTCAAGACCAAGCAGGACGAGTGGAACGCCTACCACGAGCAGGTCACACCGTGGGAGGTCAACCGCTACCTGACGCTGTTCTAGGCTGCGAGCGGGGTGCCGGCCGCAGGTCGGCACCCCGGGCAGCTGTACATCTGCACATAGCCGCCACGGGAATTGCATCCCCGCTGGCACTGCCGCAAACACGGTGCAATCCGTAGGATATTGGCGCCCCTGCCATCGTCTCGAAAGGATCGATCGCCGTGTGCGGGTTGTGTGGATTCCTCTACAAGGATCCGGGTCGCTACGGGCCTGTCGGCCACGCCATGTTCGACATGCTCACGCCGCTTGACCGGCGTGGCACCGATTCCACCGGCGTCGCCCTCTACGGCCCGCCCCAGGATGACTCCTACGTGCTGCGCGTGCGGATGGAGGCGAACGGCGACACGCCCAGCCGGGTGCACGATGCGCTGGCGGGCGCCGGCACCGTCAGCGAGGAGTCCCACACCGGCGGCAACCTGCGCGCGCGCATCGGCTATGCCGGCGACCTGGGCACGCTCACCGATCTGGTCGAGGAGGTGCCCGAGACCGAGGTGTTCTCGATCGGCCGCTCGATGGAGATCGTTAAGGACGTGGGCGACGCGTCCGACGTCGAGGCCGCGGCGCCCTACAAATCATTCGAGGGCAGCCACGCCATCGGCCACACCCGCATGGCCACCGAGTCGCTGGTGGACGTGGCCCACAGCCACCCCTTCTGGGCGCGGCCGTTCGCCGACATCTCGGTCGTCCACAACGGGCACATCACCAACTACCACAAGCTGCGCCGGCGGCTGGCCGGGAAGGGCCACCGCTTCGCCACCGGCAACGACTCCGAGGCGATCGCCGTCTACATCGCCGACAAGCTGGAGCAGGGTGACTCGCTGGAGGAGGCCCTGCGCTCCTCGGTGCACGATCTGGACGGCACCTTCGCCTACCTGATCTCGACGCCGCAGGGCATCGGCGTCGCCCGCGACCGCTTCGCCCTGAAGCCGCTGATCTTCGCCGAGGACGACGAGAAGGTGCTGATCGCATCGGAGGAGATCGCGCTGCGCCGCGTCGCCGACTCGGTCGAACTGAAGCCGCGCGAGCTGGGCGCGGGGGAGGTGCGCTGGTGGCTACGCTGATCTCCGAGATCGACTGCTCGCAGCACACAACGCGCGAGATCAACCAGGCGATCAAGCGCGCCGCCGCCGACGGCGTGCCGGACGTGCGCCTGACGAACCCGGCGGCCCGCCACTGCCTGGCCGTGGCCGTGATGTCACCGACACGCATCGTCTTTGACGGGCCGGTCGGCTGGTACTGCGGCGGCATGTGCGACGGCGCCGAGATCGTCGTCAACGGCAACTGCGGCTGGAGCGTCGGCGAGAACCTGATGTCCGGCTCGATCGCCGTGCACGGAAACGGCGGCAGCTCGGCCGGCGCCACCATCCGCGGCGGCCGCGTCTTCATCGAGGGCGACACCGGCGCCCGCACCGGCATCGCCATGAAGGGCGGCACCGTGGTCGTGGGCGGCTCGGTCGGCTACATGTCTGGGTTCATGATGCAGCGCGGCACCATGATCGTGTGCGGCGACGCCGGCGACGGCATCGGCGACTCCATGTACCAAGGCACCGTCTACGTCGGCGGCAGCATCCACGCGCTCGGCGCAGACTGCGTCGAGGCCGAGCTGAGCGGGGATGATCGTGCGCTGCTGGAGTCGCAGCTGGGCGCCAATGACATCGACTCGGGCGGCTACGACTGGAAGAAGCTCGTCTCCGGCCGCAAGCTGTGGAACTTCTCGAAGCACGAGTACGACGCCTGGAGGGCAGCGCTGTGAGCGACTTCATCCCGCGCGGCGAGGACGGCCACGTGCACCAGAAGCTGTGGGTGTGGTCCCCGGAGACGATCGACGACATCCAGACCAAGGCCGAGCTGGGTCGCTACACCAACCGCGGCCTCGGCACCACCCGCCGCACCCCGCACTTCCAGGAGCTGACGTTCGTGCCCTGCAGGCTCTCGCGGGTGCCGCTGGAGGGCTACCGCGAGGCCTGCGACACCAGCGTCGAGATCGGCGCCCGCCACGGCGCCAAGCCGATCCGGCTGGCCACGCCGATCACGATCGCCGGCATGAGCTACGGCGCGCTCTCGCGCAACGCCAAGCAGGCGCTGGGCACCGCGGCCACCCGCGTCGGCATCTCGACCACCACCGGCGACGGCGGCATGCTCGACCTCGAGCGCGAGGCCTCCGACCAGCTGGTTTACCAGGTGCTGCCCAGCCGCTATGGCTTCAATCCGCACCACCTGCGGATGGCCAACGCGGCCGAGATCGTGATCGGCCAGGGCGCCAAGCCGGGCACCGGCGGCGTGCTGCTGGGCGCGAAGGTGTCGCCGATCATCGCCGAGGCGCGCACACTGCCGCCCGGCGTCGACCAGCGCTCGCCCTGCCGTCACCCCGACTTCGTGGGGCCGGACGACCTCCAGATCAAGATCGAGGAGCTGCGCGAGGCCACCGACGGCGCGATCCCGATCTACATCAAGATCGGCGCCTGCCGCGTGGCCGACGACGTCAAGCTGGCCTGCAAGGCCGGCGCCGACGTGATCGTGATGGACGGCCTCGAGGGCGGCACCGGCGCATCGCCGGACTCGCTCATGGACCACACCGGCATCCCTACCATGGCCGCGCTGGTGGAGGCGGTGGCGGCGCTGCGTGAGATGAAGCTGGAAGGCGTCGTCAACCTGATCATCTCGGGCGGCATCCGAAACGGCGTGGACGCCGCCAAGGCGCTGGCGCTTGGTGCCGACGCCGTCTCGATCGGCACCGCTGCCATGATCGCGTTGGGCTGCAACAAGCCGGTGTACATCGAGGACTACGAGCGCATGGGCACCGAGCCCGGCGCCTGCCACCATTGCCACACGGGGCTGTGCCCGGTCGGGATCACCACCCAGGACGAGGATCTGATCGCGCGCCTACCGGTGGACGAGGCCGCCGATCACGTCACCGGCTTCCTCAACTCGATGACGCAGGAGATGCAGATGTTCGCCCGCGCCTGCGGCAAGAACGACGTGCACGACCTCGAACCCGAGGACATGCGCGCCATGACGATCGAGGCGTCCGCCATCACCGGCATCCCGCTGGTGGGCACCGACTTCGCCTTCCGACCCGAGTCCTTCGCCGACGCGATTATGAGGGCGATGACGGCTCAGACCACAAACGGCCACCCCGACCAGAAGGTACACCACTAACTCATGTCGTTCATCCTCTCCTGTCCGAACTGCGGTCCGCGTGCCGTTGACGAGTACGCGTACGGCGGCGAGGTGACCGAGCGCGCCACCACGTCCGAGGACGAGCGGGCGCTGTTCCACTACCTCTACTTCCGCACCAACACCGGCGGCGACCAGCGCGAGTGGTGGTTCCACTCGTCCGGCTGCCGCGAGTGGTTCCAGGCCGAGCGCAACACCACCCGCAACCAGGTGCTGCAGGTGGCACGGCCGGGCGAGCTGGCCCCAAGCCGGGAGCCGGCCGGTGGCTGACCAGCGGCTGGCGCAACGACAGGGCGAGCTGATCGACCGCTCGCAGGAGGTGACCTTCCAGTGGGAGGGCCGCCCGGTCACCGGCTACGCCGGCGATACCATCGCGTCGGCCCTCTTCGCCTCCGGCACGCGCGTGTTCTCGCGCTCCTTCAAGTACCACCGGCCGCGCGGCCTGATGTGCTGCTCCGGCCAGTGCCCGAACTGCCTGGTCGAGGTGGACGGGCAGCCAACCGTGCGCGCCTGCATGACGCCGGTCGAGCAGGGCATGGACGTAAAGCACCTGAACGCGTGGCCCTCGCTGCAGCGCGACTTCCTGCACCTGGTGGGCCGGCTCACGCCCAGCTTCGGCATGCAGGTCGGCTTCTACTACAAGACCTTCATCCACCCGCGCCGGGCCTGGCCGCTCTACGAGAAGATCCTGCGCAACGCCGCCGGCCTCGGCAAGCTCGATCCCGACCATCGCCGCACGGAGCGCTTCGACAAGGTTCACCGCCACGTCGACGTGCTGGTGATCGGCGGCGGCGAGGCCGGGCTGGAGGCGGCCGCCGAGGCGGCCGAGCAAGGCCGGCACGTGGCGCTGGTCGAGGAGGGCCTTGCTCTGGGCGGACAGCTGGCCTGGGGCGGGCCGCGCAGCAACGGACGCCTGACGGCGCTGATCGACCGGGTGAATGCGGCCGGCGTCGAGATCCTGCAACCGGCTTACGCCGGCGGCGTCTACGAGGGGCTGCTGGTGCCGGTCTACCAGGGCCGCACGATGCACCGCTTCCGCCCGGCCGAGCTGGTGATCGCCACCGGCTCGATCGAGCAGCCGCTGGTCTTCGGCAACAACGACCTGCCGGGCGTGATGCTGGCCAGTGGGGCGCGGCGGCTGGTCAACCAGTTTCGGCTGATGCCCTGGGAGCAGGCCGTGGTCTTGACGTCGAGCGACGAGGGACTCGCGGCCGCGCTCGACCTGGCCGACGGCGGCGTGAACGTGCTGGCCGTGGCCGACTCGCGGCGCGACGCCGATGGCAGCGCCATCGAGGACGCCGGCATCGAGTATCTGGCCGGTTACCAACCGTGGCAGGCGAAGGGCTCAAAGGCGGTCACCGGGGTCGTCGTCACGCGCGACGGCGAGCGCCGCACGCTCGCCTGCGACCTGCTGGTCATGTCCGGCGGCAGCGTCGGCCAGACGGCGCTCGTCAGCCAGGGCGGCGGCGGCATCCGCTACGACCGCGACCAGCGCCGCTACGTGCCGGACGCGCTGCCCGAGGGCATGCGCGTCGTGGGCGCGGCCGCCGGATCGGCCGCGGCCGCCGGGGCGGTGCCGGCGCAGGCGCCGAAGACCGGCTGCAAGCAGGTCGTCTGCTTCTGCGAGGACGTCACCACCAAGGACATCGCGCTGTCGCTGGACGAGGGCTTCAGCTCGCTGGAGCTGTCCAAGCGCTACACCACCGTGACCATGGGCCCGTGCCAGGGGCGCATGTGCCACCGCAACTCGGGGCTCGTGATCGCCGATCAGCTGGGCCTCGACCCCGATTCCCAGCGGGTCGGCGTCACCACATCGCGGCCGCCGCACAACCCCACCAGCTTCTCGCTGCTGGCGGCCCGCGGCTACGAGCCGGTGAAGCGCACGTCCACCCACCACTGGCACGCCGAGCACGGCGGCAAGATGCTGTGGGCGGGCGACTGGAAGCGCCCCTACGACTACGGCGACGGCGACAGCGAGGTGGACGCCGTGCACGAGTCGCTGGGCCTGATCGACGTGTCCACGCTGGGCAAGCTGATCGTGCGCGGGCCTGACGCCGCCGCCTTCCTGGAGCGGCTCTACCCGAACCGGTTCGGCGACATGAAGCTGGCCCGCGTCCGCTACGGCATCGTCTGCGGCGATGACGGCTCGATCATCGACGACGGCACCGTGGCCCGGCTGTCGGAGCAGGAGTACTACGTGACCACCACGTCGTCGGGCGCCGGCGGCATGGAGCAGTGGTTCACCTGGTGGAACGCCGTCTGGAAGATGGACTGCGAGATCGTCAACGTCACCTCGACGATCGCCGCCTTCAACCTGGCCGGCCCGCATGCGCGGACGGCGTTGTCCACGCTGACCGACTTCGACCTCTCGAACGAGGCCTTCCCGTACCTGGGCGCCGGGCACGCCCAGATCGCCGGCGTCCCCTGCCTGGTGCTGCGGATCGGATTCGTGGGCGAGCTCGGCTACGAGTTGCACCTGCCCGCCGCGGCCGGCGAGCACCTCTGGGAGAAGCTGATGGAGGCCGGCGAGCCGTACGCCGTGAAGCCGTTCGGCCTGGAGCCACAGCGGGTGCTGCGGCTCGAGAAGATGCACATCATCGTCGGCCAGGACACGAACGCCGAGTCCAACCCGCTCGAGGCGGGGATGCCCTGGATCGTCAAGTTGGACAAGGAGTCCGACTGGATCGGCCGCTACGCGATCGAGTGGTACAAGCGCCGCGGCAACAGGCTGACGCTGGTCGGCTGGGAGGCCCAGAACGGCGGCGTCCCGATCGAGGGCACGCAGGTGGTGGGTGCGGACGGTCAGCCGGCCGGGCGCATCACCAGCTCCCGCTTCTCGCGCCGGCTGGGCAAGGCGATCGGCATCGCCTGGCTGCCGGTCGAGCAGTCCGAGGAGGGCACCGCCATCCGCATCTCCGACCCGAAGGGGTCGACGATCCCGGCCACCGTCACGCACAAGGCCTTCTACGACCCCGATGGAGAGAGGTTGCGCTCGTGAGCACCGTTGCCGACCCGTTTGCATTCCTGTCACCGGCCGCGGCCGAGGGTGCCGTCCTGCGCACGCCGATGGAGCGAAACCACCAGGCGGCGGGCGCCGAGTTCGAGGACCGCGACGGCTGGCGGGTGGCCGACTACCCGTCGAACGGCGACGCCCCCGCCTGGGCGGCCGACATCTCCCACCACGGCAAGATCGACGTGCGCGGCCCCCACGCCGAGATCGACCGGCTCAGCGCCGGGCTGGAGCTGGGCAGCGCCAGCCACGTGGACGGCGTCTGGACGCTGCGACTGTCCCCGTCGCACGCCGTGGTGCTGTGCCCGTTCTCGCGGGTCGAGCAGCTGCGCACCCGCATCGCGTCCGAGTCGGAGGCGATCTGTGCCACCGACATGACCTGCGGCTGGGCGGGCGTGATGCTCGGCGGCGAGCGGGTGCGCGACGTGTTCATGCGCTCGTCCTCTCTGGACGTGCGGCCACACCGGTTCCCGGCCGGCGCCTGCATGGCCGGCTCGGTGATGCGGTGCGGGTCGATCATCCTGAACGACGACGGTCGCTTCTGGGTGCTCTGCGGCTGGGAGTTCGGGGAGTACATGTGGGACTCGCTGCTGGACGCGGGGGCGATGCTCGGCATCACCCCGGTGTCGGCCACGGCCGTCCTGCGCAGCGAGGTGGCGGCATGATCGGCCTGCTCAGAAAGCACCGCTACTTCCGCGACCACGACCTCAAGTCGAGCTACGACGTCGTCATCATCGGCGCCGGCGCGCACGGCCTGGCCACGGCCTACTACCTGGCCAAGCGCCACGGCATCAAGAAGATCGCCGTGCTCGACCGCAGCTACATGGGCGCGGGCGCCTCCGGCCGCAACACCACCATCATCCGCTCCAACTACCTGACGCCTGAGGGCGCCCGGTTCTACGAAGCCAGCGTGAAGCTGTACGAGTCGCTCTCGCAGGACCTCAACTTCAACATGCTGTTCTCCCAGCACGGGCACCTGACGCTGGCCCACTCCGACCGCTCGGTGAACACGATGATGGAGCGGGCCGAGGTGAACCGGCTGGTGGGCGTCGACTCGCGGGTCGTGTACCCCGACGAGATCAAGGACCTGTGCCCGCAGCTGGACATCAGCGACCATCCCACCTTCCCGATCCTGGCCGCGCTCTACCACCCGCCCGGCGGCGTCATCCGCCACGACGCGGTGGTCTGGGGCTACGGCAAGGAGGCCGACAAGATGGGCGTCGAGATCCACCAGTACACCGATGTCACCGGCATCAACGTCGAGAACGGCAAGGTCACGGGCGTCGAGACCAACCGCGGCACCATCAACTGCGACACCGTGATCTCCTGCGTCGCCGGCTGGAGCACCCTCGTCTGCGACCTGGTCGGGGTGCCGCTTCCGCTGACCACGCACATCCTGCAGGCGTGCGTGACCGAGCCGGTGAAGCCGCTGCTGGACAAGATCATCGTGTCCGGCACGCTGCACATCTACATCAGCCAGTCCGACCGCGGCGAGTTCGTGATGGGATCGGAGATCGAGCCCTACTCGGGCTACTCCAACACCAGCACCTTCCGGTTCATCGAGGATCTGGCGATGCACATGATCGAGCTGCTGCCGATGCTCGGCCACGCCAAGATCCTGCGGCAGTGGACCGGCTACTGCGACGTCTCGCCCGACTACTCGCCGATCATGGGATTGACCGAGGTGGAGGGGTTCATCATCGACGCCGGCTGGGGCACGTACGGGTTCAAGGCTTCGCCGATCGTCGGGTTCACCATCGCGGATCTGATCGGCACGGGCAGGACGCCCGAGCTGATCCAGCCGTTCCGGTGGGCCCGGTTCTACGAGAACGATCTTGTGTCGGAGCGCGGCGCGGCCGCGGTCTCGCACTGACATCAGCAAAGGAGCAAAGGTGAAGAGCAGCCTCGAGATCGCCCAGGAAGCCGTCCTGCGGCCGATCATGGACGTCGCCACGGAGATGGGCCTGGAGGAGGACGAGGTCGATCTGTATGGCAAGTACAAGGCCAAGATCGACCTCAGCGTGATCGACCGCCTGTCGGGTGCACCCGACGCGAAGATCGTGTGCGTCTCGGCGATCACGCCCACCAAGGCCGGCGAGGGCAAGACCACCACCTCGGTCTCGCTGACGCAGGGCCTGGGCGCGATCGGCAAGCGCCCGATCCTGTGCCTGCGCGAGCCCTCGCTGGGCCCGATCTTCGGCATCAAGGGGGGCGCCGCCGGCGGCGGGCTCACGCAGGTGGTGCCGATGGAGGATCTGAACCTCCACTTCACCGGCGACTTCCACGCCATCGCCGCGGCCAACAACATGCTGGCGGCGTTCGTCGACCGCCACATCTTCTACGGCAACGACCTCAAGATCGACCCGTTCCGCGTCAGCTGGCGGCGGGCGGTCGACATGAACGACCGCCACCTGCGCAACATCATCACCGGCCTGGGCGGCCCCACCCACGGCATCCCGCGCGAGACCGGCTTCGACATCGTGGCCGCCTCCGAGGTGATGGCGATCATGGGCATGGCCACGTCGCTCCAGGATCTGCGCAAGCGGATCGGCTCGATCACCGTCGCCTACGACGTCGAGGGAGCGCCGATCACGGCCGAGCAGATGGGCTGCGCCGGCGCCATGACGGTGCTGCTGAAGGACGCGCTCAAGCCCAACTTGATCCAGACGCTGGAGGGCCAGCCCTGCTTCATGCACATCGGGCCGTTCGGCAACATCGCCCACGGCAACAGCTCGGTGGTGGCCGACCTGGCCGGCCGCAAGCTGGGCGACTACCTGGTGACCGAGGCCGGCTTCGGCAGCGATCTGGGCATGGAGAAGTTCATGGACATCGTCTGCCGCGCGGGCGGGTTCGAGCCAAACGCGGTCGTGATCGTCGCCACCGCCAAGGCGCTCAAGCACCACGCCGGCCTGGAGGACGACCCCCGCAACTCGGCCGCCGACAACCTGCGCGCGATCGAGGAGGGCTCGGCGAACCTGGCCCGCCACATCCTCAACGCCAAGGAGTTCGGCGTGCCCTGCGTGGTGGCCGCCAACCGCTTCCCCGGCGACACCGACGAGGAGGTGGCGCTGGTGCAGAAGCTGGCGCTCGATCACGGAGCCCACGCGGCGGTGCTGAACGAGGGCTTCTCCAAGGGCGGCGCCGGTGCGGCCGAGATGGCCGAGGCCGTGGCCGATGCCGCCGACCAGCCGAACACCTTCAACTTCATGTACGAGGACTCCGACCCGATCGACGTCAAGATCGAGAAGATCGCCAAGCGCATCTACCGGGCGGAGGGCGTCGACTTCCTGCCGGCCGCACAGCAGAAGATCGAGCAGTTCACGCGCGACGGACTGACCGGCCTCTCGATCTGCATGGCCAAGACGCACCTGTCGCTGTCGGCCGATCCGGCCCTGGCGAACGCGCCGACCGGCTTCCGCATCCCCGTGCGCGACATCCGGCCCTACACCGGCGCTGGGTTCCTGACGGCGCTGTGCGGCGACATCATGCAGATGCCGGGCCTGGGCAAGACCCCGGCCGGCTTCAACGTGGACATCGACGAGGATGGGAAGACGGTCGGACTCTTCTAGCGATCACAGGGACGACCCGTATCTGAGCGCAAGCGTCGCGCAGCTGCTCGACGATCTGGCCGCTCGCACCCCCGCACCGGGGGGCGGGGCGGCCGCGGCTCTGACCTGTGCGATTGCTGCGGCGCTGGTCGAGATGGCGACCTCGTTCGCCTCGGCGCAGGGGCTGGAGGCAGTGCGCGACCGGGCGCACATGATCCGCGGGCAGGCGTCGGGGCTGGCCTACGCCGACGGTCGCGCCTACGGCGTGGTGCTGGAGGCATTGCGGATGGAGAAGGGCGACCGGCGGACGGCGTGCCTGGACGAGGCGGTGTCCGGGGCGATTGCCGTGCCGATGCGGGTGCTGGAGCTGGCCTCGGAGGTGGCGACGCTGGCGGCGGATGTCGCCGAGACAGGCAACAGGAACCTGGAGGGAGACGCGCTGGCCGGCTCGCTGCTGGCCGAGGCTGCGGCGCGCTCGGCGGCCACGCTCGCGCAGATGAACCTGAGCATGCTGTCGCGCCACGCCGTGGCCGAGGCGCACCTGGAGCGCATGCGCCCGGCACTGGCCAAGGCCACGCGAGCGCGCGAGCGCGCCGTCACGGCATACGCGCACGTGTAGTGAAGCCAGACGCTTCGCGTGCTCGCTACAGGTGCTTCCCGAACCACGCCACGATCCGCTCCATGCGGTCGACGCGGCGGTCGGGTCGTGCGCTCGAGGCCATCGCGTGGTCGCTGTCGGGGTAGAGCACGTACTCGACCTCCCGGCCCAGCCGGCGCAGCGCGATGAAGAACTGCTCGTTGTCGGCCGGCGGGCAGCGCAGGTCGCTCTCGCCCTGCAGGATCATCAGCGGCGTGTGCACGTTCGACACGTGCCGCAGCGGCGACTGGCGCCAGAGCGACTCGACGCCCTCCGGCGTGAGCGGCTCGCCCAGGCCCTCCTGGGGGTTGTAGATGTAGCCGACGTCGCAGTTCCCGTAGGCCGAGATCTGGTTGGTGACGCCGTTCGACGAGACCGCCGCGGCGAACCGGTCGCTGGTGCCGACCAGCCAGTTGACCATGAACCCGCCGTAGCTGTTCCCGTAGCAGCCCAGCCGCTTGGGGTCCGCCAGCCCGGCCTTGACCAGGTGGTCGAGCACGGCGTGACAGTCGGCGTGGTCCACGTCTCCCCAGGCCCCGTCAAGGGCCGCGATCCACTTGCGGCCCTGGTCCCACGATCCCCGGATGTTCGGTCGCGCCACCCGGTAGCCGGCGCCGACCAGCATGTGATCGGTGGCGTCGGCCGCATACGGCCACGCCCAGGTGGGGCCGCCGTGGATGTGCAGGATGGTCGGCATCGGCCGGTTGCTCGCGCCGGCCGGCGACAGCACGAACGTGCGGATCGGTCCGGCCGGGCCCTTCACGATCAGCTCCTGCATCTCCGGGCGCGCCCGGCCGGACAGCCAGGCGTCACCGGCGGCTGTCCGCCGCCGCGGCTCACGCCCAGGCTCCAGCGCGTACACGTCGGCGCCGTCGTAGTCGTTCAGCGACATCAGCGCGGCCACCCGTTCGCCGGCCCCGGTCAGCTCATAGGCGGTCGGGTTCAGCTCGGGGTCGACCAGCCGCACCGGCCCGTCGTCGGTGACCCGGCAGGGCACGTCTCGGCCCGCGTCCGGGATCACGGTCAGCCGCTCGTCGCCGGCGCCCTGCTTGCCGGCAAAGTGTTCCATGCCCTCGGTCAGCAGCCGGCCGGAGCCGTCACCGGCCACGCTCCATACCAGCGTTGGGTCCTCGTCCATGGGCGGGTTGCGGTCGTACGCGACGCAGATCGGCGTGCCGTCCGGGTCGAACGAGAAGCGCATCACCTCGCCGGGCAGCTTCGAGCGCAGCCGGATGCGGCCGCTCTTGACCTCGACCACGTGCACCTGCGAATCGGGATGGATCTCGTCGCCGCCGCGGTCGGCGATGAAGCCGATCGATCTGCCGCCGGGATGGGGGCGCACGTGGTACGCCGACCACGGGCCGCTGGTCAGCCGCCGGGCGCGGCCGCCGAGGGTGACCACGTGGACGTGGCGCCGGTGGTCGAGCAGACCGTCGCCGTCCATCCGCCAGTCCACGTGGCGCAGCACACGCACGGTCGCGGTCTCGTCGCCCTTGCGCTCGCCGTGCAGGTCATATGAGTGGTCGTCGGTCGCCACCACCGCCAGCGAGCGGCCGTCCGGCATCCACTCTGCCTCCGTCACGCCCCGCTTGAAGGCCGTCAAGGGCTTCGGGTCACCGCCGTCGAGCGGCAGCACCAGCAGCTGTGACACCCCGGCCTTCTCGCGGTCGGAGAGGAATGCCAGCGAGCTGCCGTCGGGCGAGAAGCGCGGCGCGGAGTCGCTCCACGCCCCGTGCGTGAGCCGCCGCGGCCGGCCGCTGCCGAACGGCACGATCCACAGGCTGGAACGGTCCTTGCCGCCGACCACCGTGCGCTCGCAGTAGGCGATCCGCTCGCCGTCGCGCGACAGATCGATCGAGCTGATCAGCCGCTCGCGCAGCAGGTCGGCGGGAGCCAGGCGGGATAGGATGGGCGACGGCATGGTGCGGAAGTATTCCCGGTTTGCGCCGCGGGTGGCGCGATGAGCGACGTCGCCGAGTTCCTCGGGCGCTACGAGCCGTTCTCGCATGCCGACCCTGCAGAGCTGGAGCTGTTGGCCGAGGCCGCGGAGGTGGTGTCGGCGCCGCCGGGGGCGTCCATCCTGATCGAGGATGGCGCCGTCTCGCGCGGCGTCTACGTGGTCCGCAGCGGCGCGGTCGAGCTGGTGCACGAAGACGAGGTGGTCGACGTGCTGGACGTCGGCGAGGTGTTCGGCCATCCGTCGATGCTGACCGGGCAGGCACCCGCCTTCACCGTGCGCGCCCGCGAGCAGTGCGAGCTGATCCTGATCCCGGCCAAGCAGGCGGTGCCGCACCTGAGCGGCGAGTTCGTGGCCTCCACCCTGCGTGCGCGCATGATCCGCACCGGCCAGGTGGCCCACGCGCAGGGCGATGTCCGCACGGCGCACCTGGGCGACCTCGTGCACCGGCCCGCGCCGATCTGCGCGCCCACCGACACCGTCCGCGAGGCCGCCCGGCGGATGGCCGAGAAGGACGTGTCCTGCATCCTGGTCGACCTCGACGGCGCCTGGGGCGTGCTCACCGACTCCGACCTGCGCCGCAAGCTGGTGGCCGCGGGCCTGTCCTACGACACGCCGGTGTCGGAACTGATGGTCGACCGCGCGATGACCGTGCCACCGGACCGGCTCGCCATCGACGCGATGATCGACATGCTCGACCTCGGCATCCACCACCTGCCCGTCGTCGACTCGCGCGGAACGCCGCTCGGCATCGTCACGGCCACCGACCTGATGTACCTCGAGGGCCGCACCCCGTTCGCCGTGCGGCGCGCCATCAGCAAGGCCGAGACAGCCGACCAGGTGGTGGAGGCCGCCAGCTACCTGCCCCAGACGATCGTTGCGCTGACCCGCGCCGGCGTCTCGTCGGTGGACGCCTGCCGGGTGCTGGCACTGGCCGGCGACACCGCCACCACGCGGCTGCTGGAGCTGGCCTTCCAGCGCCACGGGGCGCCGCCCTGCTCGTGGGCCTGGATGGCGCTGGGCAGCGTCGCCCGCCGCGAGCAGACGCTGGCCTCCGACCAGGACAATGCGTTCGCCTACGACGACCCCGGCGGAGAGGAGGTCGACGGCTTCTTCGCGACGGTCGCAGCCGAGATCAACAACGACCTGGAACGGTGCGGCTTCGGCGCAGACAACTCCGACGTGATGGCGCGCAACCGCCAGTGGCGGATGAGCAGCAGCGAGTGGTCGCGGGTGCTGGCCGACTGCCTGGAGCATCCGGACCGCTCACACCTGGTGCGCGCCGCGGTCTCGTTCGACTTCCGCCAGGTGGCCGGCGGCCTGGACATCGTGCGCCCGCTGGTCTCGATCGAGCGGCAGGCGCCCCGCCACCCGGACTTCGTCGCGCGGCTGGCGCGCACGGCCACCGACTTCACGCCTCCCCTGGGACGGCGCGGCAAGCTGATCACCAACGACGACGGCCGCATCGACCTGAAGAAGCAGGGCATCATTCCGATCGTGAACCTGGCCCGGTTCCACGCGATCGCGGCCGGCATCACGGTCTCCTCGACGCTCGAGCGGCTGACAGCCACCGAGGCGCCCGGCCAGCTCAGCGGCGAGGCCAGCTCGGAGCTGCGCGAGGTGTTCGAGCTGCTGCTGGGGCTGCGGGTCGAGCAGCAGGTGGCCCAGGTCGAGCGCGGCGAGCAGCCGCGGAACATGCTGGATCCGCGCGGTCTGCCGACCCTGGCGCGCAGCCAGATGGTGCAGGCGTTCCAGGTGATCGCGGGCCACCAGAAGCAGCTCGCGCGGTACGTGCCGATCGGGCTATAGATGGTTGATCGGTATCTCTCGCGAGCCTGGCCGCTGCGTTCGGTTTGACATGAGCGGCGGTCTGGGTGGCCACGGCTGCGAACCGTCGTCTCCGTCCGCGATCTGCGTAATCGCAGATCGCTCCCGATCGGTGCAAGGCCGTTGGCCTTGCACCTGGTCCTCGGTCGCGCCAATACGATCCAGTATTGACGCTCCCTGCGTCCTTGCGAGACTCGGTTCTCGCCGTCCAGGACATCACGGAGATACCGATCAACCATCCCTAAGCACCGCTTATGGCCAATCTCTCCCCAGGTCTTTACAAGCGTCCGCCCGGCGTGGTTGACTATCGCAACACCGGTTACAACGACGCTCGGAGGGAGGCAGTATGTCGGAAGTCGAATCTGGCGCTCCGGACTACGAAGGCGGTGGTCTGAGCCGCGAGACGAACTGGTGGGGAGCATTCGTGATCGGCCTCGCCGGCACGATCCTGGTGACAGGCATCGCGCCGGTGATGGTGACGACGCTGGGTGCCGCATCGATTCCGCTCATCGTCTTCATCACGATCACCGGCTACCTCCTGTGCCTGCTGCTGGCAGAGCTCTCGGCGATGATGCCCGAGCGCACGGGCGGCTCTCCCTCCTACGCCTACGTCGCCTACAAGGACAAGTGGCCGCGGTTCGCCAAGCACGTGAACGGCGTCACGGCCTGGATGTACTGGCTGGGCTGGTTCCCGGTGGCGCCGCTGAACATGATCCTGGCGTCGTTCTACCTGGTGGACAAGTTCGGCCTGTCGCAGAAGGGCTTCACGCCCATCCATACGCCGATCGCGTACTGGACGATCGCGATCTCGGTCGTCGGCATCATCCTGGTCTTCATCCCCGCCTACCTGGGCATCCGCCTGGGCACGGTGTTTGCGACCGTGCTGGGGCTGCTCTCGATGATCCCGCTGACCTTCCTGGCGATCGCGCCCATCTTCCGCCCGTCGGTGACGGACTGGGGGCAGCTGTCGGGGTTCCATCAGCTGGACGGTACCGGTTTCTTCACCTCGCTGAATGGCGAGGGCTGGCTGACCGTGTACCTGGCCTATGCGTTCCTGCTGACCTGGAACGTGATCGCGATGGAGGCTGCGGCCTGCTATATCGGTGAGTGCCGCGATCCGGAGCGCGACGCCAAGATCGCGATGAACCTGGAGGGCCTGTACGGCCTCTTCATCTACACCATGATCCCGATCAGCTTCATCGTGGTGCTGGGCGCGACCGCGCTCAGCAACTCGGCGCTGGTCGACCCGGCCACGATCTTCTCGACCTTCGCCGGGAAGGTGTTCTCGAGCGGCGGCAGCACACTCGACTGGCTGATCACGATCATGCTGGTGGTGGCGCTGGCGCTGTCGGCGCTTAATGCCATCATGGGCTGCGCCCGCTCGCTGCACCAGATGTCCATCGACGGCCAGTTCCCGCGCGTCTTCTCGCGCGTGAACAAGCACGGCGTGCCGTCGTTCTCGATGGGCTTCAACGTGATCTGCAGCCTGATCGTCGTGTTCTTCGGCGGCGCGGTCGAGATCTACACGTTCTCGAACGTCGGCTACCTGGGATCGTTCATCCCGGTGCTGATCGGCTACTACCTGCTGCGCCGGTTCCGCCCCGACATGAGCCGCCCGGTGCGGATGCCGGGCTTCTTCAAGTACATCGCGCTGGCAATGGCGGCGCTCTACTTCGTGATCTGGTCGTACGGCGGGTACGAGTACGCACGTATCGGCAACACCCGCATCTACTACTTCATCGGATGGCTGGTGGCGCTGTCGTACGTGTTCTTCTACTGGTACCGCGTGTACATCGAGGATCCCAAGTACAGCGAGGCCGGCGAGCCACCGCCGGCGCCGGCGGCGGCAGGGGACTGATCCGGCAAGGGACAATCATCTAGGCTGGGGGCGGTGCTGCGAAAAGCGTCGCCCCCACCTGATGAATCGACGCTCGAGGTGCGCCGGTTGATGGTCGCATCCGAGGGCCGCGACATCCCCTATCCGGTGATCGTGCGGGCGCTCGAGTTGGCGCGCCCGCTCGATGCCGAGGTGTTCGTGATGTCGATCGCGCGGGTGTGGGGCACTAGCCTCGGCTTCCCCAACCCCGGCCTCAAGCCCACCAAGCACGAGTGGGACGAGCAGAAGCGGATCGTGAACGAGGCCGTCGACAAGTTCCAGAAGGCGGGGCACTCGGCGCACGGCCTGGTGCTGGCGACGCGCAAGGGCTCGAAGCGGATCGTGAAGGAGGCCGAGCTGCGCGAGATGGACGCGATCGTGATGGGCGCTGACCACGACCGCGGCCTGATCGGCGACTTCGTCTGGGCGCACGAGCCCTATCGCGTGTCGCACCGGTCGCGGCGAATCCCCGTCTTCCTCGTGCAGGGGTAGACTCGGCACGGCCCATGCGAGTCCTACTGATCGGATCCGGCGGCCGTGAGCACGCACTGGCGTGGGGCCTCGCGCGCTCGCCTTCGCTGGGCGACCTGCACGCGGCGCCGGGGAACCCCGGCATCGCGGGCATCGCCACCTGCCACGACGTGCCGGTGAGCGATCTGGCGGCGCTCACCGAGCTGGCGCTGTCGATCAGGGCCGACCTGGTCGTGATCGGGCCTGAGGCGCCGTTGGTGGCGGGGCTGGCAGATCGGCTGGCCGATGCGGGGGTGCTCTGTTTCGGCCCGGTCGCCGCGGCCGCCCTGATCGAGGGCTCCAAGGCGTTCGCCAAGGAGGTGATGGCCGCCGCCGGCGTGCCCACCGCCGGCTTCTCGATCTGCGATACGCCCGCCGCCGCGCACCTGGCCATCGCAGAGGCCGACGGCGATGTCGTGATCAAGGCCGATGGCCTGGCAGCGGGCAAGGGCGTGTTCGTGTGCAGCTCGGTGGCCGAGGCCAACGACGCCGTCCGCGCGTGCCTGGTCGACCGCCGCTTCGGCGCCGCCGGCGAGCGGGTGCTGATCGAGGAGCGGCTGGAGGGCGCCGAGGTGTCGATGCTGGCGCTGTGCGACGGCGAGACCGTGCTGCCGCTGGCACCGGCCCGTGACTACAAGCGCGCCCTCGATGGCGACCGCGGCCCCAACACCGGCGGCATGGGCTGCATCTCGCCGGTGCCGGGACTGGATCCGTCCACCGTGGACGAGCTGGTGGCCACCGTGCACCGTCCCGTGATCGCCGAGCTGGCCCGTCGCGGCATCGTGTTCCGGGGCTGCCTGTACGCGGGCCTGATGCTGACCGACCACGGACCCAGCGTGCTCGAGTTCAACGCGCGCTGGGGCGACCCCGAGACGCAGGCGCTGGTGCCGCGGCTGGACGGCGACCTGCTGGACGCGCTGCGCCGCTGTGCCGAGGGGACGCTGCACCGCGCGTCGCTGGAGGTGTCCGGCCAGGCGTGCGCCTCGGTCGTGCTGGCCGCGGGCGGGTACCCGGATGCGCCCGAGCAGGGCGCCGAGATCACCGGGGTCGAGCAGGCCGCGAGGCTGCCGGGCGCGACCGTGTTCCACGCGGGCACGGCCCTCGCGGGCGGCCGGCTGGTGGTCGCGGGCGGCCGTGTGCTGAACGTGTCCGCCGTGGGCGCCGACCTGGCCGATGCGCGCGACCGCGCCTACCGGGCGGCCGGGCTGATCAGCTTCGAAGGCATGCAGCTGCGCACGGATGTCGGGGAGCCGGTGCGTGTCTGAGCAGCAGCCGGCAGTCCCCGCGCCGGTGCCGGAGGTGCACCCGGTCTGGGAGGAGCTCGAGGCGGACGGGCCGCAGGTCGGGATCGTGATCCCCGACGAGGCCGACCGAGAGCGGATCGAGGCCGCCTGCAACGAGCTGCTGGAGCGCGCCATCACGTTCGAGGTGCGGGTGCTGTCCGCGCACCGCAACCCGCGCGAGGTGGCGGAGTACGCATCCACCGCCATGCTGCGCGGTGTGCGCGTGGTGATCGCCGCCGCCGGCGGCGCCGCCGCGCTGCCCGGCGTGATCGCCAGCTACACGGAGCTGCCCGTGATCGGCGTGCCGATCGAGCGCGGTAACCTGGGTGGCATGGATGCGCTGATGTCGGTCGTGCAGATGCCCGACGGGGTGCCGGTCGCCTGCATGGCCATCAACGGCGCCCGCAACGCCGCCATCTACGCCGCCAAGATCCTTGCCCAGGGCGGAGCGGCGCCACCGCACGGCCGCTGGACGGCGACTGAGTAATGGAGCAGCGCTTCAGCCTGATCACGCTCGGCGTCGCCGATCTCGCGCGTGCGCGGCGGTTCTACGAGGCGATGGGCTGGCACAGCGACACCGACCCCGAGCTGGGTGTCGTGTTCTTCCAATGCCCGGGCACGGTGCTGGCGCTGTGGGGCCGGGACGAGCTGGCCGCCGACAGCGGCGTCGTCGACGGCGGCGGCTGGGGAGGGTGCACGCCGGCCCAGAACGTGCGCTCACCGGAAGAGGTGGACGAGGTGATCGAGCAGGCGCGGGCAGCCGGCGCCACGATCGCGCGATCGGGTGCGCCCACCTTCTGGGGCGGCTACTCCGGTGTCTTCATCGATCCCGACGGCCATCCCTGGGAGATCGCGCACAACCCGCACTGGCAGCTGGCGGACGATGGGTCGGTGTTGCTGCCGTAGCGCTCCGGGCCGGTTGGTAGACTCCAAATTGCCTTGATCAAGCGCTATACCCGCCCCGCGATGGGCGCCGTCTGGTCGGACGAGCGCAAGTTCCAGCGGTGGCTGGACGTCGAGATCGCAGCCATGGAGGCGTGGGTTGAGGCCGGAGTCGTCCCCCCCGAGGCCGTCACCGCCGTGCGGGCGTCGGCGCGCGTGGACGTGCCGCGCATCCTCGAGATCGAGCGGCGCACGCACCACGACGTGCTGGCCTTCACGGAGTCGGTGGCCGAGCAGGTGGGCGAGCAGGCGCGCTGGTTCCATTACGGCCTGACCTCGTCGGATGTCGTCGACACGGCACTGGCGCTGCAGTTGCGCGACGCCGGCGAGCTGCTGCTGGCCGGCCTGGCGGCGGCCGAGCGGGCCCTGCTCGTGCGCTCCGAGGAGTTCCGCCACACGCCCATGATCGGCCGCACCCACGGCGTCCACGCCGAGCCCACCACCTTCGGCCTGGTGCTGCTGGGCTTCGCCATGGAGCTGCGTCGCCAGCGGCGGCGGCTGGCCGAGTCGTTCGCGGGCGTCGCCGTCGGCAAGCTGTCCGGCGCCGTCGGCACCTACGCGAACTCGGATCCGCGGATCGAGGCGTTCGCGCTCGCCCGGCTGGAGCTCGAGGCCGAGGAGGTGGCCACGCAGGTGATCCCGCGCGACCGTCACGCCCGGCTGCTGTCCGCTCTGGCCGAGGCCGGATCGTCGCTCGACCGCTTCGCGACCGAGATCCGCCACCTCCAGCGCACAGAGGTGCGCGAAGCGTTCGAGCCGTTCGCCAGCGGCCAGAAGGGCTCATCGGCGATGCCGCACAAGCAGAATCCGATCGTGTGCGAGCGCGTGTCCGGGCTGGCCCGCGTGCTGCGCGGCAATGCCGTTGTCGGCCTTGAGAACGTGGTGCTCTGGCACGAGCGCGACATCTCGCACTCCTCCGCCGAGCGGGTGGTGCTGCCCGACTCCACGATCGCGCTCGACTACATGCTCGATCGTGTCGTCTGGCTGGCCGAGGGCCTGTCGGTCGACCCGGAGCGGATGCTGCGGAACCTCGAGGCCTCGCACGGCCTGGTGTTCTCAGGGCGGGCGCTGCTGGCGCTGGTCGAGGCGGGAGCCTCGCGCGAGGCGGCCTACGAGATCGTGCAGCGAAACGCGCTCCGAGCCTGGGACGAGGAGACCTCGTTCCGGGGGCTGCTGGAGGCCGATCCCGACGCAATGGCGCTGATGAACGCGGCCGCACTCGACCGGGTGTTCGACCCGGAGAGCTTCCTGCGCCACGTCGACGCGATCTTCGACCGCACGCTCGACGCGCTGGAGGTGGAGCATGTCTGACGCGCTGGCCGGCCTGCACGAGGCGTCCGGCAAGGTGCGCGAGATCTACAGCTTCGGCGACACCCTGCTGATGGTCACCTCCGACCGGATCAGCGCGTTCGACGTGATCATGCCGACCGCCATCCCCGACAAGGGCCGGGTGCTGACGGGGCTCTCGAAGTTCTGGTTCGACCGCACCGCCAATCTGGTGCCGAACCACCTGATCTCGATCGACCGCTCGGACTTCCCGGCGGAGGCGGCCGGCGAGCCCGATCTGGCCGGCCGCTCGATGCTGGTGCGGCGCCTGCGGATGCTGCCGATCGAGTGCGTGGTGCGGGGCTACCTGGCGGGGTCGAGCTGGAAGGACTACCAGGCCAGCGGCGAGATCTGCGGGCACCGTCTGCCGCCCGGGCTGCGCCAGTCGGCCCGGCTGCCGCGGCCGATCTTCACGCCCGCCACCAAGGCCGAGAGCGGCCATGATCTCAACATCGACGCCGCCGCCGCCCGCCGCCTGGTGGGCGACGATGAGCTGTTCGACCGAGTCGAGCAGCTGTCGATCGACATCTACCAGCACGCCGCCGTTCACGCGCTGGAGCGGGGGCTGATCATCGCCGACACGAAGCTCGAGTTCGGCGTCGACGCCGGCGGAGAGCTGGTGCTGGGCGACGAGGTGCTGACGCCCGACTCCTCCCGCTTCTGGCCGGCCGACGACTACGAGCCCGGCCGCGCTCAGGCCGCGTTCGACAAGCAGTTCCTGCGCGATTGGCTGGACGGCCTGGACTGGGACAAGCAGGCACCCGGGCCGGAGCTGCCCGGCGAGATCGTCGCCGGCACCCGCGCGCGCTACGTGGACGCCTACGAGCGCCTCACCGGAGAGCCCTTCAGCGACTACCTACGACGAAACGGAGTGCCGCCGCCATGAAAGTGACCGTGCTCGTCCGTCCCCGCGACGGCATCCTCGATCCCCAGGGCGACGCCGTTCGCCGCTCGCTGGCCGGCCTCGGGTATCCGGCAGCCGGCGTCCGCGCCGGCAAGGTGTTCGACCTCGACGTGGATGCCGACGACGCCGAGGGCGCGCGGCGGATCGCTGACGAGATCGCCGGCAAGGTGCTGTCGAACCCGCTGATCGAGCAGTACCAGGTCGAGGTGGCGGGATGAGGGTGGGTGTGGTCAGCTACCCAGGGGCCTGCGATGACCGCGATGCCATGCACGCGGTCGCGCTGATGGGCGTGGAGCCGGTGCGTCTCTGGCACGCCGATCCCGACCTGGGCGGCGTGGAGGCCGTGATCATTCCCGGCGGGTTCAGCTACGGCGACTACCTGCGGCCCGGCGCACTTGCAGCGCTGTCGCCGGTGATGCAGGGCGTGCGCGCCCACGCCGCCGCCGGCCGGCCGGTGCTGGGCATCTGCAACGGCTTCCAGGTGCTGACCGAGGCCGGCCTGGTGCCGGGCGTGCTGCGGCCGAACGCCAGCCTCAAGTTCCGGTGCCACGACGTGGCGCTCGCGGTCGAGCGCGAGTCGGCCTGGCTGCCGGGCTGCTCCGAGGGCGACCAGCTGACGATCCCGATGAAGCACCACGACGGCTGCTGGTTCGCCGACGCGGCGCAAGTGGCGGAGCTCGAGGCCCGCGGCCAGGTGCTGCTGCGCTACCGCGACAACCCCAACGGCTCGGTCGGCTCGGTGGCCTGCGTGACCAACGCCGAGGGCAACGTCGCGGCGCTGATGCCGCACCCCGAGCACGCGGTCGAGCAGCTGGTGGGGTCGACCGACGGCCGCGTGTTGCTGCAGGGGCTACTCGACCTGGCCGGCGTCGCCGCGCCGGCCTGATCGGCTCTCGAGCGCGAACCCGGCTGCCAGCACGGCCGCCAGCAGCGTCTCCTGCGCCACGTTCGACACGAACATGCCTGCCGGAACCGTTGCGAGGGCGGCGACGGCGATGGCCAGCCGTCCGCGGCTGATCGCGATCCCCATGTAGGCCCGCGAGACCTGGTCGGCGACCAGGAACAGGGCGGCGCCACCGCCCAGGTAGAGCGCGCGCACATTGTCCGTCGAGCTGTTGGGATGCGCGATCGCGTGGTGCAGCCCGGCAGCCACCGCCACCACCGCGCCCAGGAGCGCCGCAAACGCCAGGCCAAACGGGCGTACTCCCACCAGGTAGCGGCCGTCCGCGACCGCCCGGACGAAGGCTGCCACGCGCAGCTCGTCGTCGTGGTCGCCGAAGTACGCCCACCACAGACCGGCGCTGATCGCCATCCCCAGCGCCACGGTGCTGATCGTGCCGGCGTCGATGCTGTGAGCGCTTGCGCCGATCGCGATCGCGACCACCGACTCGCCGATCGCCACCAGCACCACGAGCGCGTGGCGCTCCACCATGTGCTTGGCGCTGAGCAGGTGGCTCTGGTCCGCGATCAGGTACGGCGACGCCCAGACAGCGGCTGCCGACAGCGCCCACAGCGCGTACTGCCAGCCTCCGCCCAGCGCCCCGCCGGCAATGATGGCCAGCGCGAACGCCACGTTGATCGGGAAGAACCCGCGGTAGATCGTGGACAGCCGCACCTGCGCCGAGACCGTGAACAGTCCGCCGTGGACGATCACGACCAACAGGTAGGCGAGCCCGAACCCCAGCCCCTCGCCCTCGAAGGCGCGGGGGATCGCGAGCGCCAGCACCAGGTAGCTGATCATCCCTGCCACCATCGCCAGCCGCCGAGCGGTGCGGTCGGGCGGCACCAGGTTCGTGAGCCATGCGTAGCCGCCGTACATCCACCACACGATCACAAGCATCAGCGCCGCCTGTACGACGCCGGTTGCCGACGGCCGGTGCTCGAGTACGGTCGTGAACTGCGTGATCGTGACCACGAAGACGAGGTCGAAGAACAGCTCCAGGCGCGAGACCTCGGTGACCGGTGCGACGCTCACGGCCCCTCGGGCCGTGCGGCCAGCGCGCCCAGCGCGGCCACCGCGCCCAGCAGCACCAGCGGCGGGAACGACCAGGTGAGGTCATAGAGACCGGACACCGCGGCCGCGGTCGTGGACACGCCGAACGCGATCCGGCCGGGGTCGCGCGCAGACAGGGCCGGAACAGCCGCGACCAGCATCGCCAGCGCAGTGCCGGCCGCCGCGATCGACAGCTGACCGCAGTGGGTGAAGCCGCCGTGCCAGAGCGCGACCCCGAAGGCGGGAGCGATGACCACCACGATGAGTGACCACCAAGGCACCTGCGGATGCCGATGAGATGTCTGTCCGCTCTGTGTCTTTGGGGGTCTCTTTATGTCCATCTCTCGCTGGATAGTGGTCGTGCCCGTGCTCGGCGGGTTGGCGGTCACGGGCTCTGCGGTGGCGCGCATGATGCCTGCGCAGACGGTTCAAGACGCGGTCTACCAGACCTGTCAACACAACGGCGTGCATTTCAACAAGCAGGGCCACGCCAACTGCGGCCTGCACAAGGGCTGGTCGAACGATCCGACCACCTCGTCCGGTGACGAGCCCGGCCCGGGGCCGGGCGACCAGCCGACCACCGAGTCCGGCGGCGGCAGCGCCGGCCACGCGCCCAAGCACGGCGACCTGGCCGGCCACGGCAAGGGCCACGGCCACCACGGCGACACCACGCGGGGCGGGTCGTCGCGCCACGGCCACGGTGGTGGCAAGTCCACCACGCACGGCGGCGGCCACGGCCACTCAACGACGCACGGCGGTGGCCACGGTCACGGCCCCGCCGGCGGGCAGGGCCACAGCCACAAGAAGGGCTAGACCGTTATCGGGCGGGTCGATGGCCGCTGTCGCGTGCCATCGACCCGCTCCGGTACCATGCAGTGGCGCTCGTGAACGCCGTGACGCCACAGCCGCTCCATCGCGCCCTCGGTCTCACCGATGGCGAACGTGAGCGTATCTGCGAGTTGCTGGGCCGCGATCCGAACGATTTTGAGCTGGCCGTGTACTCGCTGCTCTGGAGCGAGCACTGCGGCTACAAGCACTCCAGGCCGCTGCTGGGCCGCTTTCCGACCGACGGCGGCCATGTGCTGCAGGGGCCGGGAGAGAACGCCGGCGTGATCGACGTCGGCGACGGCCTCGCAGTCGCGCTCAAGGTCGAGAGCCACAACCACCCCTCCGCCGTCGAGCCGTTCCAGGGAGCGGCCACCGGCGTCGGCGGCATCCTGCGCGACATCTTCGCGATGGGCGCGCGCCCGATCGCGATCTTGGATTCGCTGCGCTTCGGCGAGCCGTCCAGCGACCACCAGCGGCACCTGTTCGCCGAGGTGGTCGCGGGCGTCGGCCACTACGGTAACTGCGTCGGCGTCGCCAACCTGGGCGGCGAGGTCTACTTCGAACCGGCCTACGAGCACAACTGCCTGGTCAATGCGATGTGCGTCGGGCTGCTGCCGGCGGCGCGCCTGACGTCGGCCGGCGCAACGGGCGTCGGCAACCTGCTGGTGTTGTACGGCTCGAAGACCGGCCGCGACGGCATCGGCGGAGCCAGCGTGCTGGCCTCGCAGGGGTTCGATGAGGCCTCAGCCGACAAGCGTCCCAGCGTCCAGATCGGCGACCCGTTCATGGGCAAGAAGCTGATCGAGTGCACGCTCGAGCTGCTCGACCGGGGGCTGCTGGCGTCACTCCAGGACTTGGGCGCGGCCGGGCTGGCCTCGTCCACGTCGGAGATGGCGGCCGGGGGCGGCGTCGGCCTGGACGTCGACCTGTCGCAGGTGCCGCTGCGCGAAGAGGACATGCAGCCGTTCGAGATCATGATCTCCGAGTCGCAGGAGCGAATGTGCGCGATCGTGGAGCCGTCGCGGCTGGACGCGGTGATCGAGGCTTGCACCCGCTGGGACATCGACGCCACGGTGATCGGCGAGGTCACCGAGGGAGGGATCCTGCGTGCGTTCCACGACGGCCAGGTGGTGGGCGAGATCCCGGTCGAGACGCTGGTCGACGGCGCGCCCAGGTACGAGGTGGAGCGCACGCGGCCGGCCCGCCTGGCCGACCAGCCGCTCGAGTTCGCGCCGGTGACGGACATCGCGGGCGGGCTGCGAACGCTGCTCGGCTCGCCGAACCTCGCCAGCCGCCGCTGGATCTACCAGCAGTACGACCAGCTGGTCGGCTCGGGCACCGCGGTGCGGCCCGGCGGCGATGCTGGCGTGGTGCGGCTGACTCCGTCGCGGAGGGCGATCGCGATCTCGCTGGACGGCAACGGCCGGCGCACGTGGCTGGATCCGCGCCGCGGCGGCGCGGCCGCCGTCTGCGAGGCGGCGCGCAACGTCGCCTGCACGGGCGCGCGGCCGGCCGCGGTCACGAACTGCCTCAACTTCGGCAACCCCGAGACGGGCGAGGTCGGCTACGAGTTGGCGGAGGCGATCGAGGGCATGTCGCTGGCCTGCGAGGCGCTCGGCCTGCCGGTGATCTCGGGAAACGTGTCGCTCTACAACGAGCACTTCGGGCAGCCCATCTACCCGACACCGGTGGTGGGCGTCGTCGGCGTGCTGGCCGACGCCGAGCTTGCCGTCAAGGCGGGCTTCCAGAGCGAGGGTGACCTGGTGCTACTGGCCGGCGACGGCGCGGCCGCTCTGGACGGCTCCGAGTACCAGAAGCTGGTGCTGGGCGAGGTGGCCGGGCGCATCCCTGCTCCCGACCTGGTGGCCGAGGCGCGGCTGCACCGGTTCCTGGCCGCGGCGGCCGAGCGACGGCTGCTGCGAAGCGCACATGATGTGGCCGACGGGGGCCTCGCGGTAACCCTGGCCGAGTCCGCCATCGCCGGCGGTGTCGGGGTGGTTGCCGACTGCGACCAACCCTTCTCGGAGGGCGATGGGCGGGCGGTGATCAGCGTCTTCGAGCAGGACGTGGAGGCGCTGGCGGCGCTGGCCGGCGAGTTGCCGTTGCGGCGGATCGGACGCGTCGGCGGCGACGCCATCGTGCTGTCCGGCCAGGCGCTGCCGCTGACCGATGCGGCCGGGATCTACGAGTCGGCGCTGCCGGCCGCGGTCGAGGGCAGCGGCTGATGTGCGGCGTGTTCGGCATCTACGACCCGCTCGGTGCGCCCGACCGTGACGTCGCGCGGCTGACCTTCTTCGGCCTCTACGCGCTCCAGCATCGTGGCCAGGAGAGCGCCGGCATTGCCGTGTCCGACGGCGGCCGGGTCGTCGCCATGAAGGACATGGGTCTGGTCAGCCAGGTGTTTGACGAGCCCAAGCTCTCGGCGCTGCAGGGCCGCATGGCGATCGGCCACGCCCGCTACTCGACCACCGGCTCCACCGCCTGGCGCAACGCCCAGCCGGTCGTGCAGCACGCACCCGGCCGCACCGTCGCGCTCGGTCACAACGGCAACCTCACGAACACGACCGCGCTGCGGGACGAGCTGCGTGGCAACCGGGTACGGCTCCAGTCCACCTCCGACACGGAGGTGATCGCGGCCCTGATCGCGCGGCACCCGTCCCCGCGGCTGGACGACGCGATCGCTGACACCATGGGCCGGATCGAGGGCGCGTTCGCGGCCGTGCTGCTGACCGAGGACGCGGTGGCCGGCTTCCGCGATCCCGACGGCATCCGGCCGCTGGTCGTCGGCCGCCTCGACGACGCGTTCGTGCTCGCCTCCGAGACCTGCGCGCTTGACATCATCGGCGCCCGGGTGGAGCGCGAGCTGAACCCCGGAGAGCTGGTCGTGATCGACGCCGACGGGCTCCGCTACCGGCAGGCTGTCGAGCCCCGCTCCGCGTCGTTGTGCATCTTCGAGTACATCTACTTCGCCCGGCCCGACTCCGAAATGCAGGGCCAGGGGCTGCACGAGGTGCGCGGCCGGATGGGCGAGCAGCTGGCGCTGGAGGCGCCGGTCGAGGCCGACGTCGTGATTCCCGTGCCCGACTCCGGCACGCCCGCCGCCATCGGGTACGCCCGCGCCAGCGGCATCCCGTTCGGCGAGGGCTTGGTCAAGAACCGCTACGTCGGTCGCACCTTCATCCAGCCCGACCAGGGCCTGCGTGAGCGCGGCGTCAAGCTCAAGTTCAACGTGCTGCCCTCGATGCTGCGCGGCAAGCGCGTGGTGGTCGTTGACGACTCGATCGTGCGCGGGTCGACGACGCGCAAGCTGGTGCAGATGCTGTTCGAGGCGGGCGCCACCGAGGTGCACCTGCGCGTCAGCTCGCCGCCGATCATCTCGCCCTGCTTCTACGGGATCGACATGGCCGACCAGAACGAGCTGATCGCATCCGGGCGCACCATCGAGCAGGTGCGGGAGCGGCTGGGCGCAACCTCGCTGGCGTACCTGTCGCTGGACGGGCTGCAGGCGTCGACCACCCAGCCCAGCGAGCGGTTCTGCCGGGCCTGCCTGACCGGCGAATACCCGACCGAGATCCCCGGCGACATGCGAAACGCCAAGCTGCGGTTCGAGGAGCTGGCAGCGGCCGAGGCCGCGGCCGCTCGATGAGCGGCGAGGCGCCGCTCACCTACGGCGACGCCGGGGTCAGCCTCGAGGCCGCCGACGAGGTGGTGCGCCGCATCGCCGCCGCCGTGTCCTCGACGCACACGAAGGACGTGCTGGGGAGCCTGGGTGGCTTCTCCGGCCTGTACACGCCCAGCGCCGGCGACCCCGCAATCGCCGCCGGCTGCGACGGCGTCGGCACCAAGATCCTGCTCGGCGCGGCTGCCGGGCGGCTGCACGGGCTCGGCATCGACCTGGTCGCGATGAGCGTGAACGACGTGATCACCACGGGGGCGCGGCCGGCGTTCTTCCTCGATGTGATCACGTGTGGGCGGATCCAGCCGGACCGGATCGCGGAGCTGGTCGAGGGCATCGCCGCCGGATGCCGCGATGCAGGCTGTGCGCTGCTCGGCGGCGAAACCGCGGAGCACCCCGACATGATGGAGCCGGACGAGTTCGACATGGCCGGGTTCGCGGTCGCCGTCGGCGAGCGCCGCGACCTGATCGGCGGCGCGCGCGCCAGGGCCGGCGATGCCGTGATCGGCCTGGCCTCGAGCGGCCCGCACTCGAACGGGTTCTCGCTGGTGCGGCGACTGCTGGAGCGAGCCGGCGTCTCGCTCGACGACACCCCCTCCGAGCTCGGTGGGGCGTCGGTGGCCGACGCGCTGCTTGAGCCGACACGCATCTACGCCGGCGCTGTGCGGTTGCTGACCGCCACCCTCGACGTGCGCGCGATGGCCCACATCACCGGCGGCGGGATCGCCGGCAACCTCGGCCGGCCGCTGCCCGCCGGGCTCGGTGCTGAAATCGACGTCTCAAGCTGGGAACGCCCTGCGGTGTTCACCTGGTTGGCATCGCTGGGCGTTGACGAGGACGAGATGCGGCGGGTGTTCAACCTCGGCCTCGGCTACGCGGTGGTGGTTGCGGACGAGTCGACCGAGCTGGCGCTGCGGACGCTGGAGCAGACGGGCGAACGGGCCTGGGTGGCCGGCCGCCTGGTCGAGGGCGACGGGGTCATCCTGCGGTGAGGGTGGGCGTCCTCATCTCGGGGACGGGCAGCAACCTGCAGGCGCTGATCGACGACGACGCCATCGACGTCGCCTGCGTCGTCTCCGACCGGGCGCAGGCGGCTGGGCTGGAGCGGGCGGCGCGGGCCGGCATCGAGTCGCTGGTGACAGCCGATGAGACGGAGACGGCGGCCTTCCTCGATCGGCACGAGGTGGGGCTGGTGGTGCTGGCCGGCTACATGCGGATCCTTTCTGGGGAGTTCGTGCACCGCTTCTCCGGCCGCATCATGAACGTGCACCCGTCGCTGCTGCCCGCGTTCCCGGGCGCGCGCGCGGTCGCGGACGCCGTGGAGCACGGCGTGCGCGTGACCGGCGTCACGGTGCACCTGGTGGACGACCGGCACGTGGCCGCCGACAGCGGGCCGATCGTTCTGCAGGAGGCGATCGCGGTCTCGTATGATGACCGCGCCGAGGACGTGACCGAGCGTCTGCACGAGATCGAACATCGGTTGCTGCCACGGGCTGTGCGGCTGTTCTCTGCCGGCGGGATCGAGGTCGTCGGCCGGCGTGTGCGCGTGAAGGACGAGCATCTGGCATGACCATCAAACGAGCCCTGATTTCGGTGAGCGACAAGAACGGCCTGGCCGGCTTCGCCGCCGGCCTGCATGAGCTCGGCGTCGAGCTGATCTCCACCTCCGGCACCGAGCGCTTTCTGACCGATGCCGGGCTGCCCGTCACGTCGGTCGAGCAGCTGACCGGATCCGCCGAGATGCTGGGCGGTCGCGTCAAGACGCTGCACCCGCACATCCATGCGGCGATCCTGGCCCGGCGCAACCATGAGGAGGACATGGCATCGCTCGAGCGCGAGGGCATCGTGCCGATCGACCTGGTCGTCTGCAACCTGTACCCGTTCCGGCACGTGGCCCGGCGCCGCGGGGTGACCGAGCCCGAGGTGATCGCGAACATCGACGTGGGCGGCCCGGCGATGGTGCGTGCCGCGGCCAAGAACTTCGATTCGGTGGCGGTGGTGACCGACCCGGAGCGCTACGGGTTCCTGCTGGACGAGCTGCGCACCGGCGGCGGAGACGTGTCCGACGAGACCCGCCGCGAGCTTGCGGCCGAGGCCTTCGCGCACACGGCCGGCTACGACGCGGCCATCTCGGAGTGGTTCAGCGAGACCGAGCCGTTCGCCGACCGGATCGTGCTCGACCTGGCGAAGGCGGCCGACCTGCCCTACGGCGAGAACCCGCACCAACGGGCCGCGTACTACGTCGAGGTGGGGGCCCGCCGCCATCTGCTGTCGATGATCGAGCAGCTGGGCGGGCCGCCGCTGACGTTCAACAACCTGCTCGACCTGCAGGCCGCGCGCTCGATCGCGGCGTCGTTCCAGCTGCCCGCCTGCGCCATCATCAAGCACGCGACGCCCTGCGGCGTGGCGGTCGGGGCCACGATCGAGGAGGCCTACGAGCGGGCGCTGGACTCCGATACCGTGGCCGCGTTCGGCGGCGTGATCGCCGTCAACCGGCCGGTCTCGGCCGAGCTCGGGGAGCGGCTGGCCGAGCAGGTCGTGCACGTGCTGTTCGCGCCGTCGTACGAGCCGGAGGCGGTGGAGGCGCTGCGCCAGAAGCCGACGCTGCGGATCCTTGAGGATCGCGAGCGGCGCAAGGCCAGCCCGGGCGAGCGCGATCTGAGACGCGTGCTGGGCGGGATGCTGATACAGGACCGCGACACCGAGACCGAGGACAGGGACTCCATGCAGGTGGTGTCGGTGGCGGCGCCCAGCGAGCAGGAGTGGGGCGACCTGCAGTTCGCATGGCGGGTCTGCAAGTTCGTGCGCTCCAACGCGATCGTGATCGCGCGCGACCTGGCCACGGTCGGAATCGGTGGCGGAGATGTCAGCCGGGTGGACGCGGTGCGGCTGGCGGTGGAGAAGGCAGGCGGCCGCAACCAGGGCGCGGTACTGGCCTCGGACGCGTTCTTCCCGTTCGACGACGGGCCGCGGACGGCGGTGGCGGCGGGCGTGCGTGCGATCATCCAGCCGGGCGGCTCCAAACGCGACGACGAGGTGATCGCGGCCGCCGATGAGGCCGGCATCGCGATGGTCTTCACCGGCCGCCGGCACTTTCTCCACTAGCGGGACAGGCTCGACCAGTGCGGGGTGTCAGCGCTGCTCCACCGGGATCACGAACTTCATGCCGGTGTGCGTGTTCGAGATGCGCGCGATCTTGATGTCGTGCATGCCGGCGCCGCGGCCGGCCGCGATCACCATCCCCTCGGTCAGGTCGTCGCGGCCCTTCGGCCGGATCACCCAGATCGCGCCGTCGCGGGCGATCTGGTCGCGGAGCGAGACGATCTGCTCGAGCGCGGCCGGCGTCTCGGCCGCCAGGAACACGACGTCCGCCTCGCCGTCGGCGACCAGGCGCCCGGCTCCCACCAGCTCCGCATCCGCGCCACCCACCAGCCGCACCCGCTGCCCGGCCCACGCCCAGCTTGTCGGCCAGCGTCTTGGGGTTCGCGATGTCGGCCGCCCACTTCGCAGCCTCCAGCTCGCCGAGCCGAAGCGTCAGCGCCCCCCCGTCGTAGACCACCTCGAGCGCGTCACCGGCCGCCGTGGCCGATCGGATCCCCGCTCGCGGCACGCTCAACCGGAACGGTGAGCGCACGATCAGCTCGTCGGTCTCGAGCAGCGCCTCGGCCTCGGCCTCCTGGCCGTGATGGCTCACCGCGCAGCGGGCCTCGCGTCCCATCCGCGGATGCTAGCCAGATCGCTTGAGCCGGCCGTGCTGCTTCGCGTAGCGCTCGCCGCGCCGGAACACCGCCAGGCCCAGCGGCACGGCGATGCCGCCGATCACGAGCAGCGGCCAGATGTCGGGCCACATCTGCGACACGCTGGCTCCGTCCAGGATCGCGTTGCGGCAGCCCTCGAGCGTGTAGGTCGCCGGCGAGATCACCGACAGCCACTGCATCCAGTCGGGCAGCACCGTGACCGGGTAGTAGACCCCCGACACCACCAGCAACAGGCCCTGGGCGATGAATCCCAGCTGGGTGCCCTTCTCGGGCGAGATCAGCGGAAGCACCGCCGTCATCATGCCGATGCCGATGAACGACACCGAGCTGATCAGCAGCACCACACCCGCGGCGGCGAAGTCGGCGTTGCCGAAGCTGATGCTCAGGGACGCGGCCACAACCGCGAACAGGAGCGCGGTTCGAAGCACCCCGTAGATGACGGCGAAGGCGCCCATCCCCAGCAGGTGTGACGCGCGTGAGATCGGCGCCATGAACGTGTACTCGATGGTGCCCTCCCACCGTTCCCATGCCACGGTCTCGGTCACGATCTCGAAGATCAGGCCGAGGTACGACCAGATCACGGCACCGATCAGGAGCACGATGGTCGTGCGGTTCACGTCCAGGTGGCCACCGCCGGCCTCGATGCCCTTCGCGATGAACACGATCGTGAGCGTGTTTGCGACGGTGTACAGAAACCAGGCCAGCTCCCACCAGGCGAATCGCCTGATCAGGTACATGTTGCGCTCGACGATGCCGGCGAAGCCGATCAGCTCGCGCCGCAGCGCGCCTCCCTGCTCCGGGCGGATCATGCCGGTACCCCCCTTCGGCTCTCCTCGTCCTCGTCCTCGAACGAGCGGCCGGTCGCGTTCAGGAACGCCTGCTCGAGCGTGTCGGCGTGGTAGCGCTGTCGGATCTCCTCGGCGCTCTCCAGGCACAGCAGCTCGCCTTGGTGCAGGATGCCGATCCGGTCGGCCAGCGCCTCGGCCTCAGCCATGTCGTGCGTGCACAGGAGGATCGTGGAGTCGTGGTGCTCGCGCATCTGACGGATGAAGTCCTGCACCTCCAGCTTGCTGCGCGGGTCGAGGCCGGTGGTGGGCTCGTCCAAGAGCAGCAGCACGGGCGCGGTCAAAAGCGCCCGTGCCAGGGCGATCTTCTGCTGCATCCCGCGCGACAGGTCCTCCATCGGCTCGTGACCGCGCTCGGGCGGAAACCCGACCAGCGCCAGGATCTCGGGGATGCGGGCGCGCGTCTCGCGCGGCCCCATGCCGTAGAAGCGGGCCGAGTAGCTGAGGTTCTCCATCGGCGACATGCGCTTGAAGAACGAGGCCTCCACCGAGACGCGGTTGACCAGGCGCTGGACGCTGCGCGGCTTGTCGAACACATCGATGCCGAACACGTGGGCGCTGCCGCCGTCGTTGATCAAAAGCGTCGACAGCAGCCGCACCAGCGTCGACTTGCCGGACCCGTTCTGTCCGAGGATGGCCAGGCATTCGCCCCGCTGCATCGTGAAACTGAGCCCCTGAAGAGCGGCGACACGCCGCCTGCGGCCGCGCTTGCGCGAGCCGCCGTCACGGCGGATGAACTCCTTGCGCAGGTTGTGGACTTGGACAGCCGGAACGGCGGACACGGTGGATACCTCATCGGTTACGCGGATGGGCTCGTTGCGACGCCCCGAAGGGCGGACGAGCAGGACGCGTTTGGATTGGGCGGCGGCGCGGACACGCCGGATGTTCTCGGCGCGACCACCGATCGTAGCACGGCCGCAGCTCCGTCTGCTGTTGCGATTACCGCAGCTTGATCGGCGATATTGACATCGGGTGGCACGAGATGGAAGATGCGCCGTCATCTTCCACTACGGCGTTATCTGAGAAAGGGGTACGCATGGCTTCGGAGCAGCGCTCGGATGCCGAGCAGCTCGCGGAATTCGGCTACAAGCAGGAGCTCCACCGAACGCTGGGGAGCTTCTCGTCGTTCGCCGCGGGTTTCAGCTACATCTCGATCCTGACGGGCATGTTCCAGACGTCGTACCTCGGCTTCTACTTCGCCGGGCCGGCGTTCATCTGGGCATGGCTGGTCGTCCTGTTCGGGCAGATGATGGTCGCGCTGCAGTTCTCCGAGCTGGCTGCGCACTACCCGCTCGCGGGGTCCGTCTACCAGTGGTCGAAGCAGGTGGCCGGGAAGGCGTGGTCGTGGAACACCGGCTGGATGTACCTGTGCGCGCAGATCGTGACCGTCCCTGCGGTGGCGCTCGCCTGGCAGGTGATCCTGCCCCAGATCTCCACCCGGTTCCAGGTCTTCAAGTGCACGGCCAACGCCACCAGCTGTCCCGATCCCAGCTTCCCGCTGTTCAACAACCCGGCCTTCGCAAAGAACGCGATCCTGCTGGGCATCGTCATGATCACGCTGACCACGATCATCAACGTGATGGGCGTGAGCGTGCTGTCCAGGATCAACAACGTGGGTGTCGCCGCCGAGTTGGTCGGCGCCAGCGGCCTGGTGATCCTGTTCCTGATCCATGCCAACCGCTCGCCGTCGGACGTGCTCACCACGACTGCGAACACGGCCAACGTGCCGGTCAACCACGCCTGGGGCTACCTGGGTGCGCTGCTGGTGGGTGCGATCATGCCGCTGTACGTGATGTACGGGTTCGACTCGGCCGGCTCGCTGGCCGAGGAGACGGACAACCCGCGCAAGCGGGCTCCGCGGGCGATCCTCCAGGCGCTGGCCACGGCCGGCACCATGGGCTTCCTGCTGATCCTGTTCGGCACGATGGCGGTCAGCGACAAGCTGTTCCCGGCCGGACTCGGCGCCGGAGGTCTGGCGCTGATAACCAAGGACGTGCTGGGGTCCTTCTGGGGTGACGTGTTCCTGTGGGACTGCGCGCTGGCGATCTTCGTCTGCTGCCTCGCCATCCACGCGATGTCGGTGCGGATCCTGTTCGCCATGGCCCGCGACAACAACCTGCCGGCGGGCGACAAGCTGGCGTCGGTGTCGGGCACCCGCCGGGTGCCGGTGGTTCCGGCGGTGCTGGTGGGCGCCATCGCGATCGCGATCCTGGCGCTCAACATCGCCAACCCCTATGCCGTCACGATCGTGCTGGGCCTGGGGATCATCTACATGTACCTGGCCTACCTGGGGGTGACCATCCCGCTCTTCCAGCGGCGGCTGGAGGGATGGCCGGCGAAC
>DATIOK010000043.1:0-8544 GCA_035473255.1 Gaiellales bacterium
CGGCTGGGCGCGTGACCTGTCACCGCCGCGATGAACTCGTCCCGGTCGAGCGCCAGCAGCGCCAGGTCGCTGGTCGCCCGCACCGTCGCCGTGCGCGGTATGTCCTGCACCAGCGCGATCTCGCCGAAGTAGCCGCCCTCACCTAGCCGGGCCACCTCCGTGCCGTCCTGCACGATCGAGGCCTCGCCCGACTCGATCAGGTAGAAGCGGTCGCCGGCGTCGCCCTGGTCGAACACCGCCTCGCCGGCGGCCACCGGCACCGGCTCGAGCAGGCCGCTGATCCGCTCCAGCGTGGCCTCCGCCAGCGGCTCCAGGAACGGCACGCCGCGCATCAGCGCTACCCGCTCTGGCAGGAGCACGCCGACGTCGAGGCGGATCAGCATCGGCCACGTGATCGCCACCAGCACCGGCAGCAGCGCCCCGGTCGCCACCAGCGCGCCGCGGATCCCGATCAGGTGGATCATCAGCGGCGCCGCCGCCCCGCCCAGGCCGACGGCCAGCGAGAACACCGTCTCCAGCACGCCGAACACCCGGCCCAGCACGTCGTCCGCGGCGACCCGCTGCAGCAGCGTCAGCCCGGCCACGTCGACCAGCACGTTCCCGATCCCGACCACGACCAGCATCGCCAGCGCGAATCCGGAGTTCGTGAACGCAGCGACCAGCGCGATCGGAACGCCCCACAGCACCAGCCCGGCCGCGAAGTTGAGGGACTGGCGGCCGCGGCCGACCAGCGCGGCGGCGACCACGCTGCCCAGCACCCCACCCACGCCGACGGCGGCGTTCAGCAGGCCGACGCCGGACTGCCCCATGTCCAGCAGCTGCAGCGCCATCACCACGATCAGCACACTGATCGCTCCGGACACGAACACCTGTGCGCCGAACAGGCCCATGATCAGTCGCATGCGGGGGTTGCTGCCGACAGCGGCGAACCCCTCGGCCACCTCCGACAGGATGCCGTCCGTCTCGGCCTCCCTGATCGGGCGCTCGCCGCGGGGGATGCCCGACAGCATCGCCAGCGACCACGCGAACGTCAGCGAGTCGATCGCCATCACCGTGCCGGTGCCGGCCCAGACCAGCATCACGCCGCCCAGGGCCGGGCCCAGGAACGTGCCGACGCTCTCGATGGTGCTGGTGACGACGTTGGCTGCCGTCAGCTGCTCGGGCGAGGAGGTCAGCGACGGCAGCAGCGCCGTCTGGGCCGGTTGGAACGCTGTGGAGACCGCCGTCACGATCAGCGCCGCCGCGTACACGATCACCGCCGGGGCCGACGTCCACACGGCCACCGCCGCGCCGGCGGTCGCCAGCAGCCGGATCGAGTCGGAGGCGAGCATCACCGAACGGCGGCGATAGCGGTCGGCCAGCACCGACAGGAACGGGGCCGCGAACGCCGCCAGCGTCCAGCGCGCCAGCGCCAGCAGCCCGACCGCCTTCGCGCCGCCCGCGTCATACGCGTAGACCGCCAGCGCGATGCTGAACGCCCAGTCGCCGATCACCGATCCGGCCAGCGCCAGCTGCAGCCTGCGCAGACCCTTGCTGGAGAACGCCTCACGGAACGCGCGGGTGGATTCGGTCAGGCGGCCGGGCACGGCGCCATTCCATCACGTTCTTGCATTTGTGAAGTCCTGTGGGAAGATTTCTGTGCGCTGATCCGTCATGTGTTCAGTTTTTCGTGTTCGCCCAACAAGCAGGAGGACCCCGAATGTCGGAGTACGAGCACCATCGCAAGGCGCAGGACGAGGACGCGTCGAAGGACGACGTGGAAGCTCACCGCCATCGCCACGCTGCGGATGAGGGCAAGGACGACTCCAAGGAGTCGACGGAGCCGGACGTCGAGGCGCATCGGCATCGCCATCGCCATAAGCACGCCGGCGACGAGGGTACGGATTCGACCGAGCCCGACGTCGAGGCTCACCGCCACCGCATGTAAGCACTCCTGCAAGAAAGGGGCCCCGGCCAGGCGGCGGGGGCCCCTTTTTGTTTGGTCCCGTGCGGTTTCCCAGCCGATCAGGAGCGGCGGCGGCGGCGCATCGGCCGGTCGGCTTCTGAGCCCGCATCGCCGTCCGCCGGGCCGAGCACATCGGCCAGGGCTTCCAGCAGCCGTCGCACCGCCGCCGAGTCGGCGCCCATCTCGTCCAGGCGTCTCGCCACCTGGGCCATGGCGGCGTAGGCCGGATCGGCCCCCTCCAGCGCTTCTCTGGCACGACGTGAGCGCTGGGTCAGGTCGAGCGCGATCGCGGCCTGGTTCGCGAACAGGCCCAGCAGGTCCATCTCGGCCAGCGTGAACGCGGCGTTGGCCGGCCGGTCGAGCACCTCCAGCACGCCCAGGGAGCGCTCCTGGTGCAACAGCGGCACCGCCATGATTCCCTTGGGCACGTAGCCCGTGTCCTCTGCCACGTCCTGCGCGAACCGGGGGTCGGCGCGAACGTCCTCGATCACAAGCGGCTGGCGGGTGACCAGCACCCAGCCTGCGATGCCTGCGCTTGACGGCAGCCGCCGCCCGATCAGGGTATCGGCTCCCGATCCGGCCACCGCCTCGAACACCAGCTCGTCGGTACGCTCGTCGTAGAGGAAGATCGAGGCCGCCTTGGCACCAAAGATCGCGCGCGCGGTCTCGGCGACGGAGTTCAGCAGGTCGCGATGGGCATCGTCGGCCGAGAGCACGCCGGCCGCCACCGCCACCATCAGGGGATCGTCGCTCACGGTGTCGCCTCCTCCACGTTCGTCGCGGTCCCGTGCAGCACGCTCTTCAGCTGGAACGGGGTCAGCTCGGGGTGCTTGCCCAGGATCAGGGCGCAGATGCCGGTCATGTGCGGGGTCGCGAAGCTGTTGCCGCTGCAGCGCAGCGTGGAGCCGCCGATCCAGGGCACGTCCAGGTCGAGGCCGGGAGCGAAGAACTCGACCGGCGGGTCGGGGTTGTAGAAGAAGGTGAGCGGGCCCTTCTGGTCGTGGCTGCCCACGGACAGCACCGACGAAAACCGCCACGGGTAGCTCTCGACCGGCATGTTGTGTGCCGAGGCCACGATCAGGGTGTTGTTGAAGTAGGCGTCGTCGGCCAGCTCGTGCAGGAACTCCGAGAATTGCCGCTTGGTCGTGGACAGGCTCATGTTGATCAGGTCGAACTTCTCGTCGACCGCCCACTCCAGGCCGGCCATCAGCACCGGGCCGCTGCCGGTGTAGCCGGCGCCCAGCACGCGCACGCTCACGATCTCACAGTCGGGTGCGATCGACCGCACGATCCCGGCACAGGCGGTGCCGTGGCCGCACAGGTCGCCCTCCGTGTCGGGCAGCACCTCGACCTTGTCGGGGTCGCCGATCGTGACCGCCTGTTGCACCTCCCCGACCAGCGGGTGGTCGGGGTCGACGCCGCTGTCCACGATCGCCACCCGCACGCCCTTGCCGGTGGAGCCGCCCCAGGCCCACTCCCGCGTGAACCGCCCCGGCCAAGCCGGATCGCGCAGCTTTGCGGCCTGGTCGGCCGTCAGGCTCCAGGCAGGCAGGAGCTCCTCGGGGACGTCGTCTGCGGCGTCGCTCACAGGCGATCGCGAAGGTGTTCGACGAGAGCGGGGCTTGCCTCGAGACCTGCCCGCGCGAGCGCTCCCTCGAGATCCTCGAGGGTCTGCGACCGGAACGTCGCATCGGCCCCCGCCAGCGCCGCGATCTGATCGATCGCGCGACGTGTGGCGGGAAGCCTTGCGGCTGTCAGCACCCAGGCTTCGGGAGCCTGGGGCATCGCCCGTAGCAGTTCTCCTATGCGCTGTTCGTCGTACATCTCATACTCATGACGTGGGACGGGCATGTTCTCTTCCCTCGAGTTGCTCACGAAGTTTGGCAAGGCAGCGCGAGATGCGGCTGGCGATGGTCCCGGACGGCAGGCCCAGCGCGGTTCCGATCACGGCGTAGCTCTCGTCGCGGCGGAAGAACCGGTCGAGGATGTCGCGACAGTTGTCCGGCATCGCCAGCATCGCCTCCTGCACCGACAGCGCCTCGTCCAGCCGGTCGAGGCTGTCGTCGACGCCCGCCTCCAGTGCCTCGGGATCGGCGGACTCGCGCGAGCCGGCGCGGATCCGGTCGATGCAGAGCCGGCGCGTCAGCTGCGCGATCCAGGGCCGCACCGCCTCGTCGTTGCGGAGGTCGCCCAGCCGCTCGTAGGTGCGCGCGAACACCTCCTGGAACACGTCCTCGGCGTCGGTCGGCGAAAGCCGGTAAGCCTGCTGGGCGATCGCCAGCACGTAGCGCGAGAATCGGCGCACCAGCTCCTCCCAGGCGTCGTCATCGCCGTCGCGGCAACGGGCGACGAGGCCGGCATCCGTGGCCGTACTGAGCGCCGTCATACGTTGATGAAACTCCATTTACCGCTCGCTGGCAAGGGTTTCGGCCGCACTCTCCGCCCGGGCCACCAGCAGCCGCGCCTCGGACGAGCGGCTGTCGTCGGTGCGGCTGAGCAGGTTCACCGCCACCAGCACTGCCCCGGCACGGGCCGCCGCCTCGGCCAGCACGGCCGCCACCGTCATGTCCGCGTGGTGGGCCTGGTCACAGCGATGTCCGGCCTCGAGCGCCAATTCGGCCAGATCGGCGGCGATCCGGGCCAGCTCCAGCGAGTCCTCGGCGGCCTGCGGCAGCGTCTCCGCGATCCGCGGCTGATTGCTCGTCTCCAGCGCATCGGTGGCCGCCTCGTACGACATCTCCAGCGCCGCGGCGTTGACCCACAGGCGGGAGTCGAGCGCCGCCGCCTGCGCGATCGCGCCGCCGGCCTCGGGCCAGACCTCATGTGAGCGGCGGGCGACCTTGGTGACGAGCGCCGCGGCCAGCGCCGCCGCGGCGGTCGCGGCTGAGCCGGCGGCCGGGGTGCGTTCTGCCGAGCTGACCCGTGTCAGCAACCGCTCCATTTGGCGCCAGTCTAGAGCGCGCAAGGGTCGAAGATGCTGAAACCAGGTGATCGCCAGGATCCAGCACCCGGAGTACGATTGCGGGATGAGTCGCAACGACGCCACCGCCACCGCTCCCGACCTGTCGTTGCCCGAGGAGCGGATGCTGAACCGCGAGCTGTCGCGGCTTGACTTCAACGCGCGGGTGCTGGCTCAGGCGGCCGATCCGGAGGTGCCGCTGCTGGAGCGGGTGCGGTTCTGCTCGATCGTCTCCTCGAACCTCGACGAGTTCTTCATGGTGCGGGTGGCCGGGCTGCTGCGGCAGGCGGGCGCCGGCGTCACCACTCGCTCCGCCGACGGCCGCACGCCGCTCGCGGCGCTCTCCGACATCCAGGCGCGCGTCACGGATATCTACGATCAGCAGGCGCGGCTGTGGCGCGAGCAGCTGACTCCGATGCTGGCCGAGCAGGGCATCCTGGTCGGCAGCATCGATGCCTGCACCGAGGACGAGCTGACCGAGCTGACCAGCCGCTTCGACCAGGAGGTGTTCCCGGTGCTGACGCCGCTGGCCGTAGGCCCGGGCCAGCCGTTCCCCTACATCTCGGGCCTGTCGATGAGCCTGGGCGTGTTCGTGCGCGAGCCGGAGAGCGGCGAGGACCGGTTCGCCCGGGTGAAGGTGCCGGAGGTGCTGCCGAGGTTCCTGCCGGTGGGCTCGCGCGGGCTGCTGCTGCCGCTCGAGGAGACGATCGCGCACTTCCTGTCGTGGCTGTTCCCGGGCATGGAGGTGGTCGAGCACGTCGTGTTCCGCGTCACCCGCGATGCCGACTTCGAGGTCTCGGACGAGGCCGACGACCTGCTGGAGGCGGTGGAGCTGGAGCTGCGGCGGCGCCGGTTCGGCGATGCCGTACGGCTCGAGGTGGCCAGCACCGCCAGCCCCGCCATGGTGCAGCGGCTGCGCGACGGCATGGGCGTGTCGGCCGACCAGGTGTACGCCATCGACGGCATGCTCGATCTGGCCGACGTCGCCCAGATCGCCGACCTTGACCGGCCCGATCTGCGGTACGACCCCTGGATGCCGGTGACGCGGCCGCGGCTGGCCGCCACCACCGGCCGCTCGGATCTGTTCGCGGAGGTGCGGCGCGGCGACCTGCTGGTGCACCTGCCCTACGACTCGTTCGCGACCTCGGTCGAGCTGTTCGTGCGGGCCGCCGCCAAGGACCGGGACGTGGTCGGGATCAAGACCACCGTGTACCGCACCAGCGACGATTCGGCGATGCTGCCGGCGCTGATCGACGCGGCCGAGCAGGGCAAGCAGACCGTGTGCCTGGTCGAGCTGAAGGCCCGCTTCGACGAGCGCCGCAACATCGAGTGGTCGCGCGCGATGGAACAGGCGGGCGTGCACGTCGTCTACGGCTACGCGAACCTCAAGATCCACGCCAAGATGACGCTGATCGTGCGCCGCGACGGCGAGCGGCTGCACCGCTACGCACACATCGGCACCGGCAACTACAACTCGAACACCGCCCGCTCGTACGAGGACGTGGGCCTGTTCACCGACGACGAGGCGATCACCGCCGATCTGGCCGACCTGTTCAACCACCTGACCGGGTTCGGGCGGCCGCAGCGGTTCCGCAAGATCCTGGCGGCGCCGTTCAACCTGCGCAGCGGGCTGATCGAGCGGATCAGGGCGGTGGCCCGCGCGGCGGCCGAGGGTGAGCGCGCCCGCATCCGGATCAAGGTGAATGCGATCGCCGATCCAGGGATCGTGGAGGAGCTGTACCGGGCCTCGCAGGCTGGTGCCGAGATCGACATCATCGCTCGCAGCATCTGCACGCTGCGACCCGGCGTGCCCGGCCTGTCGGAGACGATCCGGGTGCGCAGCGTGGTCGGGCGGTTCCTCGAGCACAGCCGCGTGTTCGCGTTCGAGGCGGGCGACACCGAGACCTATCTGCTGGGCAGCGCCGACCTGATGCCGCGCAACCTCGACCATCGCATCGAGGTGGTGGCGCCGATCGAGGACGCCCGCGCCCGCGAGGAGGTCTCGACCGTGCTGGACTCGCTGCTGGCCGACAACACCGCCTGGCAGCTGTCGGCCGACGGCAGCTGGCACCGGTTGTCACCGGATCCAGGTACCCCCGGGCGCGGCACCCATCAGGTGCTGATGCGGCGCGCGCGGCTGCGCTCCCGGCGGCGGTCGCGGGCCTGATCGCCGCCTAACCGGAGGTTCACCACATGTTCACCGAGTCGTCACCGTGAGCCCTCCCCAGCGTCCGAGGGGGTTGTGACAATGCAAACACATGAAGATCGGGATCATCGATGTCGGCTCGAACACGGTGCGGTTGCTGGCCGCTGAGCGGGGCGCCGGCGGTCTCGTGTACCCGTTGCACGAGGCGCGGCGCCAGGTCGGCCTGGGCGAGACGATCGAGCGGCGCGGCCGCATCACGGACGCGAAGCTGGCGGAGACCGCCCGCGCGGCGCGCGACTACGCGAAGCTGGCCCGTCGGCTGGACTGCGAGCGGCTGGAGGTCGTGGTGACGGCGCCGGGGCGCCAGAGCGCGAACGCCGATGACCTGCTGGGCGTGCTGCACGGCGCCGTGGGCGTGGCGCCGCGGGTGCTGTCGGCCAAGAGCGAGGGCCGGTTCGCCTATCTGGGCGCGGTGGCCGCTGCCGGATCGCTGCCGGGGCTGATCGCCGTCTGCGACGTCGGGGGAGGGTCGACGGAGGTTGCCTTCGGCGGCCGCTGGATCGAGCCGGACTGGGTGGATTCGATCGACCTCGGCTCGCTGCGCCTGTCCAGCCGCTTCTTCCCCGACGGCACCGGGCAGCGGTCGAGCGTGCGCGCGGCCCGCGCCGAGGTGCGGATGCACCTGGAGCAGATCGGCGATGCCACGCCCGACGTGGCGCTGGCGGCGGGCGGCAGCGCCCGCGCGCTGCGCAAGCTGGTCGGACGCACGCTGGGGCGCGACGAGCTGCAGGAGGCGATCGAGATGCTGGTCGGCCGGCCGCCGGCCAAGCTCGCCCGCAAGCACGCCATCGACCTGCGCCGCATCCGCACGCTGCTGGCCGGCGCGGTGATCCTGGCCGAGGTACAGGCGTGGCTGGGCGTTCCCTTCGAGGTGGCGCGAGGCGGCCTGCGCGAGGGCCTGGCGGGCCAGCTGCTGTCGGAGCTGCAGGCCGCCTAGCTCGTCGGATCAACCAGGTACTGCACGGGGCTGCGATGCGCGGCCTCGATCACCCACACCGACCCCTTCTCGGCCTTGCGTCCCGCGCCGATCAGTCCGGCGATCACGTCTCCGTGGGTGCACAGCGCGACCGTGGTGCGGCCGACCTCGTTCAGCAGGCGGCCGACGTCCACCGCGTCGGCGCCCTCGGCCAGCTCTGGGCGCTGCTCGACGTCGAGATTGAGGTCGGCCGCCAGTGGCTCGACCGTCTCCACGCATCGCCGGTAGGGGCTGCTGAGGATGCGCTCGATGCCGAAGCCGGCCAGCAGCTTGGGCAGGGCCGCCGCCTGCCGGCGGCCCTTGGTGTCCAGCGGCCGCAGGCTGTCGTCACCGGCCCAGGCACTGCGCTTCCCGGCCCGACCGTGCCGGATCAGCAGGATCACGACCAGGCGGCCCGGCCGCGTTTGCGTACCGCCTTCCACGCCCGCGGATAGGCGGCGCGCGCGACGCGGCGCCGC
>DATIOK010000044.1:0-4809 GCA_035473255.1 Gaiellales bacterium
GACGCGCACCTCGAGCGTGTAGCCGCGGTCGATGTCCTCGCCGGTCAGCTCGAACAGCCGCTCCAGCATCTGCCGGGCGACGCCGCGGCCGCGCCAGGGCGCGTCGACGGCGACGTTCATGACGTGCCAGGCGTCGACGTAGCGGGCGACGATCAGGTAGCCGAGCATGTCCTCGCCCTGGAAGGCGCCCAGGCAGATGCCGCTGGGCTTGGACAGCTCGCCGGCGAACATCGACCGCGACCATGGGGTCGGATAGGCGCGGCGTTCGATCCGCTCGATGGCATCGAGGTCAACCGGGCGCAGCGGCCGCACGTCGACGGCCGTCATCATGAGGCGGCCCTCGCAGGGAGCGACCGGTCGGCATCCGGTGCGCGCACATAGAGCGGCTCGGGCGCGGTCCAGAGGGCCGACAGCGCCGCGTGGTGGCGGGCCCAGGGCGTGTGCAGCGGCGAGGCGTCAGGCGCGATCACGGCGGCCGGTTCCAGCAGCCCGCGGTAGCGGACGGCTCCGTCGCCGGCCAGGGAGGCGCAGGGCGTGATCAGCTCGGCCAGGTGCGCGGGCGCGATCGCGCACAGGTCGATGCCCGCCCCCTTGCAGAACACCTCGCCGCGACGGGCATCGATACAGGCCACATCCACGCCGTCGCCGCAGAGCAGGGCGTCGAGCGTGCCGACGCCGTGAACCGGCAGCGACAGGGCGAAGCCCAGCGCGCGGGCCGACGCCAGGCCGATCCGCAGCCCGGTAAAGGTGCCCGGACCGGTGCCGGCCACGATCGCGTCCAGCTGCGACGGCTCGACGGCGGCGGTGCGCATCAGGTGGTCGACGTCGTCGAGCAGGTGCTGGGCGGCGGTGGAGCGGCCGGCCGTGGCCGACTCGGCCAGCACCTCGCCGTCCCGCCACAGGCAGGCGGTTGCGGTGTCAGTCGCGGTATCGAGCGAGAGCAGCAGCAAGGGCGTTCAACAGACCCGAATCGTCGCAGGACAGCGTGATCAGCCTAGCATCGCCCTGCAGGTGGTCGATGTCCACCGTGACACGCGGATCGGGCAGCAGCCCGGCCCCGGCGTCGGGCCATTCGACGAACGCGATCGCATCCTCGAAGTAGGGCTCGAGGTCGGCCCATTCCTCGATGGTGAGGCCGCTCGAGCGGTAGAGGTCGAGGTGCGCGACGATCACGCCGTTCGCCGCGTACTGGTTGCCGACCGTGTAGGTGGGGCTGGTGACCGGCTGCGCCACCCCGAGCGCACGCGCGGCGCCGCGCACGAAGGCGGTCTTCCCCACCCCCAGCTCGCCGCGCAGCCAGACCGAATCTCCCGGCTCGAGCCGGGAGCCGACCTCGGCCGCGATCGCCTCGGTATCGGCCGGCGACAGCGATCTCAGTGGACGGTCAGCCACGGCCACCGACCATAGCCAGCGGGCCGGGGTGAGGTGTCAAACACCGCTTCGGCCACCGTGGCACTCCGGCACCGATCTGGCACAGATGCGGGAACGCGCCGCGACAGCAGTTCATGGAGAACAGGCGCTTCGCCCAATTATTGGAGTCAAACACCGACCGCGTGGTGCCGGCATCTCGGCACGCAGCTGTGACCCGTCGCCGCCGGGCCGTGACGCCTTCTCCACGGCCCGCGACTAGAACTGGAAGGTCAGCTGAGCGTCGTCGAGTTCGGGTTCGGACGCCGGGGCAGCGGCCGCCGACATGGGCGCCCGCTGAGGCGCGACTGCCGGCGCGGCACCGCCGCCTGCCAGCAGCGCCGGCAGCGCTGCGAAGTCGCTTCTCAGCATGTCCAGCATCGCCGGCGTGTAGAGGGCCGCCGCCGGGTGGTAGATCGGGAACAGCTGCACGGTGACGGCGCCGAAGGTGTGCTCCTGGGCGCGCCCCCGCACCCGTGTGATGCCGAGCGGGCTGCCGGAGAGCAGCTTCGTGGCGAAGTTCCCCAACGTGCAGATCACCCGGGGCCGGATCAGCTGGATCTGGTCGTACAGGTAGCCCTGGCACGACTCGATCTCGGCCGGGAGCGGGTCACGGTTCCCCGGTGGCCGGCACTTCAGCACGTTGGCGATGTACACCTGCTCTCGCGACAGCCCGATCTCCTCAAGCAGCGTCTCCAGCAGTCGCCCTGCCTGGCCGACGAACGGGATCCCCTGCTTGTCCTCGTGGAAGCCGGGAGCCTCACCCACGAACATCAGGTCGGCGTCGGGCTCGCCACTGCCGACCACCACCTGGGTGCGGCTGCCGGCCAGGGCGCATCGCTCACAGCTCGCCCATTCAGCCGCCCGCCGCTCCAGCTCCTGACGTCGCGTGTCCGCATCGACCACGGCCCCGATTCTGGCAGGCGGGTCGGACGCATCAGGTCCGCCGCGGCCGTTACCGAACCGCCGCCGGCCGCCGCTGGGTAGAGTGCCAGCCCCGGGAGCTTGCGACCATGCACACAACAACCGTTGTCATCGGGTCCGGCAGGGTGGGCCGCACCGTCGCAGCCCGTCTCAGCGGCGCGCGGCTCTACGGACGCGGGCAGCAGCCCGACCTGGACGACTGCCGGCGCCTGCTGATCGCGACCCCCGACGCCGAGATCGAGGGGGTTTGCCAGGCGCTGGCTCCCCGGCTCGACGCCGAAGCGTCGGTGATCCACTTCTCGGGCGCCACCTCGGTGCACGCGCTCGACGCCGCCTCCGGGCCGACCGCCTGCGTCCATCCCATGCAGACCGTCTGGCCCGAGCTGGGACGCGACCAGCTCGAGGGCGCCTACGCCGCCGTGACCGGCGACGCGGCCGTCGGCGATGCGCTCGCGGTGCAGCTGGGCATGATCCCGTTCCCGCTGGCCGACGACCGCAAGTCGCTCTACCACGCGGCCTCGACCTTCGCCTCCAACTACGTGGTCACGACCACGCAGGTCGCGGTCGGCCTGCTAGAGCGGGCCGGCCTCGATCGCGAGCTGGCGCTGCACGCCCTGCGCCCGCTGCAGGACCGGACGCTGGACGTGGCCGGCCGCCGGCCCACCGGACCGATCGCACGAGGCGACACGGCCACCGTCGCCGCGCACCTGGAGGCGATCGGCCCCGAGCTGCAGCCCCTCTACCGTGCGCTCGGCCGAGCCACATTGCCGCTGGTCGATCCCGCGGCCGCCGACGCCGTCCGCGAGCTGCTGTGAGCACCGGCCTCGTCCCCACCATGGGTGCGCTCCACGCCGGCCATCGCGCCCTGCTACGCACCGCCCGGGCCGAGAACGGGCGCGTGGTGATGAGTCTGTTCGTGAACCCGACCCAGTTCGGCCCCGGTGAGGACTACCGCCACTATCCCCGCGATGAGCAGCGCGACCGGCGCATCGCAGCCGAGGACGGCGTCGACGAGGTGTTCGTGCCGACCGTCGAGGATATGTACCCGCCCGGCTTCTCGACGTCGGTCGGCGTCGGCGAGCTGGCCGATGTTTTCGAGGGCGCCTTCCGTCCCGGTCACTTCCTGGGCGTCGCGACGGTCGTCCTGAAGCTGCTGCTGCGGGTCGAGCCCGACCACGTCTACTTCGGCCAGAAGGACGCTCAGCAGCTGGCGGTGATCCGGCGCATGGTGCGCGACCTGGACGTGCCGGTGGACGTGCGCGCCGTCGCTACCCAGCGCGAACCGGACGGCCTCGCCATGTCCTCCCGCAACGTCTACCTGGACGCCGAGCAGCGCAGCCGGGCAGCCAGCCTCTATCGAGCGCTGGAACTGCGTGACCCGCAGGTGGTGGAGGGCGATCTCGATTACTTCGAGGTGGTCGATCCGGACACGTTCGAACCCTGCACGGCCCGCGCGGGGTCGCTGCTGATTGCGGCCGCGCGCTTCGGCGGCACCCGACTGATCGACAACATCGTCCTGGAGGCTCCGTGAAACTCTCGCTCCCAGCGCTTCGTGAGATGAAGCGCGACGGCCGGCCGATCGTGATGATCACGGCCTACGACCACCCCAGCGGCCGCATCGTCGACGCCGCCGGGGTCGACCTGGTGCTGGTCGGTGACTCGGCAGCCAACGTGGTGCTCGGCCACGAGTCGACCGTGCCCGCCACGATGGACGAGATGACGATGCTGACCGCGGCCGTCAACCGTGGCGTCGAGAACGCGCTGGTGATCGGCGACCTGCCGTTCATGAGCTACCAGGTGTCCGACGCCGAGGCCGTGGCCAACGCCGGGCGGCTGATCAAGGACGGTGGCGCCGACGTGGTCAAGCTCGAGGGTGCCGGGCCCTCGCTGGAGCGCGTACGTGCGCTGGTCTCGGCCGGCATCGGCGTGATGGGCCACATCGGGCTGACGCCGCAGACGGCGACGGCGCTTGGCGGCCACAAGGCCCAGGGCCGGCAGGCCGACGCCGCGCGCCGGCTGTTCCTGGACGCGATCTCGCTGGAACGAGCGGGCTGCTTCGCGCTGGTGCTGGAGGCGGTGCCCGCGCCGGTCGCAACCACCATCAGCCGGCGGCTGGCGATCCCGACCATCGGCATCGGGTCCGGCCCCGGCACCGATGGCCAGGTGCTGGTGCTGCACGACATGCTCGGCATCCCCGGCGACGGACGCGAGCCGCGCTTCGTCAAGCGGTATGCCGAGATCGGCGAGCTGATGGGGGCGGCCGTCGCCGCCTACGCCACCGAGGTGCGCAACCACGTGTACCCGGCCGAGGAGCACACCTACACGATCCCGCCCGAAGAGCTGGAGGCGTTCCAGAACGCGGTCGACGCAGGGTCGATCGAGGAGAACACGCTGGCGGACTGGTGACGGCGGTTAGCATGCGCCCATGACCACCTTCCTTCACACCATGCTGCGGATCACCGACCCTGAACGCAGCCG
>DATIOK010000045.1:0-41336 GCA_035473255.1 Gaiellales bacterium
TCTGGGCAAGGCGCGGGCGGCGGCCGGCAGGGTGACGGCGATGACGCGGTTCGGGCGGCGTGGCCGCTTCGACGTGGCGTGGGCGCACGGGTCGACCGACCTGCCGATGGCGTGCCGCGCGCTGCGAGTGCCGAACACGACCATGTTCGACTACGAGTACGCGCGGCTGCAGCACGGGCTCAACTGCCGGCTGGCGCAGCGGGTGCTGATGCCCGACGCGATCCCGCCCGAGCGGGTGGCTGTGTACGGGGCGCGTCCGCCCAAGCTGGTCACATACCCGGGCCTGAAGGAGGAGTACTACCTCGCCAACTTCCGGCCGGACGCGGCCGTGCCCGCGGCGCTGGGATTGGACGGCGAGCGGATCGGGCTGGTGCTGCGACCGCCGGCCGACCTGGCCCTCTACCACCGGTTCGAGAACCCGCTGTTCGACGCGCTGCTCGAGCAGCTGGGCCGGAGCGAGCAGGTGCGCGGGGTGGTGCTGCCGCGGACGCCGGATCAGGCACAGCGGATCCGGGCGATGGCGCTGCCCTCGCTGCTGGTGCCGGAGTCGGCGGTGGACGGCCAAAGCCTGGTGGCGGGCGCCGATCTCGTGATCAGCGCAGGGGGCACAATGAACCGCGAGGCGGTGGTGCTGGGCACGCCGGTCTATACGACCTTCGCCGGCAGGCTGGGCGGGGTCGACGAGCGGCTGATCGCAGAGGGTCGCCTGCGCCCGCTGGAGCGGCTTGAGGACCTGGTATTGCAACGCAAACCCGCATCCGCACACAACCGCGTCCGGCGCGACCCCGACCGGCTGATCGACCTGGCCGTACAGGGCCTCGTGAGGCGCTGACCCGCAGCGATCCATAAGCGTTTTCACGACCCGTGCACCGTCGTCAGGCCGCCCGGGTGATACAGAGGTGCCGGGCACCGTCGTCACGCGCGTGACCTCGGCGTCACGTCGTCGTGACGGGATCCGGCCGAGACACGCGCGTGGGTGTCACGACGGTCACACGGCTGATGGAACGGTGCCCGGCACCTCTCTATCACCTGCGATAAGCTTTGCTTATGGATCTACGACAGCTGCGCACGCTGAGCGAGGTCGCCGACCGCGGCTCGTTCTCGGCCGCAGCCGAGGCGCTGCGTGTCAGCCAGCCGGCCGTCAGCCAGCAGATACGCGCGCTCGAGCGGGAGATCGGCGAGCCGTTGCTCGACCGCGGCGGCCGCGGCGCGCGCCTCACCGAGCGGGGCGTGATGGTGCACCGCTACGCGCAGCGGATGCTGGCGCTGTCCGACGAGTTCCAGCGCGAGCTGGCCGACGGGGACGGTGAGCTGACCGGGTCGCTGGTGGTGGGTTCCAGCACGGGACTCGGCGAGCACGTGCTGCCGCTGCTGCTGGGCGGGTTCCGCGCGGAGCATCCGAAGGTGACGGTGTCGCTGCGAATCGAGGTCACCTCGACGGTGATCGACCGTGTACTCGCGCGCGAGCTCGAGCTGGGCGTGGTCGGTGCCACCCGACCTCACCGCGCCCTCACCTACGAGCCGTTCCTGCGCGACCGCGTGGTGCTGGCCGTACCGGCCGGCCACCGTTTCGCGGGCCGCACCGTGGAGCTGGCCGAGCTGGTGCGCGAGCCGCTGATCCTGATGCAGGCGGGAGCCGGCGTACGCACGGTGATCGAGGAGGAGCTGCGGCGCGCCGGCGTACGGCCCCGTGACCTGAACGTGGCCATGGAGCTGGGCCTGCAGGAGTCGGCCAAGGCGGCGGTCGAGGCCGGGTTCGGGGTCAGCTTCCTGTCGCAGCTGGCCGTCGAGCGGGAGCTGGAGCGGGGGACGCTGTCCACAGCCGACGTGGCCGGGATCGACCCGGTGCGCGACTTCGCCACCGTGCGGCCGGCCACCCAGCAGCCGGGGCGTTTGGTGGCGTCGTTCCTGGCGTGGAGCCAGGCCTGGCTGGCGCGCAGGTTCTGAGCGTTTCGCGCGGCGAGCCGTCCCCAGGGAGGACGGCCCGCCGCTTTCACGTCCCGGTCAGGCCGCGTCGCGAAGTTCGCGCTCGCCGCCGCTGGCCCGGGGCGGATCCTCTCCGTGGAAGTACCACGCCAGCAGTCGCTGGATCTCGAGTGGATCGTGTTCGGGTACCTCGTCCACGTGCGATGGCTGCACGGGTGCGAGCTCCCGCGTGGGCTCTGCCTCGCTCATCTGGTGTTCCCCCCAGCGTGAGTTGGAATCGGATCGATCCCATGTACTGAAGAGATCGGATTCAGGCCAGGATCGGCGTATCCCCCGTCCCGGTGTGCAAGGAACCGCTTACGGGGATCCGGTTTCCCCCGTCCAGCTATCGAGCTCCTGCCAGTAGCTGCGGCTGAGCGCGTCGGCCAGACGCCGGTCGGTGTGTGCTGCGTAGAAGACGTTTCGCTGCGTGTCGGCGCAGACCTCGATCTCGGACAGGCGCACGCCCGGGCCCAGTGCGACCACGATGTCGGCGGCCAGCTGGAGCTCGTCGGCGGTGTAGTGCTTGAAGTGCAGGTCGGGGGCGCGGTCGAGCAGCTCCGGCCACTCCGGGCAGGAGCGAGTGCTCATGGCGCGGCCGCCGGCTCGGCCTTGCGTGGGCGGCGGCGGACGGAGTCCCACAGGAGCGCGAGGATCACGCCCACGACCAGGCCGACGAAGATGGCCACGATCAGCCCGCTCTTGCGGTTGGACGCGGTGACGCGGCCGCCGGATGGCGTCTGCACGTATCCGGCCGCCTCCAAGTCCTTTGCGCTGGCCTGGAACATCTGGTTCTGAGTCAGCTGCAGGGAGATCTCATCGATGCGCGAGCCGGTGTCGGAGATGGTCGAAAGCAGCGCCGCCGAGACGGTGGCCTTGTCGGTGCTCGACATGCCAGAGCTGCCCAGCGCCTTCAGCTGGTTCTGGGCCGCCGTCAGCGTCTGCTGGAGGGTGGCGACCGATGCCTTGTCGGTGGCGATCTGGGCGGTCAGCGCGTCGATCTTCGCCGTCTGGTACTTGTTGGCCCAGGCGATCAGCGAGTCGCCCAGCGACTGCACCGCGGCCTGCGCGGAGGTGCGGTTGTACGGGCCCTGCACCGTGATCTGCATGTTCGGCGTGGCTCCCGTGGACTTGGTGGTTGTGCTCTGCAGCGCGGTCACGCTGAGGTGGCTGCGCAGCGCGGCGCCGGACTTGATGCCGGCCTTGGAGGCGGCGGCGTCCAGCACGGAACCCGTGTGCAGGTAGGCCTGAGCGCTGGTCGGATTGGCCACGACCGAGTTCAGCTGGGCAGATCCACCGGTGGGAGTCAGCGGCGTACCCAGGAACACCGTCGCCTGGGCCTGGGACTGTTTGCCCGTGCCGACCGTGTGCAAAACCACCAGCAGCACGGCCACCACGACCGTGGCCAGGACGATGTACCAGTTGCGGATGACGCGTCCGGCGTACTCGGACAGCCGCACCTCGCCGTCCTGGTCGGGGCTGGGGTTCTGGGACACGGCGCGGAAGTCTACCGATAGGCTGCGCAGCGAAACGCCGATGAACATCCGCTCCCGCGCACCCCTTCGAATCAGCTTCGCCGGCGGCGGCACCGACGTCCCGCCCTTCCCGGAGAGGGAGGGCGGCTTGGTGCTGAATGCGACAATCGCTCGCTACGCGTACGGGCTGCTGCGGCCACGCCGGGATCGGCAGGTGCGGATCGAGTCGGCGGACTTCGGTCTGGCCGTGAACTACAACGTGGATGAGGCGCCGATCTTCGACGGCCGGCTCGACCTGGTGAAGGCGGCGATCCGGCGGCTGGGCGATCCGGCGGCGCCCGGATACGACATCTTCCTGCACTCGAACGCCCCGCCCGGGTCGGGGCTCGGCTCCAGTTCGACGGTGATGGTGACGCTGGTCGGCCTGCTGCGAGAGCACCACAACCTGGCGCTGACCGACTACGAGATCGCCCAGATGTCGCACCACATCGAGCGGGTCGACATGGGCATGCTGGGCGGCATGCAGGATCAGTACGCGGCCACCTTCGGCGGGTTCAACTTCATCGAGTTCGGCGCGGATCACGTGATCGTGAACCCGCTGCGGGTGAGCGCGGACGTGGTCAACGAGCTCGAGCACAACATGCTGCTGTGCTACACCGGCGCCACGCGCCGCTCGGACGGCGTGATCGAGGATCAGACCGCCCGCTACGAGGCTGGCGAGGCCGGCACGCTGGCCGCGCTGCGCAGCCAGAAGCAGCTGGCGATGGAGATGAAGAACGCGCTGGTGCGGCGGCGGCCGCGCGAGTTCGGCGACATGCTGCACGAGGCCTGGAAGCAGAAGAAGCGGATGTCGCCCAAGATCAGCACCGGATTCATCGACGAGGCGTATGCGGCGGCGCGGCGGGCCGGTGCGCTGGGCGGGAAGGTGACGGGCGCAGGCGGCGGCGGCTACATGCTGTTCTACTGCGAGTTCCAGAAGAAACACCGGGTTGCCGAGGCGCTGACACGGATGGGCGGGCAGGTCACGGAGTTCGCGTTCGAGCCGGAGGGCCTCACCACCTGGGGCATGAGCGATGGCTGAACGCGCGGCCGAGCGGCTGGCGATGCACGTCGCGATGGCGCAGGCGCTGGCACGTGACGAGACGGCGGCGGCGATCGCCGCCGCCGCCGGCGATCTGGCCGCCCGGTTCGCCGCCGGCGGCACGCTGCTGATCTTCGGCAACGGCGGCAGTGCTGCGGACGCCCAGCATCTGGCGGCCGAGTTCACAGGCCGCTACATGCTCGACCGGGCACCCTTGCCGGCGCTGGCGCTGGCCGACAACACGGCGGCGGTGACGGCGATCGCGAACGACTACGGGTTCGACCGGGTGTTCGCCCGGCAGGTGCACGCGCTCGGCAACGGCGACGGCGCGGCGATCGCGCTCTCCACCAGCGGTACCTCCGAGAACGTGCTGGAGGGATTGCGGGCCGCGCGCGAGCTGGGATTGCTCACGATCGGCGTGACGAGCGAGGGAGGGGCGGAGCGGATGCGCGGGCTGTGCGATCACCTGCTCACGATCCCGGCCGTGCAGACACCGCAGATCCAGGAGGGCACGATGCTGGTGCTGCATACGATCTGCGAGCTGGTCGAGCACAGCCTGTTCGGCGAATGAGCGGCCGCGCCGCCTTTCTCGACCGCGACGGCACTATCAACGAGAAGGCGCCCGAGGGTGACTACGTCACGACGCCGGAGCGGTTCCGGTTCCTCGACGGTGCGGAAGAGGCGGTACGGATGCTGGCCAGCGACGGCTGGCGGGTGGTGGTGGTGACCAACCAGCGCGGGGTGGCGCTGGGGCGGATGACGCTGGACGACGTCGACCGCGTGAACGCGCGCATGGCCCACCTGCCGATCTCCGGCGTCTTCGTGTGCCCGCACGAGCGCAACAGCTGCGACTGCCGCAAGCCCGGCACGGGGCTGTTCGAGCAGGCCCAGGTGGCCTTCCCGGAGATCGAGTTCGGGCGGTCGGTGGTGATCGGCGACGCCGAGTCGGACATGCTGGCCGGCCGTGCGATCGGCGCCCGCACGTTCCGGGTCGGCCGGCCGCCGCTGCCGTCGCTGCTGGACGTCGCCCGGAGCATCATCTCCGGCACCGCCTTGTGACGACAGGTGCCGGTACTCCAACGAGCCGCCGTCACCTCTCGTCACCGTTACGGTGTCAAACACCGACCCGGCCGGCGTTCCAGGTCTGCGCGGTCCGCCTGACAGGTGTCACGACCGGTGTGACACCGATTTGGCTCGAACGCTCGGTCCCGCCCGAATCCGGGGTTTGACTACGACGCGGCGGCCGGGGCATTTCCGACGCCGAACCGTTGCCGCCCGTGGCACGGCCGTGCAAAACCGCCGCTCGCGGCGCGTCACGCGAGCGTCACAGAAGTGCAGCCTGGCCGGAGGGCTGCCGACCTCGAGTGGGCGGCCCTCCGGCGCGGCTGCTCAAGCGGCGACCGGCTGGGTCGCTGCCTCGGTGGCACCCAGCCACCGGAGCGCTTCGCGCGCGGCCTCGCGGCCGGCTGCGAACACGCCCTCGACGTTGGTCCGCGTCGAGTCCTCTTCGGTGAGCAGGTTGCCGTATTTGTCGTGCGCCAGCCAGTCGCGGTACACGGCCGGGAGAGGGCCGTCGTCCGCGGCGATCACGACCGCGCGGCCGCGTAGCTCCCTGTCCCCGTCCCAAACGCGGAGGGGGCGGTGCAGCAAGTCGAGGCGGGTCGGAATTATCGGAACCACCAGCGGATGGAGGCCGTTGAGGCGTGCGATCGTGGCGGATTCGACCACCGCGGCGCCGCCGCCGACGATGATCAGATCATGGGTGTCAGTGATGGTGTCCATGTGTGCATCATCCCCGCCAAGCCTCCGCGTGACCATGGGGTTAACCGCACGTCGGCGTGTGGTTCACCGGCATCGTCGCGGCCGGTAGCCTGCGCCGGTGCGCATCGTCATCGCCAACCCGCCCGGCTTCGGCGGCCCCGACTACGACCACCACCTGTGCTCGGCGCTGGCCGCGCGCGGCCAGGACGTGGAGCTGGTCACCACCCGCTTCCGCTTCGGGCAGATGCCCGACCCCGAGGGCTACCGCCGCAGCCTGGTCTTCTACCCGCTCTCGGCCCGCCTGTTCGGCCGCTCGCGCCTGCGCGTGCCGCTGAAGGTGGCCGAGCACCCCTTCGGCCTTGCCCAGCTGGCGCTGCGACACCCCGACGTCGTGCACGTCCAGTGGCTCTCCATCCCCCAGGTCGACCGCGTGCTCCTGCGCAGCCGCGCCCCGCTCGTCTACACCGCCCACGACAACGCCCAGCGCCGCACCTCTTCCAAGAAGGGCGTCTGGGACGCGCTCTACCGCCGCTTCCAGCGCGTGGTCGCACACTCCGAGTCCGGCCGCGACGCGCTCGCGGCCCAGGGCGTCCCCGGCCACAAGCTTCGCGTCATCCCGCACCCGATCATCCGCTCCGACCCGCCCCGCACCGACGACGGCCGCACCCTGCTCTGCTTCGGCCTGATCCGCCCCTACAAGGGCATCGACGACGCGATCGAGGTGACCCGCCTGGTCGAGGGCGGCAGGCTGCTCGTGGCCGGCGACCCGATGGAGCCGGTGGAGGGCTATCAGCGGCGTGCCGGCGACCTGGCCGAGTGGCGCCTCGGCTATCTGTCCCAGAGCGAGGTCGACCGCGCCTACGGCGACGCCACCCTCGCCATCTTCCCCTACAGGCCCGGCCTCGACCAGTCCGGCACGCTGCTCCGCGCTCTCGGCGCGGGCGTCCCGGCCGTCGCCTACGACGTCGGCGGCCTGGGCGAGAACGTGCGCCGCTTCGGCGCCGGGCGGGTCGTCCCCGCCGGCGACGTCGAGGCGATGGCGGCCGCCGTGCGCGAGCTGCTCGACGACCCGGCCGCCATGGCCGAGGCCCGCGCCGGCGCGCACCGCGCCCGCGACACGCTCACCTGGGACGCCTCAGCCCGGCTCCACATCGAGCTCTACGGCGAGCTGGTGGGCGGCGCCGGCCGCGGCTGACCAACCCTAGAATCCCCGGCCATGGGGCTCTACACACGCGTGGGCAAGCGAGCGCTGGACGTGACCGGCGCCGGCCTGATGGCCGTCGTCACGGCACCCGTGATGGGCGTGATCGCCGTCGCCCTGTGGCGCACCCAGGGCCGCCCGATCCTGTTCACCCAGCAGCGCGTCGGCCGCGACGACCGTGACTTCACCATCTACAAGTTCCGCACCATGGTCCGCGGCGCCTCCGCGCAGGGCGCCGGCCTCTGGTTCGAGCGCAACGACCCTCGCATCACCCCGCTCGGCAAGTGGCTGCGCGCCTCATCGCTGGACGAGCTGCCGCAGCTCTGGAACGTGATCCGCGGGGACATGTCGCTGGTCGGCCCGCGACCCAAGCCGCGTGAGCTGATCGACCGCTACCGCAGCCACTACCTGGAGACGCTGGCCGTCCGGCCCGGCCTCAGCCACCTGCCCGGCGTCTCAGGCCGAAACACCCTGCGCCGGTCGCAGATGATCGAGATGGACCAGCGATACGTCCGCGACATCACCCTGTCCGGCGACCTGCGCCTGCTGCTGCGCACCGTCCCCGTCGTCCTGTTCCGTCACGGCTTCGACGCCGAGAACGAGAGCGAGCAGTGGGTCGAGGACGTGCCGCCGGACGGGTTCCCCGCGTGAGCGGCTGGTTATCGCCGATCGAATACGCCGACGAGTGGCGCCGCCTGGGCGACGGCGATCCCTACTACCGTCCCGAGTTCCTGGCCGCCGCCGCCCTGGCCGAGGGTGCGGAGCCGGCCGTGTTCTCCCATGACGGCGTGCTGTACCCGTTCCTCGTGCGCCCGCTGCCCGACGGCCGCTGCGACCTGACCAGCGCCTACGGCTTCGCCGGCCCCTCCGCCGCCGGCGACTGGCGCGCCGCCTTCCGTGCCGCCTGCGCCGAGCGCGGCGTCGTTTCGGAGTTCATCCGCTTCCACCCGCTGCGCCAGAACCAGCGTTTCGCCGGCGACGACGTGGCCGTGACCCGCGTCCAGGAGATGATCGTGCTCGACCTGGACGGTGGCGACGACGAGCTGGTGCGCCGGATGGTGCCGCAGGCCCGCAACAAGCTGCGAAAGGCGATCCGCCGCGGGGTTACGGTCACCGCCAGCCGCGACCTGGAGCGTTTCTGGGGGCTCTACACCGACGCCATGCGCGGCCTCGGGGCGGCCGGCGGCTACCTGTTCCCGCTCGCCTACTTCGAGGCCCTGGACGCGCTCGGCGACGGCCTGCTGATGCTCGACGCCGGCTCCGCCGCCGCCCTGTTCCTGTGCGGCGCCGGCGCCATGCACTACTTCCTCTCGGCCTCCACCGACGAGGGCCGCCGCAGTGCCGCCACCAACCTGGTCATCTACGAGGCGATGCGGATCGCCCGCGACAGCGGCCTCGCCGTCCTGAACCTGGGCGGCGGCCTGCGCGAGGGCGACGCCCTGCACGGCTTCAAGTGCTCGTTCGGCCCCGGCCGCGCCCCCTACTACGTGGGCTCGGCGATCCACGACCAGGCCGCCTACCGCAGCCTCTCCGAGCGGGCCGGCGCCGATCCCGGCGAGGCGTACTTCCCCGCCTACCGGCGGCCTGCGGCGGTCGCCGCGGACGGCTGATCCTATGATTCGCCCGTGATCGGACTGCTCCAGATCCTGTTCTGGGCCTCGCTGGCTGCGCTGGTCTGGACGCACCTCGGCTACCCCCTGTTCGTGGCCGCCTGGTCGCGCCTGCGGCCGTGGCCGGTGGCCAAAGCCGACGTGCTGCCCACGGTCAGCCTGATCATCCCCGCCTACAACGAGCAGGACGTGATCGAGGCAAAGCTCGAGAACGCCCTGAAGCTCGACTACCCGCGCGACCGGCTCGAGATCCTCGTCACCTCCGACGCCTCCACCGACGCCACCCACGAGATCGTGCGCCGCTATGCCGATCGCGGCGTGCGCCTGCTGGTCTGCGACCGCGGCGGCAAGGTCGCCGCCCAGGATCGGGCCGTGCGCGAGACCACCGGCGAGGTGGTGGCCTTCGGCGATGCCAACGTCCGCTGGAACGCGGACGCGCTGCTCGAGATCGTGAAGCCGTTCGCCGACCCCCGCGTCGGCATGGTCTGCGGCTACGTGCGCCTGGTCAACCCGGAGGGCGGCACCAACCAGGAGGGCCTGTACTGGCGCTACGAGATGTGGCTGCGCGAGCGAGAGTCGCGGCTGCACTCGATCACCGGATCAAACGGCGCCATCTACGCCGTCCGCCGTGAGGCCTACCGCGAGGTCGATCCCCGCTTCGGCCACGACATGTCCTTCCCGTACCTGATGGTGCAGAACGGCTACCGGGCCGTCTACGAGCCGGACGCGCGCGGCGTCGAGAGCATGACCACCGACATCGAGGACGAGTTCCGCCGCAAGGTGCGCATGTTCGAGCACGCCTGGCTGATGCTGTTTCGCGGGCACATGTTCGGGCTGCGCAGGCTGGGGCTGACCTACTGGATCGAGCTGGTCTCGCACCGCCTGCTGCGCTACTGGAGCGGGCCGCTGCACATCGTGCTGCTGGTCACAAGCGCGTTGCTGGCCACACAGGGATGGATCTACGCGACCGTGCTGGCGGCGCAGTTGGCCGGGCTGGCAATGGCCGGGCTCTCGATCGCCACCGGCGGCCGTTTCCGCCCGCTGCGGGTGCTGCACTACTACCTGCTGGTGACCCTGGCCACGGTGATCGCGCTGACCGGCTACCTGCGCCGCGGCGTCCCGGCCACCTGGGACAAGGCCGCCGGCTCCCGCATCACCTGACCTCGGCTAGCGCCCCAGCCTCCGCCGCACCAGGTAGGGCACCTCGCGTCCTCGCTCCCGCCACACGTGCAGCACCGTGAAGTGCCACAGCTTCACCGACCAGTTGTGCGCCAGGTAGGCGGCGGCGGGGACGTGCGGCGGCCTACTGCCCAGGCCGGTCTGGTACCCGTGGCGCTCGAGCTCGGCGCCTGCGATCGACTCGAACAGCGCGATGTCGGAGCGTGACATCTGCCGCCGCCACTTGCCCACCGAGTTGGCGCTGATGCCGCCGTAGAGCTCCCGGAACCACGCTTCCTGCCCGGCCGCGATCAGCTCCGGCGGCGACTCCTCGACCGCCAGCATCTCGGACCGGTAGCCGATCTCCAGGAACTCGCACACGGCTGGAATCGCCGTCTCCGGGGCGGCCACCAGATCCTCGTAGCGCACCGTCAGCAGGTCGGCGCCCAGCCGCTCGCCGGCCCGCTCCCCCGCGTCGACCGCGTCCCGCCATTGGTGCGCCGCCGCCCACACGTTGGCGGGGCCGAACGGTACCCGCAGCAGCGACAGCGCCACGTCGCGGCCGTCGCGCACCAGGTTCACGATCCGCGCCTCCGGGAACACCCGGCGCAGCTCGTCGACGTGACCGATGTAGTACGGCGTCTTGTCACCCCATCCCGGCTTCCCGTGCTGCGCCGCGTAGGCCAGGTAGGGCGCCTCCAGGGCGGCCCGGTAGGCCGCGTCGCCGCTGCGACCCGCTCGCGGCGGCGGCGCTCCCTCCAGCCGCCACTCCCGCACCTTCGGATGCCGCCAAACCGCCTCCGACAGCCGCTCGAACTGCTGGTCGCTTGCCAGGTCGCCGAACCGTGATCGGATCGCTGCCATGTCGGCGATGAACACCGATTCCGTCGGGATCGCGACATCGTCGCTGCGGTCCAGGATCAGGCGCAGCATGGTGCTGCCGGACCGGTCACAGCCGACGATGAAGAAGGGCCGCACGCCCCAAACCTATCGCGAACGCAGCAGGTACAGGTGGCGGGGGCCGGTCACGACCAGCTCCTTCGGCCCGGCGGTGGCAACGGTCGAGTACCAGCCGTCGGGGAAGTGCCAGACCTTGCGGCCGGTGCGCGGGTCGAACGCCCACAGGTTGCCGTGCTTGCCGCTGGCGCCGTGCGATGCCACGTACACGTAGCGGCCGATCACGGTCGGCGACGACGTCGTGATGTACGGCAGCCGCGTGCTCCAGCGCACCGCCCCGGTGCGCGCGTCCATCGCCTGGAAGTTGCCGTCGTACCCGGTGTCGAACACCATCCCGTTCCACACCGCCGGGCTGCCGTAGACCCAGCCGTCGATCGTGTGCGTCCAGGCGATGCGGCCGTTCGAGGCCACGAACGAGTACAGCTTGCCGTCGGTGTTCCCGATATAGACGCGGCCGTAGCGCACGTTCGCGGTCGAGTAGAAGGTGCCCGACCGCAGGCCCGAGGACAGCCCGTTGCTGGCCGTGCGCCAGATCAGGCCGCCGTTGCCGGCCCGCAGGCTGTACATGACGCCCGCATAGTCGCCGAAGAACAGGCGCCCTCCCGACAACGCGATCGCGCCCTTGACCGCGCCGGACGCGTGGAACGTCCACAGCACCCCTCCGGTGCCGGCGTCCAGCGCGCGCACGCTGCCGTCCAGGCCGCCCATGTACAGCCGCCCCGCCGCGAGCGTCGGCGGCGACTCCATCTGCGCGCCGATGTTGCGCTTCCAGACCACCTTGCCGGTGGCCGCGTCCAGCGCGTAGATGTTGCGATCGTATGACCCGAAGTAGACCCGGCCGCGGTAGTAGGCGGGCTGGTTCAGCACCTTGGTGAACCGCTTCGACCAGATCAGCTCACCGCTCTGCGCGTGGTAGGCGCCCACCCAGCCCGAGTCGGCAGCCAGGTAGAGCACGCCGTCCGCGTATGACGGCGGGTACTCGAGGATGCCGTGACCGGGCTTCTTCCAGACCCTCGTATACGGCGGTGCCACCCCGGTCATGTCGGAGGCGTCGCGGTTATGGGACGCGTTTCGCCCGTACATCGTCCAGGGTGCGCCGTAGTCGGGCTGCTTGATGCCGCCGTTGGTATCCGGCGCCGACGACGTCGGCTCTGCGGCGCTGGTGAACGGCTCGCTGAGCCCGTTGTGGACGTCCGCGACGGGTCGCGTTGCGATCATGTAGGCGGCCGCCGCACCACCGCACAGCAGCAGCAGGAGAGCGGCGGCCAGGATCAGGAGCTTCCTGTGGCGCCTCAGCAAAGTGGTGCGATGGTAGCAGCGGCAGATTGACGTTCCTCGCAGGCCCGGCCGCGGGCAGCGGTAGAGTTGCCCGGTGCTGCCAAGGGACCTTGCCGCCGTCGTGCGAGCAGTGCTGGTGGTGGTGGTCGCGGCCGCGGTCACGCGAGCGGCAGGTGCCGTGCTCCCCTCCCAGCCGGCGCTGGTGCTGGCCGTGGCGACGACGCTGGTGCTGCCAGGCTGGGCGCTGGCCTGCGCCGTCGGCCTCTCGCGGCGCCTGGACACGGTCGGAATGCTGGGCGCCGTGCCGGTGGCCGGCATGGCGGCCTGGACGCCCGCGCTCGCGCTCGGCTTCGCGGTCGGGCTCAGCTTCGACATGGTGCTGGCGATCGTGGCCCTGCAAACGATGGTGCTGCTGGCGGTGGGCGATCCGCGGCCGCAGGGCATCCGCGCGCCGGACCGGCTGGTGCTCGCGATCGCCGTGCCGGTCGCCGCCCTGCTCTCGGTGCAGTGGCAGGAGTCGCTGGCGGGCGATGCCGTGTTCCACCTGGCGCGCGTCCGCAAGATCCTGGCCGTGCCGCACCTGTCGCTGGACTCGGTCAGCGAGCTGGCCAACGGCAAGCCCCACGCCGGATACGTGTTCCCGCTGCTGCACGCCGTCGAGGCGGCCGCGCTGCGGGTCGCCGGCATCGATCCCACGACCGGCTTTCCCGACCTGGTTCCGGCGGCCGTGATCCTGATGGTGTTCACAACGTTTGCGGCCGGCCGCGCCGTTGGAGGTACCGCCGTCGGCACCTCAGCGCTGGCGCTGGTGCTGTGGACGTGGATGGTCAGCTCCCATCCGAACCTGGGCATGGCCAGCTGGCCGGGTCCGTTCACGTTCCTGGTGCTGCTGCCGGTCGGTGTGCTGGCGATCACCGAGCTGCTGCGCACGCCCGGCGACCGCCGGCTGACCGCCCTGCTGGCGGCGACGGCGCTCTCCGTTTCGCTCGTCCACGTCAGCTACGCGGTGCCGCTGCTGGCGCTGCTGGTGGGGGTCGTCGCCTACGCGCGGCGATGCCTGCTGCCCGTGGTGCTGGTAGGCGCGGTCACCACGGCCGTGTTCGGCGTTGTCTGGCTGGTGGCGCTGCACGGGTACCCGAAGCCGGTGATCCGGGCCGGCCCCTACCAGCACGCCACCTCCGACGTGTTCGTGCTGGTGCACGGGCACGCCCTGGCGCTCAACGCCGAGAACATCCTCGCCCACGAGCCCGGCTTCCTGATCGCGCTGCTGGCGCTGGTGCCGCTGCTAATCTGGCGCGCGCCGTCGCTCGCCTACCCGTCGGCCGTCATGTCGGGCGTGCTGGTGCTGGTGGCCGCGCCGGGGCCGGTGCTGCTGCTGAATGCGACGGTCGGCATCGGCCAGACCCACCGCTTCGGCACCGCCGTTCCCTGGGAACTGGTGACGGCCGTGGTGGCGGCGTTGGTCGTGATGTATGCCGACCGGCGCTGGATCCTGCCGGCGCTGGTGCTGCTCGGCGCGGCGGCCGCGATCGGGCCGAAACGGGTGCAGTCGCTGTGGAACTTCGCCCCCAGCTTCCCGACCACGCCGATTGCGATCGCGGCTGTCGTGGGCGCGGCCTGGTACGCCGTGCGCCGGCTGCGCGCGCTGCCGGCGCCGCCGATGCAGGCGGCGGTGCTGCCGACGCTCGCCGTGGCGCTGGCGGCCGTGATGCTGAGCGACCCGTCGTCGCTGCGCACGGTCGCGTCGAACGTCGTCCATGGCCACCCGCGGGTGCAGCGCACCACCCTGCCCGCCGCGATCGTGAACTGGGTGAACCACCACGGCGGCTCGATGCCGGTGGTGCTCTCCGACCAGCTGCGTTCCTACCGGCTGGGTGCGTACACCAACGCCTACGTGGTGGCGGTGCCGGAGGTGCGCACGCGTGCAGAGCCGGCCAGCCTGCCGGAGCAGCGCCGGCAGGACGTGATCACGTTCCTCAAGCCGAGCAGCTCCGAGTCCGAGCGCGAGGCCATCATCCGCAAGTACGGGGTGACCGTGCTCGTGATCCCGGCCGATCACCCCGGGCTGATCGCGCAGCTCGATCAGGATCCGCTGCTGGAGCAACGGCTGCACGTGCCCGGCGCGGGCCACGGATGGGAGATCTACAGCGTGCGGCCGCCGTCCTAGGCCGGTACTAGCCAGCCCGCGCCGGAGCGGCAACGGGACGCGAGACGGCCGCCCGTGCCGGCGCGAACAGGGCGTAGCCGGCGATCACCAGCAGCAGCACCACGTAGAAGTAGTCGAAGCTCATCGTCAGGTAGAAGAAGTTCGCGGCCACGGTGCCGGCCAAGGCGGCCACCAGACCGTTGGCCAGCAGCCTGCGGTCGGGGTCGGGGGCGTGTCGCATGGCCAGCGCGCAGGCGGTCACCCAGGCGAAGAAGCCGAGGTACACGGCCAACCCCACAACGCCGGTCTCGACCAGCGTGGCCACCCAGAAGCTGTGCGGGCCGAAGTCCGACTTGCCCGTCAGGAACTGGTAGAAGACCGCGAACGTGTTGTAGCCCATGCCGAACAGCGGGTGGGGGTCGAGCGCCGGGCCGACCAGCGAGTAGAACTCGAAGTGCGTCTTCACGCCGCTGCCGTTCACGTTCGTCCGCGAGTTGATCACGGTGCGGACGAAGCTCGAGCTCGAGTACAGCAGCACCAGCGCTGCGATCGGCACGCCCAGCGCCAGCAGCAACGTGCGCGGCCGCGGCAGGCGCGGCAGGATCGTCGGCGCCAGCACCAGCAGGCCGACGATGTCGCCCAGCGCGGCGCTGCGGGACAGCGTCAGCGCCTGCACCGTCAGCAGGAACAGCAGCAGCAGCCCCAGTCGCCGCTGGCCGCGCCGGTCGGACAGGTAACGCGGCAGCAGCAGCAGCAGCGGCACGCACAGCATCACGCCCAGGTGATTGGGATCGCCCGTCAGCGCGTTGATCCGGTAGATGCTCTGGTTACCGGCGACCTGGCCGTAGACGTTGATGCCGTTGGCCTTGCCCTGGCCGGCGGTCAGCGGTGCCACCACCAGCTTGTCGAGGTTGATGCCGGCGCCCACCACCAACGCCAGCTGCAACAGCCCGTAGGCCGCGTTCGCCACCAGGCCGATCAGGAACCAGCGCAGCGACCGGTCGAACAGCTCCGCGCCCCGGCGCAGGATGTAGGCGGTGGCCACGACCATGAAGCCGAAGTGGATCGTCCAGGTGATCACGCCCTTCGCCCAGAAGGACAGGCCCTGCCGCGTCTGCAGGTCGAAGTAGCCGGCCAGGTAGACGGCCAGGAAGGCCAGCATGAAGCCGCACAGCGTGATGCAGACCCACGGCATCGCGCTGTCGCGAGCGCGCAGCCTGGTCAGCAGGAAGGCGCCCACGAAGGCCAGGCAGGTGATGTTGGTGATGGTCAGGCTGAGGCCACCGGCCTGCCACTGGATCTTCTCCATCGTCTGGACGAACAGGGTCGCGATCAGCAGGCGGTCGAGCCAGCGGGTGTTCATCCCGCCACCCGCCGCAACACCGCGGCCAGTTCGCCGGCCCGCCCGGCGCGCGACAGCCGGTCGCGCACCTCGTCGGGCTGCTCGACGTCCGACAGGCCGCCGTTCTGCCAGCCGTCCACCATCTGCTCCAGCGCGGCCGAGATCGCGACCACGTCGTCGGAGTCAACCACGCTGCCGGCGCCGACGGAGCGGATCAGGTTGGCCGCTGCGCCGTTGGGTGGCACCGCCGCCAGCATCGGGCGGCGCGCCGCCACGTATTCGAACACCTTGCCCGACAGCACCGTGTCGCCGCGGCCGCCCGCGTGTGGTATCAGCAGCAGCAGCGCGTCCGCCGCCCGCTGTGCCCGGATCGACTCGCTGTACGGCAGGAAGCCCTCCTCGCGCCATGCGCCGTCGATGCCGAGGCTGTCTGCGAACGTGCGGTCCTCGCTTCGCAGTTCGCCGATGAAGCGGGCCAGGACACGACCCTCCAGATCGGTGCGGCGGTTGAGCAGCCCGGCCAGCGCCTGCAAGAACGGCCGTGGCGAGCGCCGGCCGAAGAACGAGCCCGCGTGCACGATCGTGAAGCGGTCGTTGGGCCGGTAGCGGAGCTGCTCGAAGTCGTCGAAGTCGGCGCCGTTCTCGATCACGGTGGTCTTGTGCGCCGCGTCCGGGTGCAGATGGCCGATCTCCTGGGCGATCGAGCCGGTCGCCGCCGTCAGGGCCGTTGCCCGCCGGCCCACGGATGCCGCCATCCGGGACTCCACCGCCCGCTTGGCGCGCACGCCGGCCTTGTCGTAGCGGCGGTGGGGGTTGTCCAGCCAGGAGTCACGGAAGTCGGCCACGAATGGCCGCCCGGTCGCGGTCGCGATCGCCTCGGCCACCAGGTGGGTGGAGCTGGGCGGCGACGTCGACATGATCACGTCGATGTCATGCCTGCGCACCACGCCGATGCCGGCCGGGACGGCGGTGGCCAGCCACGGCGCTGCCTTGTCGGGGATCAGCGCCCGCTGGAACACGAACCGGGCCTCGGTACCGAGCCGGCCGAGCCCCGAGCGGCCCTCCAGTGCGTCCGCGCGCGACGCCGAGCGCGGGCCCAGGAACCGGCAGCGGTGCACGGTCGTCGTGGCCGGAATCGCCTCCAGCAGGTGCTCGTCGCGGGCGAACCATTTGGGGTCGTACGGGGTCAGCACGTGCACCTCGACGCCGTGCTCCGGCAGGAACTTGCAGAACTTGAGCGTCCGTTGCACGCCACCGCCTCCGGCCGGCGGGAAGTAGAAGGCGACGATCAGGACTCGCATCACCGGGCAGTCTAGGGTCGCCCCCTCTAGGATCGCCGCGATGAACATCCCGCCCGGATTCCGGATCGTGGCCGAGACCAGCGGGTTCGAGCGGTCCGTTGCCGAGATGGTGCGCCGGGTGCCCGCCGGGACGGTCGCCAGCTACGGCCGGATCGCCGCCTGGCTGGGGAAGCCGGAAGCCGCCAGGGCGGTGGGCGGGGCGATGGCGCGGTCGCCGGAGGGGGTGCCGGCGCACCGCGTTGTCACGTCCGGCGGCCGGCTGGCGCCCGGCTGGGAGCGGGAGCAGGCGGAGCTGCTTCGCGCCGAGGGCGTGCGGGTCTGGCGCGGCCACGTGCGAGAGCCGATTCCGTGGTGGCAAGGGCCGCGATCATCTTCTAGGAGTACTCGACCTGGTCGTAGTAGCGGGTGACCCGCCGCCCGATCGTGGTGCGTCCGTCCAGCGCCGCCACCGCGTCCGCATCGATCTCGCCTAGCGCCAGCCGCACGGCCAGCCACGGCAGGTTCAGGTCGGGCTGGTAGATCAGCGTCGAGATGCGCGGGTTGATCTCGAGTAGCCGGTCGCCGAGGAACTGCACGTTCACGATCCAGTCCAGCCGAAGCGCCTCGACCAGCCGCCGCGAGTGCTCGAGCAGATCGGGCCGGTCGATGATCCGGAACTCCATGGCCAGACCGGCCCGGAACGCCTCGCGCGTCTTCGCGCTTGCGACCAGCGTGCGGCCGTCCCGGCAGAGCGCGTCCACCGCCAGCTCCTCGCCCTCGACCAGCTCCATCACCAGCATCTCGGGGAACCCTTCGCCGCCGTCCAGGATCTCGACGGCATCTGCGAGCGACAGGGGCAGCAGCGTGCCCGGCCGCGCGCCCAGCAGCTGCTCGCGGCGGTCGGCGCCTGCCGACAGCACCCGGAAGCCGCGCGAGCCCTTGGCCTCGAGCGGCTTCATGCAGACGTCGCGGCCCGGGTAGCCGAGCTCGGCGGCCGCGGTTCGGAAGCCGTCGGCATCGGAGGCCGCGATCGTGCGCGGCTGAGGGATGCCCAGCCGCTCCGCCAGACGCACCGTCTCGGACTTGGCGCTGGCCCGCTCGATCGCGTCCGGGCCCGACACCAGCACCGGAACGCCGAAGCGCTCGGCCCCGGCCGCGATCGCGCCCACCTCGGCCGAGGACTGCGGGAACACCACATCGACGCGCTCCTGCTCGGCCACCTCCAGCAATGCCTCCAGGTACCCCGGGTGCGACCCCGGCGGCACCCGCCGGAAGCGGTCGCACAGGAAGCGTCCGGCCGACTCGTCGCGCATGTCCACGCCGACCAGGCGCACCGGGCGCCCGTCGGCCTCCCGCAGCGCCCGCAGCAGGCGCGGTGAGCCGGGCGCGCCGCTGGCAGTGACCAGGATCGTGAGCGGATCGCTCACAGGATCCAGCGGTAGACCTCGAACACCTCGGCCAGCTCGCGGCCGCTCTCGATCCCGTGGGTGCGGGCCAGGTTGCGGATGTACTCCTCGTTCGCGTAGTTGCGGTGCTGCTGGCTGCGGTAGTGGCCGAGCGCCGTCACCTTGGCGTCCAGGTGCCGCGGCTCCAGGGCCACGTAGGCGTCCCGGCGGAAGGCGAAGCAGTTCCACGGGATCTCGTAGCCGAGCAGCGTGGTGCGCTTGAAGGCGCGCATGCCCTCGCGCGCGATCGTCTCGTGGTCCTGGTGGATATCACCCAGCGAGGGCATCAGCACCATGTGCGGGGCGATCTCGGCGTTCGCGGCAACCAGGATCTCGAGGATCTCCTGCCGCACGGTCGGGAAGGTGCGCACGTCGAAGTCGTGGATCGAGACGTGGTCGGGGTCGACACCCAGGGCGGTGGTGGCGGCGCGGGCCTCGTGCACCAGCGTGTCGGCGGGGAAGCCCTCGGGCAGCGAGCGCGACGCCGACGAGAACGCGTGGTAGTGCACCTCCGCGCCGGCCTCGACCAGGCGCGCGATGCTGCCACCGCAGCCGAACTCGCCGTCGTCCGTATGTGGCGCCAGCACCAGCGCGCGGCGGCCGGCTGCGATCACGTGCGGGCCTGACGGATGCGGATGTTGGGTAACGCTGCCACGGAGACGATCAGGGCGGTCAGGATCCACGACGCGGGATCCTCGAAGTACGCATTGTAAAAGAGCGAGCTGGTCAGCACAGCGGCCAGCGCTCCGGCCAGGCCGAACCGCAGCAGCCGCTCCGGGCCGGTGCGAAACGCCGCCCATGCGATCGAGCCGACCAGTGCCAGGTAGGCAGCCAGGCCCAGCGGTCCCAGCTCGGCCAGCACGGTCAACGGCGTGGTGTGCGAGGCGGCCGTGCGGGTGCGGTTCGGGTGCGCGCTGCCGGCCAGTGCTGCGCGGGCGAAGCCGCCCAGCCCGGCGCCGTCGATCGGATGGTGCTTGATCACGCGCCAGCCGTCCGAGAGCAGCACCGAGCGGCCGCTCGTCACCTGCTTGGTGGAGCTGCCGTGCGACGAGACCAGCAGCCCGGCCACCCCGACCACCGCCACCGCGACGGCAAGGCCGACCAGCAGCCGCCGCGTCCAGATGGTGGCGCCGATCAGCAGGGAGCCGGCCGCCAGCGCCATCAGGCTGGACTGCGAGTAGGACAGGTACTGGGCCAGGAACAGCAGCGCCATCAGCCCCAGCAGCTGCGGCGTCGCCCGGCGGTACACCGCCACGGCGGCCAGCAGCACGATCGTGACCGCCATGAAGCGGCCGTACACGCTGGCGTCGTAGAACAGCGAGTTGACCCGGAAGAACGAGGCGTACTGGTTGCTGACAATGATCTTCTGGTTCCAGAACAGATGGCGGCTCTCGTACTGCCAGAACGCCACCGCCGCGAACACCAGCGCCAACGCCACGTCCGTGTAGAGCATCAGGCGCAGCTGGCGGAGGGTTGGGCGCAGCGCCACGATCCGGGTCGCCAGGTAGCCGAACGGCAGATAGAAGAACAGCATCTGCACGCCGCCCTGGTGGGTGTCGACGCTCCACAACAGCGAGATCGCACTCCAGCCGATCAGCGCCGCCATCGTCCAGCCCACCAGGCCCATCTGCGGGCGCTGCTCGCGGCCGAGGGCGAGCGTGTAGGCATGGGCGAGCGCGATTGCGATCAGGACGCCGTAGAGCGGCACCAGCAGGTTGGCCTGCTGCCCGCCCGCGTGCAGCGGGATCCGGCCCGGCGCCGCGGCCACCACCGCCACCAGCGCCAGCGTCGGCTTGCGATGGGCGATCACGGCCGCCACTCCGATCGCGATCAGCCCCACCAGCAGCCCGGCGGCGGCCAGGGCGGGCCGCCGTCCCGCGTCCGTCCGCATGGTCGAGATCGGCGAGTGCAGCAGATCGGCGGCCAGGATCAGGACGCCCGCGACGTACGCGGCGAACCCGGCCGTTCGCAGGCTGCGCCCGCCGGCGCACAGCTGCAGGCCGAGCCCCGCCGCCGCGACGATGGCACCCAGTGCGATGCCGCTCACGGGATCGTCGCCGGGAAGGAGGGCGGATTGGGCGTGCGGTTGCCGGCCTGGTCGACCGCCACCAACTCGATCCGGTAGCGGCCGGGAGCGACCTTGCCGTACGCCAGGTGCGCAACGTGCGGGAGCACGCGCTTCTGCAGGACGATGCGGCTACCCTGGCGCACGATCATGAGCGCGTACCCGTTCCCGAGCGACCGCGTGTAGTGGATGGCCAGCGCGACAGGGCCCTTGCGCACATGGTCGATCCGGATGGTGGGCGGCACGGTGTCGACGATGAATGCGTCGGGGATGGTGACCTCACGGCCGTCGGCGAGCGTCACGCGCAGCCGGTAGCGGCCGTCCGGGGCCTGTCCACCCGAGTCGGTGCTGCCGTCCCAGTGGAGCACCACGGGACCCTTCCGGTAGCTGCGGCCCGTGGCCAGCGTCTTGGTGACCTTGCCGTTGGCGTCCACGACCGCCAGATCCAGGGCCTGTGCCTTTCGCAGGGTGAAACGGAGCTTGGCGGCCGGGAGGCAGCCGGGATCGGTGCAGCCGGGGGAGAACGCCTGCCGCACGTGGGGATGCGCGACCGCCGAGTGGTGCAGCTTCAGCTGCTCGGCGCGCAGAAACGCCGCGGCACAGAGGGCGATCAGGACCAGCGGGATGGCGGCGGCTGCGCGGTGGCTCACGGTGCGGCCCAGAGTGTAGGGCCGCACCGTGAGCCGCTGCGGCGTTCGTTACGTCTGCTGCAGCTCAGCCGGTGCGGGTGCGGAGGCCGGCTTGGGGGCCTTGGCGCCCTTGGCCAGGTAGACCGCGGCCACCAGCAGGATCACCGCGGCGCCGATCACGTACCAGTAGGGGGCAGCGTCCAGCGTCTTCAGGCCGGAGGCGGCCAGCACCACGGCGATCGCGCCGCGCAGCATCCGCTCGGGGACGCGGTTGGTGAAGTGCGAGCCGATCAGGATGCCCGGGATCGAGCCGATCAGGATCGAGCCGACGACGCTGAAGTTGGGAGTGCCCCAGACCAGCGTGGCCAGGCCGGCCGCGACCGTCACCAGCATCGCGTGGAACAGGTCGGTGCCGACCACGCGGCGGGCGGCCAGGGGGAACAGCGTCACCAGAGTGAGGCCGAAGAACACGCCCGAGCCGACCGAGGTCAGGCCCAGAATGAAGCCGAACACGACGCCGATGGTGACGGCCAGCACCTTGTGCCGGGTGTCCAGCGGGCCGTCGGTGGGCAGGTTGTCGGCGCTCCACAGCCGCGGGATCGTGAGGAACGTGCGGGCGGCCACCGTGATGCCGACGATCACCAGCACGATGCCGATCAGGTTCAGCAGCACGCTGTTCACGTCGATGCCGATGCGGGGGAGGATCTCGTAGAGGGTGAACACGCCCAGGATGGCGGCGGGAACGCTGCCGGCCCCCATCCACAGGCCCAGCTCGGTGTTCACGTTCTTGAGCTGATGATGGCGGGCTGCACCGAAGGTCTTGGTGATCGCGGCGTAGATCAGGTCGCTGCCGACGGCGGTGGTCGGCGGGATGCCGAAGACGGTGATCAGTATCGGCGTCATCAGCGAGCCGGCGCCCATGCCCGTCGCTCCGACCAGCATGCCGACGGCGAGCCCCGCTGCGATCATTCCGGTGTTGATGTCCATCTGTTAGTGCCCCCGCGTTGGTGACCATTGCTCAGTAGTCCCACAAGTCTAAGCGATTTAGTGGAGAATGCAAGTACGCTGACGGAGAACTTGCACACGGGAGGCTTGGAACCTCCCACCTCGCGCGTTGACCAAGCCGGATTGCGAAGAACGCAAGCGAGGGCCGGGAGCCTCGCGACGCCCGGCCCTGGCTGGTCAGATCCGGCTACTGGCCGCGGTAGGCGGCGATCAGCACCTCGGCCACCTCGGGACGCGTGAACTCGACCGGCGGCACCTCGCCGTTTCCGAGCATCTCGCGCACCTTCGTGCCCGACAGGAACACGTGGTGGTCGGAGGGGTGCGGGCAGGTCTTGTTGGAGGCCATGTTCCCGCAGGTCTTGCAGAAGAACGTGTGGTCGAAGAACATCGGCTCGATGTCCAGCTCGTGCGGCTGGAACTCATCGAAGATGTGGTGCGCGTCGTAGGTGCCGTAGTAGCTGCCCACGCCGGCGTGGTCGCGGCCGACGATGAAGTGCGAGCAGCCGTAGTTCTTGCGGCACAGCGCGTGCCACACGGCCTCGCGGGGGCCGGCGTAGCGCATCGCCGCGGGGAACACCCCGAGCACGGTGCGGTCGGCCGGGTAGTAGCCCTCGAGCAGCGTCTCGTAGCACTGCATGCGCACGTCGGCCGGGATGTCGTCGCCCTTGGTCTTGCCGACCAGGGGGTGTAGCAGCAGCCCGTCGACGGTCTCCAGCGCGCACTTCTGGATGTACTCGTGCGCGCGGTGCACAGGATTCCGCGTCTGGAAGCCGACCACGCGGCTCCAGCCCCGCTCGGCAAAGACCGCGCGGGTGTCCTTCGGATCGAGGTGGTATGTGGGGAAGGCCGGGTCGGGCCGCTTGAAGACCGTCACCGGGCCGCCCACCAGGGTCGGGCCCTCGGCGTAGATCTGCGCGACGCCCGGATGCTCCTGATCGGTGGTGCGGTACGTCCTGGCCGCCTCATTCTCGCGGTCGACGCTGAACACCTCCTCCACGGCGAGCACGGCCAGCGGCTCGCCGTCGGCGCTCTCCAGTGCCAGCCGGTCGCCGGCCGGGGCGTCGGACATCGACAGCGTCACCGGCATCGCCCACGGCAGCCCGTTTGCGAGGTGCATGTCCTCGACCGAGGCGTCGTAGTCGGCCCGGGTCATGAACCCGGTCAGGGGCGACAGCGCCCCCGAGGCGATCATGTCCAGGTCGGCCGTCTGCTTGTCGCTCATCCGCACCCGCGGCAGCGACTCGGCCTCGGCCGCCAGGGCCGCGGCCTCGTCACCGCTGACGGTGCGGTCGATCAGCTCGCCGCCGTGCGGCGCGATCACGTTCGACTTCGTCGATGCCGTCGCCTCCGGCATCAGGCGACAGCCTCCTCTTTCTCGCGTGCGATGAAGCCGAGCTGCTCGAGCTGCGTGACCACATGCTGCGCCGACTGCTCGGGCGTGCGGCCTTCGGTCTCGACCACGATCTCGGCGTGCTCGGGAGCCTCGTAGGGATCGGAGACGCCTGTGAACTCCTTGATCTCACCGGAGAAGGCCTTCGCGTACAGGCCCTTCACGTCGCGGCGTGCGCACTCGTCGAGCGACGTCGCCACGAACACCTCGACGAACCGGTCGCCGATCATCTCGCGCACGGCGTCGCGGGTCTCGGCATAGGGCGAGATGGCCGCCACGATCACGCCGGCACCGTGCCGGGTCAGCAGCTTTGCGACGAACCCGATGCGCAGGATGTTGGCGTCGCGGTCCTCACGCGAGAAACCGAGGCCCTTGCTGAGGTTTGTGCGGACGACGTCGCCGTCCAGGTGGTCGACCAGGATGCCGCGCCGTTCCAGCTCCGGGCCGACGATCTCAGCGATGGTGCTCTTTCCGGCCCCGGACAATCCGGTGAACCAGAGGGTGAATCCGTTGGTTTCATTCCCCACGAGTAATCGTTCCTTTCGTCGTATCGTCTGACGCGTTGTAGCCGCTAGTCGCCGTGCAGGCCGCACTCGACCTTGCCCGTGCCCTTCCAGCGGCCCGTGCGCTCGTCGGCGCCGCTGTCCACCGAGGCGGTGCAGGGAACGCAGCCGATCGACGGGTAACCGTGGTCGTGCAGCGGGTTGTACGGGATGCCGTGCCTCCAGATGTAGCGCCAGACATCGCGGTTGGTCCAGTCGGCCAGCGGCTGCACCTTCACAACGCCGCGACGCTCATCTATCTCGATTTTGCGGGCACTTTCCCTGGTTGTCGACTGGTCTCGCCGAATTCCCGTGATCCAGGCATCCATGCCGTCGAGCGCCTGCCGCAGCGGCGCCACCTTGCGCATCGTGCAGCAGCCGTCGGGATCCCGCTCCCACAGCCGATCTCCGTGCTTGGCCGCCTGCTCGGCGACCGACAGCTCCGGCTCGATCCGCTCGAACCGCACCGGGTAGCGCTCGATCAGCTTCTGGCGGGTCTCGTAGGTCTCGCGGAACAGGAGGCCGGTGTCGAACTCGACCACCCGCACGTCCGGCTGGATCTCCGACAGCATGTGCACCAGCACCGAGCTCTGCTTCTGCCAGGAGCAGGTGAGCACCAGCCGTGGGTGGAACAGCTCCACGGCCACGCGCAGCACGTCCTCGGCGCCGCGCGACTCGAGATCGTCGGCCAGGCGGGCCGCCTCGGCCGGGCTGATGGGAAGGGTGGTGCTCATGTGGCGGTGGGGATGTCCCGCAGCAGCAGGTCAGGCAGCGTGTCGGAGCGAAGCCCCAGCCGCAGCGTCTCCAACGGGATCACCTCGTCGTGCGGGATGTTGCCGAGGTTGCACTCGGGGCCGAGGTGTCGGATGAACCAGGCCTGCTGCTCCTTCTGGGGCGCCTCGAACAGCAGGCTGTCGGCCGGGATCTCGTGCACGATCTCGTCGATCAGGCCGCTGCGCACCTCGCCCGTGCCGCGGAAGATGCCGGCGGTGCCGGTCTCGCGGGCCTCCGTGATCACCTTCCAGGCGCCGGCCTCCAGCTCCTCCTTGATCCAGGCCACCCACTGGTAGGGCGCGAAGATCGAGTCCTGGTCCTTGGAACCAACCTCGGATAGCACCACGAACTCCTCGGCCAGGGAGCTGATCAGCTCCTGCTTGCTCTCGCGCTCCATCTGCAGTGTGCCGTCGGACACCTCCACGTGGGTGAAGCCGTGGCCGCGCGTCCAGCGCCGGAACTCGTCCACGCGGCCGCGCGCCACCGCCGCCTCGAGCAGGGTGCCGCCGCACATCACGGGCGTCTCGTAGGAGTGGTAGAGCTTGACCTTGGCGGACAGGTTCTGGGTCACGTAGGACGTGCCCCAGCCCAGCTTGACCATGTCCACGTACTCGCCGGAGGTCTCGAACATGCCGTCCACCTCGGCCAGGGTCATGCCCTTGTCGATCACGTGGGTGAGCCCGCGCTCACGCGGCTTGGACGGGCGCATCGGTAGGCCCAGGAACTCTTCGACCATGGCTTATAACCTCGAGTAGATGGTTTCCTCGAGCCGCTTGCGCGCCTCGACCTGGACGTTCTCGTAGAGCGACTCGCCGTGCGTGTCCATGCCCACGATCAGCGGGCCGAAGTCCTTGACGCGGAACTTCCAGAGGCACTCCGGCATCAGATCCTCCCACTCGACCTGCTCGATCTCCTCGATCTGCGTGGTCTCGAGCGCGGCCGCGCCGCCGACGATCGCCAGGTAGACGCCGCCGTGCTCGCGCAGCGGCACCAGCGCCTCCGGCAGCAGGCCGCCCTTGCCGATGATGGCGCGGGCGCCGTGGTCGCGCACCAGCCCCTCGGTGAAGCGGCTCATGCGGGCGCTGGTGGTGGTGCCGATGCACATCGGCTCGTAGCGGCCCTCGCCCAGCTTGCGCACGTTGGGCGCGGTGTGCAGCAGCGCTGCACCGCGAAGCGACATCGGCGGCTCGACGCCCTTGTCGAAGATGCGGATCTGGGTGGCGTCGCGGATGCCGATGATGTGGCCCTGGACGGTGACGGTGTCGCCGGCGCGGAACTCGCGGACGGTGGCCTCGTCGGTGGGGAAGGTGATCTCGTGGTGTGCCATGGCGTTATCCCTACGCTTCCCGGTCGTAGTCGACGGTGCCGTCCGCGAAGATGTGGGCGCTGGCGCGGCGGGCCGCCCAGCACTGGTAGTTGACGGCCACCGGATTCAGCGTGATGTGGGTGTGGGCCTGCTCGACGTGCACCGACAGCACGGTGGTGTCGCCGCCCAGCCCCATCGGGCCGATGCCGGTCTCGTTCAGCAGCTCGAACAGCTCGCGCTCCAGCGCGGCCACGTCGGGATCCGGGTTGACGTCGTCCACCGGCCGCGCTATCGCCTCCTTGGCCAGGTGCATGGCCAGATCCGCCGAGCCACCGATGCCGACGCCGACGATGCCGGGCGGGCACGGCTTGCCGCCGGCGCCGACGATCGAGTCGAGCACGAACCGCTTGATCGCCGAGACGCCGTCGGCCGGCACCAGCATCTTCAGGAAGCTCATGTTCTCGGAGCCCGACCCCTTGGGGATGCACTTCACGTCCAGGCCGTCCCAGTCCGGCACGAACTCCCAGTGGATATGGGGGATCTTGTGGCCGGTGTTGTCGCCGGTGGGCACTCGGGTGAGCGTGTGCACGGTGTTCGAGCGCAGCGGGTGCTCCAACGTGGCGCGGCGGGTGCCCTCGCGCAGGGCCTGCTCGATCCGGGCCGGGTGCAGCGGGAAGCGCTCGCCCAGCCGCACGTAGTAGACGGCCAGGCCGGTGTCCTGGCAGACCAGGTTCTTGCGCTCGTCGGCCACCGAGACGTTGGTGTTGATCGTCTCCAGGATGCGCTTGCCGACCTTGTGGGTCTCGCTCTCCATGGCGTTTTTGAGGGCGTCGCGCAGGTCCTGGGGGATGTCCTTCAACGACCACACGTAGAGGTGCGCGGCGGCGTCCTCGACGGTCTGCTGCAGGTCTGTGGTGGTGTCGATGGCCAAGGTGATCCTTTCAGCGGGCATCCGCGGCGGCGGCGCGGCCGGCGCGGCGCCCGAACACGGTGCAGTCGAGCAGGGAGTTCCCCATCATGCGGTTGCGGCCGTGCACGCCGCCGGTGATCTCACCGGCTGCGAACAGGCCCTCGACGGTGGTGCGGCCGTTCCGGTCGATCACCAGCCCGCCGTTCTGGTAGTGAAGCACGGGATAGGTCAGGATCGGCTCGGTCAGCGGGTCGATCCCGGCGTGGCGGTAGCGCCGCATCATGTAGGGCAGCACCTGGTCGGCCACCTCCGGCTCGATCCGGGTGGTGTCCAGCAGCACCGCCGGGCGGCCGTCCGGCGTGGTCATGCCGCGGCCCTCGTCGCACTCCTTCACGATCGCCTCCGCCACCGTGTCGCGCGGCGCCAGCTCGTCGATGAACCGCTCACCCCTGCCGTTCACCAGCAGCGCGCCGTAGCTGCGCGTGGTCTCGGGGATCGAGTAGCCCTGCAGCGGTGGGGGCCAGGCGCCGCCGTTGGGGTGGTGCTGCAGCGAGTCCTCGTCGCGGGCCGCCGCTCCCAGCTCGCGGGCGAGCGCGGCCACCTCGCCGGTGGCGCCGGGCTGGTTGGTGGTGAGAACGCCTCGACGTCTGGCCTCGGCATAGCAGCGGCCGCCGGCGGCAAGCACGACGGTGCCGGCCTGGATCGTGGCCGTCTCCCCCTCGCAGTCGACCGTCGCGGTGAAGTGCCCGTTGGGCTTCGCCAGCGCCGTCAGCGCCGCGTGGCCGTGGATCTCGACGCCCTCGGCGGCCAGCGCGCCGCGCAGGGCGTGGGCGATGGCGTGGCCGGTGCGGTCGCCCACCTGCAGCAGGCGCCTGGTGGACGCGCCGCCGCAGCGGGCCAGCCGGTAACCGTCGCCCTCGCGTGAGAACTCGACGCCCAGCTGCTCCAGCCAGGCAATCGCCTCCGGCGCCTCGCCGGTCAGCACCGACACCAGCCCGATGTCGGCCGTGTCGTGCGAGGAGCGGTAGACGTCGGCGGCGTGCTGCTCGGGCGAGTCGTCTGCGCCGATGGCGGCCTGGATGCCGCCCTGGGCCTTGCCGGTGTTGCAGGAGGCGGGCGAGCCCTTGGTGATCAGCACCGTTCCCGCCCCCTCGCGGGACGCCGCCCATGCCGCGGCCAGCCCGGCGCCGCCGCTGCCGACCACGAGCACGTCCGCACGTGTCGGAAGTGAGCTCACGGGCCGCATTGTACAGAAGAAATGCTAATCTTGAAAATAAGCGGAGCTTATATCTTGGATCTCCGCGAAGTCACCGGGAGCCGGGCGCCAGGGCAGCACCAGCGGGTCGCCGTCATAGCGTGGGATCACGTGCACGTGGTAGTGGAACACCGTCTGCCAGGCGGCCGCGCCGTTGGACTGCATGATCGTGACGCCGTCGGCGCCGAGGCCCGACAGGGCCCGGTCGGCGATGTCGCGCGAGACCAGCGCACAGTGCGCGAGGTCCTCGTCCGAGATGTCGCGGATGTCGCGGGCGTGGGCCCGCGGGATCACCAGCGCGTGGCCGCGGGTGGCCGGGTTGATGTCCATGATCACGATCGCCCGATCGTCCTCGTGGATGCGGATCGAGGGCAGGTCGCCGGCCACGATCCGGCAGAAGATGCAGTCGTCCATGGACCGGGATGCTACAAGCCCGGGGCGGCTAGGATCGCGCCATGGACACGGACCAGCGCACGCCGTTTGTGCCGGACGGCCTCGTGCCGCCGGAGGGCCTGGCCGCGGACGACTTCCTGCTGGAGCCGCTGGGCCCGCAGCACAACGAGTCCGACTACGACGCCTGGACGTCCAGCATCGAGCACATCCGAGCGACACCCGGCTACCCCGACGGCAAGTGGCCGTACCCGATGCCGCTCGAGCAGAACCGCGGCGATCTGGAGCGGCACCAGCGCGACTTCGTTGAGCGCAGGGGTTTTACGTACACCGTGCTCGACCCGGGCTCGCGGGCGGTGATCGGCTGCGTCTACATCTATCCGTCGAAGCAGCCCCTCCACGACGCCGAGGTGCTGCTGTGGGTGCGGGCCACGCATGCCCAGCTCGACCAGCAGCTGTGGCAGGCGGTCTGGGAGTGGCTCGAGCGCGACTGGCCGTTTCACTCGGTCAGCGCGCCCGGTCGTCAGGAGGTGGTGGCGACCACCGAGCGCTTTTGGCTGCAGCTGCTGCGTCCGCAGGATGCCGAGCCGCTGCAGCGGCTGTACGGCGACCCCGAGGCGATGCGGTACGTCGGCGCCGACGGATCGACGCGCACGCCCGAGCAGACGGCGGCCGGCGTCGGCCGGCTGATCGACCACCAGCAGGAGCACGGATTCTCGCTGTGGGCGGTGGCCGACCGCGAGGGCGGCGAGGTGATCGGCGTGGCCGGCCTGGTGCTGGTGGAGCTGGCCGGCCCCGAGGTGGAGGTGGTGTACGAGCTGGTGCGCGACGCCTGGGGCCGGGGCATCGCCACCGAGGTCGGCCGCGCCTGCCTGGACATTGCGTTCGGTCCGCTCGGGTTGGAGCGGGTGGTGGCGCTGTCCTATCCCCAGAACGCCCCCTCGGTGCGGGTGATGCAGAAGATCGGCATGCGCGACGACGGCGAGTTCGAGGCCTACGGACGCCGGATGGTGCGCTACGTGGCGGAGCCGGGTTAACTCGGACTGAACGCCCGCTGAATGTGAGGTCGGTAACATCCGGCCCCATGCGAGTCCTGATCACGGGTGGCGCCGGCTTCATCGGATCGCACCTGGCCGACGCCCTGCTGGCGCGTGGCCACGAGGTGCGGGCGCTCGACAACCTCGACCCCCAGGTGCACCCGGCTGGTGAGCGCCCGGCCTACCTCGACCCCCAGATCGAGCTGCGGGTCGGCGACGTCCGCGACCACGAGGCCGTTGCGTCCGCGCTCGAGGGCATCGACCACGTCGTGCACTTCGCAGCGGCCGTCGGCGTTGGCCAGTCGATGTACGAGATCGAGCGCTACACGTCGATCAACTCGATCGGCGCCGCGGTGGTGCTGGAGGAGATCTCGAAGCGCCGCGACCAGCTGGCGCGGGTGCTGGTGGCCTCGTCGATGTCGATCTACGGCGAGGGCCGCTACCGCTGCCCCGAGCACGGGCTGCTGGCGCCGCAGGTGCGAAGCGACGAGCAGCTGGACGCACGGCGGTGGGAGCTGGCCTGCCCGGACTGCGACCGGCCGCTGGAGCCGCTGGCCACCGGCGAGGACAAGCCGGTGCAGCCGATGTCGATCTACGCCGTCAACAAGCGCGACCACGAGGAGATGTTCCTGGCGATCGGCCGCGCCCACCGCCTGCCCACGGTCGCCATGCGCTTCTTCAACGTCTACGGCGACCGCCAGGCCCTGTCCAACCCCTACACCGGCGTGGCCGCGATCTTCGGCGGCAGGCTGCTGAACGACAACGCGCCGCTGGTGTTCGAGGACGGCCTCCAGAGCCGCGACTTCGTGCACGTCTCCGACATCGCCGCCGGCTGCGTGGCGGCGCTCGAGGGCGGCGGCGCCGACCACCGCGCCGTCAACCTGGGCACCGGCGTCTCCACATCGGTGCTCGACGTCGCCCGCGAGCTGGCCCGTGGCCTGGGCAAGGAGCACCTGCAGCCCGAGGTCGTGAACAAGTTCCGGGCCGGTGACATCCGGCACTGCTTCTCGGACATCTCGCTGGCGCGGGAGACCCTTGGCTACGCGCCGCGGGTCGAGTTCGCCGACGGCATGCGGGAGCTGCTGGGCTGGGTCGCGACGCAGCAGGCCACCGACTCGGTGGACGCCGCTGCCGACCGGCTGGCGGCCGCCGGCCTGACCCGGTGAGCGGCACCCCTGATATCACGATCTCCCTGGTCAACACGAACAACCGGGAGCTGCTGCTGGGCTGCCTGGCGTCGCTCGAGGCAGCCGCTCGTGACACGACCCTGCAGACGATCGTGATCGACAACGCGTCCACCGACGGCAGCGCGGCCGCGGTGCGCGAGGCGTACCCGGACGTCGAGCTGGTGGAGCGGGACCGGCGCCACGGCTTCGGGGCCAACCACAACGAGGCGATCCGCAGGGCGCAGGGCCGCTACGTGCTGATACTGAACGAGGACACGGTCCTGCACGAGGGCATGCTCGACCGCATGTGCCGGTTCATGGACCAGAACCGCGAGGTGGGCGCCTGTGGTCCGAAAATCCTGAATCCGGACGGCTCACAGCAGCCGTCCGCCTTCCACTTCCCGACGCCCGGCCGGGTGGCGCTGACGACCCTGACGCTACAGCGGCGTGGCTGGATCCAGTCAGGCGGCGACCGCATCGCCCGCGTCGACTGGGTGTGCGGCGCCGCCATCCTGGCCCGACGTGCGGCGCTGGCCGCCGTCGGCGGCTTCGACGAGCAGCTGTTCATCTACTCGGAGGATCCCGATCTGTGCCTGCGGCTGCGCGATGCCGGCTACGCGACCGCGTACTTCCCGCAGGCATCGCTGGTGCACCTCGAGAACGCCAGCAGCGGCGGGGTGCCGGAGCGGCGGATCGCCGAGATGGAGCGCAGCCGCGCCGTCTATGCCCGCAAGCACCACGGTGCCGCGGGCGAGCTGGCCGTGCGCGGCCTCACCGCCGCCACCTTCATGGCGCGTGCAGCGGCCGCGCAGACGCTCCTGACCGTGCCCGGCGGCGAGCGCGTGAAGCGGGTCGATTCCGATGCGCCGGCCCGGTTCATGGCGCACGTACGGGGCGCGATCCGGCCGCACGACGGCGACGGCATCGCCGAGGCAGCGGCCGAGTTCAACGCCGAGCGCGCGGCCGGCTGAGTCAGCCGGCCGCGTCGCGCACGAACACCACGCCGTCCGCGTCGCCGTAGATGCGGTGCCAGCCGGGCAGCGTGCGCATGCGGTCGATCACGTTCTGCCGGTAGGCGGTCGAGAGCAGCACCTCGTCGTAGCCGTTCAGCACCCGTGACCACTGCGACCGCGAGCCGTTGCCGGCCACCCAGTCGGTGTAGGCCAGCAGCTGCCGCTGGGAGTAGATCTCGTAGCGCGAGTCGAACCCGACGCGACCGGTCAGCTCCGGATGCGTCCACAGGAGCGCCGACGCCGAGGTGTCGCCGGCCATGATCTTCGCCTGCGGATGCGCGGCCGCCCAGGCTGCCGTCGCGTCCATGGCGGGGCGCGGCGACAGCGCCTCGAACCGCGCCGTGGCGGTGGTGGCCAGCAGCAGCGAGCTGCCCACGACCCCGATCACGGCCGCGGCCGGCACCACCCGCGCAGAGATGCGGCGGATCAGCGGCGACTCCGACGACGCGAACGTGCCGCTCATCACGTCGGCGATCAGCAGCGTGGCCGCGAACCCGAACCAGACCTGGTAGCGCACCGCGTGGATGCCGGCCACCGCCAGCGCGAAGGTCAGGCCGACCATGAACAGCGGCGGGCGGAATCCGCGCCCGTAGCCGAAGCCCAGCAGGCCGATCGCCGCCAGCAGCACGATCACGAACTGCGTGCTGGGCCCGCCGAACGTGGCCGGGTGCCACTCGCCGACGCGGGCGGTCAGCACCGGGTTATCGAGCACCGAGCGGTAGTAGTCGGCGATCGTCAGCCCGTAGGGCGTCGTGAGCAGCGCCAGCGGCACGCAGGCCGCGAGCCCCAGGTACGCCGCCAGCGTGCGCCGCCGCACCGGGCGCAGGTTGTGCGTCGCCGCCCACAGGCAGTAGATGACCACGATCGGGGCGGCCAGCAGCACCGAGCCGTGCAGGTTGGCCCACAGCAGGAACAGCAGCGGCAGCGTCAGCAGGCTGCGGTTGAAGCGATGCCTGCGGTCGTCCTCCAGCAGGATCACGATCATCAGCACGAACAGCGGATAGGCGAAGCTCTGGGTGCGCATGACGGTGTTCAGCTCGCAGACGGCGTACGCCACCGCCACCCAGATCAGCGTGCGCACGGTGGAGGTGCCGCGGTGCAGCATGTAGGCGGCCAGCACGCCGAAGGCCAGCGCGATGCTGAGCGCCGAGAGCGCGCCCACGGCCGGGTAGCCGCCCAGACGGTAGGCCTCGTAGTAGAGCCACTGGCCCAGCCACTGCTGATCGATCCAGGGGCGCCCGTGCGCGGCCCACGTCAGCACCTCGGTGTGGGGCACGCCGTGCTGGGCGATCTCACGACCGGCCGCGAGGCTCGCGAACGTGTCCAGCATCAACAGCCGCGAGGTGGTGCACGCGACGGCGGTGAACACCAGCGCGGCGAGCGACACCGCCCAGATCACCGATGAGCTGGTCAGCCCGCGCGCGGCCGCAACCGCTCGATCGCGGCCCGGGGCGCGGACGGCCTCGCTGAGAACCTGCATCGAGCCGGGTATCGGCAGAACCCGGCGCGAGTGTTAGACGGGCCGGTCGGCCACCACCAGCAGCGTCTCGAGCGTTGGATCCGAGCAGTACGCGACCCGCGTTCCGGCCGCCGCCTCACGCTGCAGCGCCACCAGGATCTCGTCGGTGATCAGCTCGCCCGGCGCCAGCGCCGGGATGCCGGGCGGGTAGGGCGCGGCCGTCTCGGCCGCCACCCTGCCCACCGCGCGCCCGGCGGGGACGCGCTCGCGCGGCGCGAAGAAGGCCTCGCGCGGGCTGATCGCGGCCACCGGCTGCAGCGACCACACGCTGGAGGCGGCCAGCGGCCGGGCCGCTCCCCTCCGCAGCGCGATCGATCGCTCCAGTGCCTCCACCAGGCGTGCCACCGTGGCCGGCGTGTCCGCCAGCGTCACGATCGGCACCAGCGTGTCACGGTCGGCCATCTCCAGCCGCAGGCCGTCGGCCAGCAGGTCGGCCTCTACCCGGAATCCGTCGGCGCCGGTGCCGGCCAGCCCCAGCACCAGCTTCACCGGATCGGATGCCTCGGAGACGTGCAGGCCGTCGATCCGGCGCAGCCGGGCGCGGGCGTCCGCCACCAGCGCGATCGCCTGCTCCAGCAGCTGCTGGCCGCGGTCCTCGATCAGCTGCCGGGCGCGGTCGGTGGACGCCAGGATCGCGGCGGACGGGCTGGTGGTGTGCAGCAACTCGAACGACTCCTCGACGCGGGCCAGATCGAGCAGGCCGCCGCGGGCCAGCACCACCGAGCCCTGCGTGAAGGCCGTCAGCGTCTTGTGGGTCGAGGTGACCATGGCATCAGCGCCGCGGGCGATGGCATGGGGAGGCAGCGCCGGGTGGAAACCGAGGTGTGCGCCCCAGGCCTGGTCGACGATCAGCGGCACCGCGGCCTCGTGCGCGACGGCGGCGATCGCCTCCAGGTCGGACAGCATGCCCACATAGCTGGGCTCGACCAGGAACACGGCGCGCAGATCCGGGTGGTCTCGCAGCGCAGCGGCCACCGCGCCGGCCGGCACCTGCGTGGCAAGTCCCGTCTCCGGGTCGACCTGCGGCCGCACCCAGACCGGCTCCAGACCGGCCAGCACCAGCCCGCCGAACATCGACTTGTGCAGCGTCCGGGCGACGACCACGCGGTCGCCGGGCCGCGCCGCCGCCAGTGCCAGCGACTGGTTGCCATGCGTCGATCCCGCTACCGAAAAGCGGCACAGGTCGGCGCCCCACAGCTCTGCTGCCAGGCGCTCCGCCTTGCCCAGCACGTCGCCGCCCAGGCGCGAGTCGTCGGCGCCCGAGACCAGCGGCAGGTCGAGCATCAGCAGCCGGTCGGCGATGCCGGGCGCGCGCTTGTGCCCGGGCACGGTGAAGGTGGTGCCGGGGTCGGCCAGGAACGCGTCGACCGCGTCCGCCAGTGGGGCGTCCGATGGCATCGGCGCGGGAGGATACCGGCAGGCGGGTCAGGCCGAGCGGCGGAAGCGCTGGTCGACGGTGCCGATGTGAGGCGCCTCGGCCGTCAGCGCCGAGATGTGGCGGCGATCGTCGTCGGCGATCTGCAGGATCTCGCAGCCCACCCGCTGGCGGCCGTAGTGCGACGGGGAGGTCTGGAGCGCGCGCGCCTGAAGGCGCAGGAGCTGTCCGCGGATGGTCACCATCATGGCGAAGAAGTCGCCGGTGTGGAAGCTGCGGTCGGTGATGAAGGCGACGCCGGTCGGCGACAGGTCGGCCAGGCGCACGTCGAACTCCTCGCCCTCCGCGATCCTGCGTGCGCCCAGCACGTGCATCAGCGCCAGCTCCTCGACGGCGGCCCGCGGCGTGGTCCGCTCGCTCTCGCGACGCAGCACGTCTCGCACCAGCAGCCGCACGCTGATCGTCGACTCCGTCTGGTGCAGGGTTTCGGCCACGGTCAGGGAGATGTCGTAACCGCCGCCGCTGATCTCGTGCGTGCGCACCATCAGGTCGAGCTGGTCGCGCACCTGCGGCCGCGGCCCGTCGGCGACGATGTAGACGCCATCCTGCGACTGCAGCTCGAGCAGTACCACGCCGCCGCGGGCGGAGAACGCCTCGACCTTCGGCGTTGGCAGCTGCGACAGGATGCTGACGGCCAGGTCTGCGAGCTTTGTGTCGTTCATCTGAGCTGACTCCGGATCATCTGTGGTTCGTCATCGGCGAAATCCGCGAGAGGCTTAGCGATAGTCACAGGGTCGGTCGCGTCCCGAAGCGGTCGCGGGAGATCACGATCCACCCTATCGGTCGCCGAGGCGATCTTTCAGCCCGTGATCGTGAAGGCGTAGATGTGGCGGCTGTTGTCGCTCGCGTACAGCCTGCCGTCGGGTCCGAACGCGAGGTAGTTGCTGCCGCCCCTAGTCATTCAGCGTGAACGCTTCGATCCGGTCGTTGTACTCATCCGCGACGTACAGGGCGCCGTTCCAGATCTCGAGGTGGGTGGGGTGGTTGAACGTCCCGTGCGCGGTGCCGGTGGCCCCGCCGGTGGCTCCGAGCGCCTGGAGCTTGGTGCCGCCGGGCGAGAACTCGACCAGACGGTTCGAGGCCGTGTCTGCCACCCAGACGTTGCCGCTGGGGGCAACTGCGATCCCCTGCGGGTTGTGCAACCCGCCGAAGCTGGTGATGACGTTCCCGGTCGATGCGTCGAGCTTCACGACCGAGTTGCCGTTGCTGTCGGCCACATACACCACTCCGCCGGCCACGGTCACGTCGCGGGGGTTGTGCAGGGCGTTGGTGCTCCACTGCACCGTCAGGCCGGTGCCGTCGATGCGTTCAACGCGATTGTTGAAGGTGTCGGCCACGACCACATCGGAGCCCACCGATGCGATCCCGAACGGCCAGTGCAGGGAGCTGGAGTCGCTGCCGAGGTGACCGAACACCTTGCCGGTCGCGATGCCGTCGGTGTGGAACTGGGTGAGCCGGTTGTTCTTGGTGTCGGCCACCCAGACCGTGTTGGTTGAGGTGTTCAACGTCACGTCCCGGGGCCAGTTGAAGCCGGTCAGATCGGCCTTCTCCCAGCCGCGCGCGCCCCACGCCTGCTGGAACTTGCCGGTGGCCGTGGTGAACCGCTCCATGCGCTGGTTGACGGTGTCTGCCACGTACGTCTGAGTGCCGACGGCCAGCCCGGATGGTTCGTTGAAGCCGCCCACGGCCGGGTGGTTGTGGCCCCACCGCCGCACGACGGCGCCGCTGTGATCGAAGCCGGTGACGTGGTTGCCCCACAGGTCGGCGCCGTAGACCTTGGGACTACTGCCGCCTCCCACCGCAACCCTGCGGAGCTGCGTGAACTGGCCTCGCTTGCCCCACTTGGCCACGTACCGGCCCTTTCTTGTGAACTCCTGGATGCGCTCGTTGTTCGAGTCGGCCACGTACACGTGATCGGTCGCGTCAACGGCGACGCCGTAGGGCCGGGCGAACTGTCCGTTGTTCGCACCCTTGGTGCCCCAGTTGCGCAGCCACTTGCCGGTGGGCCCGAACTTGGCCATGCGGTCGTTCGCGAAGTCGGCGACGTAGATGTCGCCATGTGAGTCGGTGTCCGCGTCGCGCGGCTCGTTCAGCTGGCCGTTGCGCTTGCCCAGCGGCGCCGCGATCTGGGCGACCAGATTGCCGGTGGTCGTCCACTCGGCGACCGTGTTGGCGTCATCATCGGCGGTCAGGATCACCGTGCCGCCGTGCCCATTGGGGCCGGCGCCGATGCCAATCACGGATAGGAACTGGTGTGGCCAGGTCGCGATCCAGGCGCCGGTCTTGGCGTTCAGTACCTGTACCCGGTTGTAGCCTGTGTCGGCAACGTAGAGGCGGCCGTTGTGGTAGGCGACGTCTCTGGGGTTGTTGAAGCTTCCGGGCTGCTTGGGCCCGCGCGTCCCCACCCGCCACCGCAGCGTGCCGTCGGCGCGGTATGCGGCGACCTGGTCGTTGCCGGTATCGGCGATGTAGATGGTGCCCTTGTGCGTATCGACGCCGGACGGATACATCGTGGCGTGCGCCGGGCCGCCGATCGTCCTCAGCCAGGTCGGAGCCGGCGGTGGCGTGACCGCCGCCGACACCGGCGGCGGCGATGCCGCGACCAGACCGAAGGACACCGCGACCAGCGATGCGATGCAGCGCTTTACCCCAGGCGGATGCAGCAAGTGTTGCCCCCTCTACGCACATACCGGGGCTGTGCCCACCCCGCCGATCTCAGCAATGTACATGCCGTTGTCCCCGATATCCAGCCCCAATCGGCCCTTGGAATCGCCGCAGCCGGCGCCACCGGTCACGGCGCGAAGGTGTGCTCGCCCGCCGTGACGGCGATCCCGAGCCGGCTCTGCCTGGGCGGCAGCGGGCACGTCCAGCGCGGGTCGTAGGCGCATGACGGGTTGTAGGCGAAGTTGAAGTCGAGCACCAGTCGCCCGTCCTCCCCGCCCAGGTCGGCGCCCTTGACCGAGTCAAGCAGATAGCGGCCGCCGCCGTAGCTGTCGCGCCCGCTGGTCAGGTCGGCGAACGGGAGGAACACCCCGCCTCCGTAGCCCTCCAGCCAGTACAGCGGCAGCGATCGCTCGCCTGACAGCTCGAACTCCACGCGTCCGAACTGGCGGAACCGGATCCGCTCGCCGGTACTGGAGTCGATCTCTCGGACGACCGGCTCGGTTGCCACCACGGTGCCGGTGACGCGGAACTCCGGGTCATACGGGAAGAAGCGAAGCGCATCGAACCCCGCCTGGGCGTCTGCGCCGAGCGGTGTCTGCGGATGGGTGGCGAACAGGTGGTCACGCCCGGCACGCCACTCGCGCCATGCCGGCTCCGGCTCCAGCTCGCGGACACGCCGGTAGAGCGCGAACACCTCGCGCTTCCAGCCGAGCAGGTCGAGCTCGGTGATCGCCGTATCGGTGGGCGAGCGCATGGTCAAGGTACGGAAGTCTGCCGCAACCGGATGCCGGCGCAACGCGGACGTCAACCCGCGGGCTGGTTTAGGCCTTGACGACGTGCGTATGGGCGATCATGTCGTGCGGGGCGCGGTTCGAGGCGTCCCAGAGCGGCCACAGGTACCAGACCAGCGAGGCGAAACTGCCCACGATCGGCACGAAGCCGAGCGCGCTCAGGATGACGAGCTTGGCCACCACCTCGCGCAGCAGCGCGGTGCCGAGGTCGACCGGGGCGCCGCTGTCGCGGATGACCCGGATCGACAGGGCCTGCTTGCCCCAGGTCTGCCCGTTGTGGCGGCCCTCCCGGCGCAGCAGCAGCGGCGTATAGAGCAGGGCCGAGGCCAGGTAGGCCAGCCCTGCGATCACCGCGACCACCTTCATCTCGTGGGACAGCGTGTAGGTGGCGTGGCCGGTGACGGTCGTCTGCGCGTGCAGGCCGCCGCCGGCTGCAACGGCGATCGCGAGCCCCAGCGTCGGTGCGTTCAGCGCCATCACGATCAGGCCGTCCAGCAGCGTCGCGCCCACCCGCGGCCACCAGCCGGACAGGTTGGCGTGGATGGGAGCGGCCGGGTTGAGCGATCCGCCGCAGCCCGGGCAGTAGTTGACGTCGGCGACCGCGGGCCGTGCCAGACCGCAGCCGGGGCAGTAGTTCATGCTCTCACTGCTAGCGGGCGATCGAGCGAATGTCCACCCGCCGACCGGCGAGCCCGGCCGGTTCCTGACACAATCGGCCGGTCGCGCGCACGGGGGTGCGCGGCAACTCACAAGGGAGGTCACGGATGTCCACGACACCAGCGATCGACGCGGCCAGGCTTCAGGCGCTCGCGGACGGATTTGCGGGGCGCGTGCTGCAGAGTTCCGATCACGATTATGAGGGCGCGCGGCGCGTCCACAACGGGCTGATCGACCGGCGGCCGGCCGTCATCGCCGAGTGCGTCGAGTCGGCCGACGTGGCCGCGGCCGTGAGGTTCGCGACGGCCAACGGGCTGGAGATCGCGGTGCGGGGGGGCGGGCACAACGTGGCCGGTCGGTCCGTCTGCGAGGGCGGCCTGATGATCGACCTGTCGCGGATGCGCGAGGTCGCGGTCGACGCCGAGGCAAGCACGGCGAGCGCGCAGGGTGGCGCGCTCTGGTCGGATCTGAACGACGCTGCTGCGAAGCACGGGCTGGCGGTCACCGGCGGTGCCATCTCCAGCACCGGGGTCGGCGGCTACACGCTGGGCGGCGGGCTGGGATGGCTGATGTCGACCCAGGGCCTGTCGTCCGACAACCTGATCGGCGTGCAGCTGGTGACCGCGGCGGGCGAGGTGCTGGACGTCACCGACGAGACGCATCCCGACCTGATGTGGGCGCTTCGCGGTGGCGGCGGAAACTTCGGCGTGGCGACCGTGCTGCGCTACCGCCTGCACCACCAGCCGATGGTGGTGGGCGGCATCATCGCCCATCCCATCGGCGCCGCACGCGACCTGTTGCAGTTCTATCGCGACGCCGTTGAGAACTGCCCGGACGAGCTGTCGGCGTTCGCCGGTCTGGTGCATGCACCGGACGGGTCGGGAATGAAGCTGTCGGCGATGCTGGTCTGCCACACGGATCCCGAGCGGGCCGACGCCGACCTGGCCCCGTTTCTCGAGTTCGGCTCGCCGGTCGTGACGCAGGTGCAGCCGATGCCGTATCCGGTGATGAACACACTGCTGGACGAGGGCTACCCAAAGGGCGCGCTCAACTACTGGCTCTCGAGCTTCACCACGGGGCTGTCGGACGCGCTGATCGACACGGCCATCCAGCGGTTCGAGACGATCCCGTCCCCGATGTCGGTGATCCTGTTCGAGCACTTCCACGGCCAGGTGACGCGGATCGATCCGACCGCGACCGCTGTGCCGCACCGCTCCAAGGGGTGGAACCTGCTGCTGCCGTCCGAGTGGATGGACCCGGCTGACACCGTCAAGAATATCGCCTGGACGAAGGAGACGTACGCGGCCATGAGCGAGCACCTGGCCACCGGGCGGTGGCTGAACTACCTGGGCGACGACCAGGAGGGCGAGGCGATCAGGGCCGCCTACGGGCCGAACTACGATCGTCTGCTCGCGGTCAAGCGCCAGTACGACCCGGGCAACGTGTTCCACCTGAACCACAACATCGTGCCGTGAGCTGAACGCCGTCCGGTGGGGCCTGCCGTCTACGAGGCGGTGACGGCAGGCCCGTCGGTCCGGCCCGGGTACGACCTCGGTCGTAGCCACACATGCCGCAAGATCCTCCTTGAGACTGTTTCACGACGGCCCCGGCGTCCCTACCATCAAGGCAGATGATTGACGTCCAGGGATTGTCCAAGCGATATGGCGACAGGCTTGCCGTCGATGACCTCACCTTTACGGTGAAGCCGGGCATCGTGACCGGCTTCCTGGGGCCGAACGGCGCCGGCAAGTCAACGACGATGCGTCTGATCCTGGGTCTCGACCGGCCCTCGGCGGGGCGTGCGACGGTCAACGGCCGCGCCTACCGCGACTTCGAGGCGCCGCTGCACGAGGTGGGCGCTTTGCTCGAGGCGCGAGCCATCCACACCGGTCGTAGCGCCTACAACCACCTGCTGGCGCAGGCCCAGACCCACGCCATCGGCCGCGATCGCGTCGACGAGGTGATCCGGCTGGTGGGCCTCGAATCCGTCGCCCGCAAGCGGGTCGGCGGGTTCTCGCTGGGGATGGGCCAGCGGCTCGGCATCGCCGCTGCGCTGCTGGGCGATCCGGCCACGCTGATCCTGGACGAG
>DATIOK010000046.1:0-21787 GCA_035473255.1 Gaiellales bacterium
CAGCGCCCCCGCCCAGCGCACCACCGAGGGCACCGGGGCGCCGGCCAGCTCGAAGGCTGCGCCTCCGAACAGGACCACCGCAAGGGCCGAACGAAGGAAGGGTCGCAACAGCACCACGCCGTGCTCGCGTGTCACCAGGTAGATCCGCTCTTGGGAGGAAACGAGTCGTTCGGCCCGGGCCATGGACTGGGAGGATTCGCCGGGTCCCGGGCGAGTCCTGCACTGCCCTGCAACTAGGGTGTCACGCCCCGGACGCAAGCCTGCAACGCCCGGCGCGCGAGAGCCGGGCTCAGAGCCCGATCCGGCCAAGGGCCAGCCGCCCGGTACGGGATCGTGACGAGTCGTCACCGGACCGTGATTCCCGCCCGCGTGGTTGAGCGGCGGCCGTTGGCGGACCGTGATGTTCGTGTCGGCGGAGCGGTGCCGGCCGTTGCGTGCGGCCGGTGCGACCGTCGCGGCGGCGTGGGGTTCGTTGCACAACTGGGTGTCACGCGCCGGTCACGGAATCACCGGTCTGGCCGTGTGCGGCGCGCGTAGTAGCTGCGCGCCTTGGCCCGGTTGCCGCAGGCCGCCATGTCGCACCACACCGCCGAGTGGTTGCGGGTCGCGTCGTAGAACGCCCACCGGCACGCGGGGTTGCGGCAGGTCTTCATCCGTTGCCAGCGGCCGTCCCCGATCGATGCCACGACGATCCCCAGCAGTCGGCCCAAGGCTCCCACCACCCCCGCCACCTCGGGCGCCAGCGACACCGTCCCGCCCGGGTCGAACCGCGGCCGCAGCCCGCAGGCCGCTGCCAGCCCGTCCAGCCTACGACTGGACGCATCGGGCAGCGCCCGGCCGGCGTTCACGCCGGCCAGGTCGCGCAGCGCCTCGCGTACGGCGATCGCCGCCTCGCGCTCGCCTTCGGTCACGCTCGCCACCGACGCCAGCAGATCGCGCCCGCGCAGCCAGGCCGCCAGCGAGCCGGCCTCGTCGAAGCCCTCGGCGCCGTCCTCGAGGCGCGCCGTGTTGATGAAGGCCCGCACGAGCTCCAGCTCGCCCGGGGCCGCGGTGCGCCTGCCGATCTCTCACCACCTGTTCACGTTTGCCGGTCGACCCTACCATCAACCGCCACACGGTGGTGAGAGGTTCAGACCGACGGCGAGGCAGACGGCGACGGCGCCGCCGTCAGGTCGCGCCGCAGCGCCTTGATCTCGTCACGCAGCTTGGCCGCGTACTCGAACCGCAGCTCCTCGGCGGCCGCGAACATCTCCTCCTCCAGCTCCACCACCAGCTTCTCGAGCTCCTCCACGCTGAGGCCCTCGGTCTTGGCGCCGCGCCGGCGCTTGCCGGGGACGGTCGGCGTCTCCATCGTCAGGAACTCGGCGATGTCGGACACGCCCTTCTGGATCGACAGCGGGGTGATGCCGTGCTCGAGGTTGTAGGCGACCTGGATCTCGCGGCGCCGGTTCGTCTCGTCGAGCGCCACCCGGATCGCCTCGGTCGTCTTGTCGGCGTACATCAGCACGCGTCCGTTGACGTTGCGTGCCGCTCGCCCGATCGTCTGGATCAATGCCGTCTGGCCGCGCAGGAAGCCCTCCTTGTCGGCATCCAGGATCGCCACCAGCGACACCTCGGGCAGGTCGAGCCCCTCCCGCAGCAGGTTCACGCCGACCAGCACGTCGTACTCTCCCAGCCGCAGCTCGCGCACGATCTTGATCCGCTCCAGCGTGTCCACCTCGCTGTGCAGGTAGCGCGTGCGGATGCCCGCCTCGAGCAGGTAGTCGGTCAGGTCCTCGGACATCTTCTTGGTCAGCGTCGTCACCAGCGTGCGCTCGTTGGCGTCGATGCGGGCGCGGATCTCGGCCATCAGGTCGTCGACCTGGCGGCGCGTCGGCCGCACCTCGACCTCGGGGTCGATCAGGCCGGTCGGGCGGATGATCTGCTCGGCCACGTGGGTCGAGTTGCGCAGCTCGTAGGGGCCGGGCGTGGCCGAGACGAACAGCAGCTGCGGCACCCGCTCCAGGAACTCGTCGAACCGCAGCGGTCGGTTGTCCAGCGCCGAGGGCAGCCGGAACCCGAAGTCGACCAGCGTCTGCTTGCGCGACCGGTCGCCCTCGTACATGCCGCCGATCTGCGGCACTGTCTGGTGCGACTCGTCGACCACCACCAGGTAGTCGTCGGGCAGGTAGTCGAGCAGCGTATGCGGCGGCGTGCCCGCCGACCGGCCCTCGAGGATCCGCGAGTAGTTCTCGATGCCGTTGCAGAACCCCATCTCCCGCAGCATCTCCATGTCGTACTCGGTGCGCGAGCGCAGGCGGTGGGCCTCGAGCATCTTGCCCTCGGCCTCCAGCTCGCGCAGCCGCTCGTTCATCTCGGCGCCGATGCCGCCCACCGCCCGCTCGATCTGCTCGCGCTCCATCGCATAGTGCGTGGCGGGGTAGATGGCGAGGTGGTCGAGCTTGGACAGCACCTCGCCGGTCATCGGGTCGAAGTGCACGATCGACTCGACTTCATCCCCGAACAGCGAGATCCGGTAGGCCGACTCCATGTTGGCAGGCTGCACCTCGATCACGTCGCCGCGCGCGCGGAACTTGCCGCGCCCCAGCACCACGTCGTTGCGGGAGTACTGGATCGAGACCAGCTTCTCGAGCATCGCCTCGCGCGGCCGCTCGTCGCCGACCGCCAGGAACAGCACCATCTGCTCGTAGCTCTCCGGGGAGCCCATGCCGTAGATGCAAGACACCGAGGCGACGATCAGCACGTCGCGGCGCGAGAACAGCGCAGCCGTGGCGGCGTGCCGCAGCCGGTCGATGTCGTCGTTGATCGAGCTGTCCTTCTCGATGTAGGTGTCGGACGTCGGCAGGTAGGCCTCGGGCTGGTAGTAGTCGTAGTAGCTGACGAAGTACTCGACCGCGTTGTGCGGGAAGTACTCGCGGAACTCGTTACAGAGCTGGGCGGCCAGGGTCTTGTTGTGGGCGATCACCAGCGTCGGCTTCTGCACCTGCTCGACGACGCGCGCGACGGTGTGGGTCTTGCCTGTGCCGGTCGCCCCGAGCAGGGTCTGGAAGCGGTCGCCGCGGGTGATGCACTCGGCCAGCTCCGCGATCGCGCGGGGCTGATCGCCGGTCGGCTGGTAGGCGGCTGACACTCGCATCTCGTGCATGTGATGCAGTGTATCGACGGGCGCCAGCCGCTCCCGTCCGGCCCCTCCGATCCCCTGCTCCGATAGATTCGCACCGTGCCGACGGTGATCGAACAGACGGCCGACCTGAACGCCGCGCCCCGGGACGTGTTTGCGTACCTGACCGATCCGGCCAGGCGCGGCGAGTGGGACTCGAGCTGCGAGCGCTGCACGATCGACGGCGATGCCCCGGCAAAGGGTGTGCGCGTGCACATCGCCGGCCACCGCACGGCTCCCTCGTGGACGGGTGAGTACGGGCGGTTCGACCTCAACCGGGGCGCGGCCCTGCGCCTGGTCGAGGGCGTCGGCATGCCCTTCACCAGCTTCATCGAGGGCTTCCAGGTCGAGCCCCGAAAGGGCGGCTGCCGCCTCACGCTGCGGGTCGAGTACGAGGTCAGCGGCATGGTGCGGATGATCGAGCCGATGACGGTGCGCAGCCGCATGCGGAGGACGACCGTGAAGTCGCTGAAGAACATCGAGCAGCACTTCGCGTGATCATCTAACCGTAGAGCTCGTTGTGATACGCCCGGCGGTACAGCGCCTCCACGCGATTCACGTCGGCCACGTAGTCGCGCGTCTCGGGAAACGGGATCTTCACGGTGCCGCCGGCCGGGGTGTGTGCGATCCACCGGTCAACGTTGGCCTGCCCGGCGTTGTAGGCGGCCAGTGCCAGCTCGTCACCGTTCTTGTAGACGCTGTACTTCTGCCGCAGGTGGCGCAGATACCAGCAGCCGTAGCGCACGTTCAGGTCGGGGTTGAGCAGATCCGTGGCGGGATGGAAGTTGCCGCCGCCGGTGTGCAGGGCGATGCCGCGGGCGGTGTCAGGCAGGAGCTGCATCAGGCCGACGGCGCCGGCGTTGCTGCGGGCGGTGGCGTCGAACCGCGACTCCTGGTAGATCACCGAGGCCACCAGCGCCGGATCGAGGTGGTAGAGGCGGGCGTTCCCGACCACCACCTCGCGGTAGTCGAGCGGATACCAGAGCCGCACCCACCAGTTCGGCTGCTGGTCCCGCAGCACCGCGAAGGCGCCCAGCGCAGCCACCACGAGCACCGCCAGCACGATCGCCAGGCGCTTCACGTCAGCCGCGCCACCAGGGCCGCCACCCAGTCGTCGAGCTGCTCGAGGCTGCCGGTGTTCTCGTACACCTCGTCGGAGCGTGCCGCCTTCTCCTGCTCGGGCAGCTGGTGTGCCATCCGCTCGGACGCGCCGGGCCGGCGCTGCTCGCGCAGCTCGCCCGGCGCCGTCACCGTCACGATCAGGTCGTAGCGATCCTCGCGGCCGGCCTCGAACAGGGTCGGCGCCTCGTGCACCAGCAGCGGGCTGCCCGCGGCCAGCTGCTGCTCGCGCCAGGCCTGGAAGCGCTGCTCGATCAGGGGCAGCAACAGCCCCTCCAGCCACTCCCGCTCAGCGGGATCCGAGAACACGCGGGCGGCGATCTGGGCGCGGTCGACCTGGCCGGCAGCGTCGAGCACCGCCGGTCCGAAGCGCTCGGTAACGGCCGCGCGCACGTCGTCGCGCAGGTACAGCTCGCGCACGACCTGATCGCTCGACATCGTGGCCGCGCCGTGGCGGCCAAACGCCGCCAGCGCCTCCGACTTGCCCGACCCGATGCCGCCGGTCAGTCCGACGACCAGGGCCATCCGACTACTCCTCGGCGAGCGCCTCTTCGGGCTCCGCCGAAGCCTCTTCGGCCGGCTGCTCCGACTCGGGCTCGGCGGCGGCTTCCGGCTCGGGCTCAGCGGCCGGCTCAGGCTCGGGCTCGGGCTCGGCGACCGGCTCCGGCTCCGCTGCAGCCACAGGCTCCTGATCGAGATCGGCCTCCACGATCGCATCGGCCTCGACCACGGGCTCCGGCAGATCGGGATGGTCGCCCGACGCCGGCTCCTCCTCGACGTCGGCGAACACCTCGGACGAGAGCCCCAGCTCGGGAACGCTCTCTGCCAGCGCGGTCGTGGTGCCGTCCATCTCGATCCGCTTGACCGTATCCCCCACCTCGACGCGCTTCAGCGACAGGCTCAGTCGGCGGCGCTCGGGATCGATCTCGATCACCTTCACGTTCACCTCGTCACCCTGGTTGACGACATCGCGCGGGTTCTCGACGTGATGGTCGGCCAGCTCGGAGATGTGGATCAGGCCCTCGACGCCGGACAGGATCTCTGCGAAGGCGCCGAACGTGACCACCTTGGTGATGCGGCCGACGACCACGTCGCCCTGCCGCGTCTCGTCGATCACGCGCTGCCAGGGATCGGTCTGGGTCTGCTTCAGGCCCAGCGAGATGCGCTGGCGGTCGCGGTCGACGTCCAGCACCTTGACTCGCACCGTCTGGCCGATCTCGAGCACCTCGGATGGGTGGTTGACGTGGCTCCACGACAGCTCCGAGATGTGGATCAGGCCGTCGATGCCGTCCAGGTCGACGAAGGCGCCGAAGTCGACGATGTTCGAGATCACGCCCTCCACCTCGGTGCCGGGCGACAGCCGGTCGAGGATCTGCTGCCGCTGCTCGCGGCGCTCCTCCTCGAGCACGGCGCGACGCGACAGCACCACGTTGTTGCGGCTGCGGTTCAGCTCGATCACCTTGCAGCGCAGCGTCTGGTCGCGGTACTCGTCCAGATCCTGCACGCGGCGGATGTCGACCAGCGACGCCGGCAGGAAGCCGCGCACGCCCAGGTCGATGATGAGACCGCCCTTCACGACCTCGATCACGAGGCCCTCGACCGGCTCGCCACTTTCGGCGGCGGCCTCGATCCGGCGCCAGGCCTTCTCGAAGCGTGCCCGCTTCTTGGAGAGGATCAGACGCCCGTCGGCGTCCTCCTTCTGCAGCACCAGCGCATCGATCGTGTCGCCCAGCGCAACCTCCTCATCGGGGTTGACGGAGCGGCGGATCGAAAGCTCGGAGATGGGGATGACGCCCTCCGACTTGTAGCCGATGTCGACCAGGATCTCGTCCTTGTCGACTCGCACCACGGTGCCGCTGACGACATCACCCTCGTTGAAGTTGGTGAGCGTGCGGTCGTAGTCGGGGACGAGCTCGCCGTCCACCTCGATCATCCATGTGTCAGTTGCGTCGCTGTGCTGCTGGTCGATTGATGCCATCTAGGTTGGGTCAGTCCTCTCGGGAAGTATTGTGCGCACGGCTCATCCACCCGGATAACCGAGCGCCGCGGCGAAGTATACAGAGCACCTTTCTCGGGCAGGCCGCTACGAAAAGCTGGTGGTCAGGCGGCCCTTGACGTCGATCAGGGCGCCGCCCGGGGGCAGCACCAGCGGCGAGCTCTGGCCGGGCAGCTGCACCGTGGCCGGGACGGGACCCGGGTTGACCGCCACCGCTCCGGCATCGAACGCGCGCACCAGTGCATCGCCCTGGCGGAAAGGCGCCGCAGAGGGCACGCCGGGGCTCAGCTGATAGAGCGCCCGCTCGGTTCCGGGCAGCACCGAGTAGCCCGACCACAGCCCGGATACCAGCAGATACGAGGCCAGCCCGAACACGCGCTGCTGGTGGTCGAGGTTGCCGCCGTCCCACACCCAGGCTCCCACCCGCGAATCCAGAGCCGCCTCGAAGTACGTGTACAGCGCCGTCCAGGCGCTGCCTCGCAGGCGCGCGAACCCGCGCTCCACGGAGACGGCGTCGCTGCTTCCGATCTGGTGTGGGTCGATGATGGTGAACGGCTGGTTCTGCGCGATCACGGCGAAGTTGTTGGACTTGAGGCCGCCCCGCACCTCCGCCATCGCCTCGGCCAGGTAACGGGCGTGGTCGGAGACGGTCATGTCCTGGCCGGTGTTGGGGTCGATCGGCGAGTTCGTCCAGGCCGGCAGGTTGCCGGCGTCGACCAGCTCAACGCCGGTCCAGCCGCCGTCCCCGAGCTGGGTCTCCACCGCCATCGCCCAGGCCGCCAGGTAGTCGGGATTGGAGATGTCGAACATGACCCATCCGGGATGGCCGGGCGGGTGCACGTCGGCGCCGCTCGCGTCCTTCAGGATCCAGTCGGGGTGATCGCGGCGCACCTCGGCCAGGTCCAGCCCCGGCAGTGGGCAGTCGCCGCAGGGCAGGAAGCCGTACTGCAGCACGCGCTCCTGGAACACGTTCACGCCCTGGTCGCCGTCCTGGACCTCGGCCGGCAGCCCCTGCCAGTCCGGCGCCACCACGTTGGTGTAGGTGCGGCCGAGGCAGGTCGCGGCGGCCGCGGTGGGAGGACGCCGCAGCCTGATCAGAAGCGGCGTGGCCGGGCGGGTGACGCCGGCGCACCTGGAGGGCGGCGGGGTGGTCGGCGCGCTGCTGCCGCCGCCGCAGCCGGCGGCGATCACGCATGCCAGCGCGGCCGCCGCCGTCAGTGCTCGGCGCATGCCTCGCAGCGGGTCACCGGCGCGCCGATCACGCCGCCGTCGGGCGGGGTGATCACCGACACCGGCTCGATCACCAGCGAGCCGCCGCAGCGCGGGCAGAAGCCGCCGCTGGGCGGGTGGCGATGCAGCGTGAAGCTGATGTCGGCCGAGAGGATGCCGCCGTCTGCGCTGAGCACACCCCGCTCCTCCCCCACTCGGCCGAACCGCAGCTGCACGTCGCCCATCCGCGGCTCGCCGTGGATGTGCACGGTGCCGGTAGCGACGCCCATCGCGTTGTCCAGCTCGTCGCAGCTGACGGCGGGCAGGAACAGCTCGGCGACAACCACTTCGCGCAGCTCGCCGGCCTCCAGCCACAGGTAGCTGCCCTGCTCCTCTCCACGGTGGGCGGGCAGTGCGTAGAGGGCGCCCGACAGGCGCAGCCAGTCGCTCACTTCGCGTCCAGCCAGGTTGCGCCGGTGCCGATGTCGACCTCCAGCGGCGAGTCGAGCGGGTAGGCGCTCACCATCTCCTCATGCACCAGCGGGCGCAGATCGGGGAGCTCCGATTCGACGGCCTCGAACACGAGCTCGTCATGCACCTGCAGCACCAGCATCGAGCCCATCGCGTTCTCCCGCATGCGCCGGTGGCATCCGATCATGGCCACCTTGATGATGTCGGCGGCGCTGCCCTGCATGACCGTGTTCACTGCCAGGCGCTCGCCCAGGCTGCGGGTCTGGTAGTTGGACGCGCGCAGCTCCGGGATCGGCCGGCGGCGCCCGAACAGGGTGGTGACGTAGCCCTCCTCCTTGGCGCGTTCGATCACACCGCGCATGAACTCGTTCACCATCGGGAAGCGGGCCAGGTAGGCGTCGATATAGGCCTGCGCCTCCTCGCGCGGAATCGACAGCTGCTCGGACAGGCCGAACGAGCTGATCCCGTAGATGATCCCGAAGTTGACCGCCTTGGCGCGGTTTCGCTCGGTCGACGTCAGCTCGTCGGCGGGCTTGCCCAGCACCTCGGCGGCGGTGGCGCGGTGGATGTCCTCGCCGCGCTCGAAGGTCTCGCGCAGGGCCGGCTCGCCGGACAGGTGGGCGAGGATGCGCAGCTCCACCTGCGAGTAGTCGGCCGACAGCATGCAGGATCCGGGCGAGGCCACGAAGGCGCCGCGGATCTCGCGCCCGAGCGGGGTGCGGATCGGGATGTTCTGGAGGTTGGGACGGATCGAGCTGAGCCGTCCGGTGGCGGCGGTGGTCTGGCTGAAGGTGGTGTGCAGGCGGCCGTCTTCGCCGATCAGGCCGGGCAGCGGCTCCAGGTAGGTGTTCAGGAGCTTGGACTGCTCGCGCCAGGCCTCGACCACGTCGATCAGGGGGTGCATCGGCCGCAGCTTGGCCAGAACGCGGGCGTCGGTCGAGTAGCCGGTCTTGCCCTTGCGGTCGGTGGGCAGGCCGAGGCGGTCGAACAGCACCTCGCCCAGCTGCTTGGGCGAGCCGATCGTGAAGGGGCCACCGGCCAGCTCGTAGGCCTCCTGCTCCAGCTCGTCGACCTGGTCGCGCAGCTTGGCGGCGATCTCGGCCATCCGGTAGGCGTCCATCTGCACGCCGCAGCGCTCCATCTCGGCCAGCACCGGCACCAGCGGCAGCTCGATGTCGGTGTAGAGCGCGGTCATCTGGCGCTGCTCGATGCGCTCGGCCAGCCCCGGGTGGATCGCGATCTGGGTACCGGCAGCGGCCACCAGCGCCGCCGTCTCGGGGTCGGCCTGGACGGCCGGCGCGACGCCCTGCTCCTCGGCCAGGTCGGCGATCTCATAGCCGGAGCGGCCGGGGTCGAGCAGGTAGGCGGCGAGCTGCGTGTCGCCGGCGGGAAGCAGGCCGGGGATGTGCTCGCCGTGGGTGATCACGCGGTGACCGGCGAGCGCGTCGACCAACGTGGCCGGGTCGTCGGCGGGCACGACCAGCACGTCGCCTGCGCCCGAGGCGATGGCGGCCCGGCCGTCTCTCACGGACACCGCCAGCTCGTGTGGGAGGCCGGCCAGGTCAGCCAGCGACGCCTCCCGCCAGGACAGGTCGGCGCGCTCCACGGGAGCGCCGGGCGCGGCCGGGATCACCTCGTCCAGCTCGTCGATGCGCTTCAGCAGGGCGCGGAACTCGAGCTTTCGGAACATGTCCTTGATGCCGGAGCGGTCGGGCGGGTCGGCCACCAGCGCGGCGAAGTCGACGTCGATGTCGAGCGCCCGGTCGATGGTCGCGAGCTGCTTGCTCTTGACCGCGTCGTCGACGTGGTCGCGCAGCGACTCGCGGCGCTTCTCGCCGGGCACCTGGTCGAGCCCGGCGTAGATGCCCTCGAGGCTGCCGAACTGCACCAGCAGGTCGGCGGCGGTCTTCTCGCCGATGCCGGGAACGCCGGGGATGTTGTCGGACGTATCGCCCTTGAGCCCGATGAAGTCGGGGATCTGGGCGGGGTCGATGCCGTAGCGCTGGCGGATCCGCTCAGGGGTGTAGACGACCACGTCGGAGACGCCGCGCGGCGTCATCATGATGCAGACGTTGTCGGAGGCCAGCTGGAAGGCGTCGCGATCGGTCGAGACGACGCAGACGCGGTGGCCCTCGCGCTCGGCCATGGCGGACAGGGTGCCGATCACGTCGTCGGCCTCCATCCCCTCGACGCGGATGTTGCGGTACCCGAAGGCCTCGACCAGCGGCGAGAAGAAGGGGCGCTGGGCCTGGAGCAGCGGCGGGGTGGGCTTGCGGTGGGCCTTGTACTCGGGATCCAGCTCCAGCCGCTTGGTGGGGCGCTCGTCCCAGGCCACGACCACGCAGGCGGGGCGGTAGTCGGCCAGCATCCGCATCAGCATGTTGGCCATGCCCAACAGCGCGTTGGTGGGCTGACCCTCGGCGGTCTGCAGCTCCTCGGGCAGGGCGTGGAAGGCGCGGTAGGCGAGGCCGTTGCCGTCTACCAGGAAGACGTCGCAGGCCTTGGCGGGCGCGTCGTCGAGGTCGAGATCAGACGGCTTGGTCTGCTTCGCGGTCGCCACAGCGCAAGCGTAGATGATTGGGGTTGGGTCAGATGGTTGATTCCACGGGATCCGTGGCTATGGGCGCAGGACGAGTCGTTCCAGACGACGGGATCGACTGAAGGGCAGGCTGGGTGAAGCCTGTTCAACGGCGATCGTGGCGTCTGGGGCGGCTCGGACCAGCTCCAGAGCCACGCAGCTCGTGGAATCGACCATCAAAGCTGCTCGGCCAGGAAGCCGAGCACGATCCGGTCGAACTCGCCCGGGCGCTCCATGCTCGGCACGTGGGCGGCGTCCGCGATGTGCTCGAGGCGGGCGCCCGGGATCTCACGGCTGAGTCGCTCGGCGATGCGCAGGATGTCGGGCTGGTCGTGGTCTCCGACGACGAGCAGCGTCGGCGCCGGCACCTCGTCGGCGTGGCCGCCGACGTCCTCGACCAGCTCCAGCTCCTGGGCCGCGTCGCCACCCTCCTGGGCGTGCTGGTACGCCCGGAGCTGCATGTCGTACACAAGGCGCCGCAGGTCGGCGTCCACCTCATCCGGCTCCCGGCCCACACCGCCCACCCAGAAGCGGACGGTCAGGTCGGCGGCGGCGTCCAGCTCGCCGTCCATGAACAGGCGCACCTCCTCGCTGCCGTACGCCACGACCTCGTCCGACCAACCGGCGTTCGGCAGCCCGGGGCCGACCAGCACCAGCGCCGTGACCAGCTGCGGCCGAGCTAGCGTCGCCTCGAGCGCGACGCGACCGCCCAGCGAGTTCCCGATCAGCGCCGCCCGCTCGATCTCGAGCCGGTCGAGCAGGTCGAGCAGGTCCTGGGCGTGCTGATACGGCTCGGCAGGCAGCGGCGACTGGCCGAACCCGCGCATGTCGTAGCGCACGACCTGATAGTCCTCGGCGTACCGCCGCCACTGCGGCGCCCACATGCGGCTATCGGCGATGCCGGCGTGGATCAGCACGATGGTGTCGCCGGATCCGGCGATCTCATGGTGAAGCTGCATCGCGGGCGAGCCTAGCCGACACCGGCTGCCAGCGCGGGTGTAACACCCACGCCCTACGCGACCGCCTGTTTGGCCCGACCAGGTGCGCCCCTTCGCCGGGGCCGCAACACCCACGCCTGGCACCGGTGTTGCACGAATTCCGATAGGAAAACGGCCTCTCGACTACGATATTCGTAGAACATAGGGTGGTTTTCTACGAATATCGTAGTTTGGACCGCAACAGAGGTGCCAGGCGCGAGCGTTGCGCGACGGGGTATTTGCCCGACTCGGTACGCTCCCAATCCGTGGCCCGTAACCCCTCAGCCAGCTACAGCCTGACGATGCGCCTTGAGATTCCCAGCGAGGCGGGATCGTTCGCGCTGGTGGCCGCCGCGGTGGCCGAGGCGGAGGGTGACATGGGCGCGATCGACCTGGTTCGCGTCTCCAAGGATCACACCGTCCGCGACATCACCGTCTCGGCCTCGGACAGCGAGCACGGGCAGCGCATCATCGACGAGGTGCGCGCCGTGCCCGGCGTGACGCTGGTGAACGTCAGCGACCGCACCTTCCTCATGCATCTCGGCGGCAAGATCGAGGTCAACAACAAGGTGCCGATCAAGACCCGCGACGATCTCTCGATGGCCTACACGCCCGGCGTGGCCCGCGTCTGCATGGCGATCGCAGCCGACGTCGAGAAGGCGCGCACGCTCACCATCAAGCAGAACACCGTGGCAGTCGTCACCGACGGCACCGCCGTGCTCGGCCTCGGCGACATCGGCCCCGAGGCGGCGATGCCCGTGATGGAGGGCAAGGCCATGCTGTTCAAGGAGTTCGCCGGCATCGACGCCTGGCCGCTGGCACTGAACACCAAGGACACCGACGAGATCATCGCCATCGTCAAGGCGATCGCGCCCGGCTTCGGCGGCATCAACCTCGAGGACATCGCCGCCCCGCGCTGCTTCGAGATCGAGGGCCGGCTGCGCCAGGAGCTCGACATACCCGTCTTCCACGACGACCAGCACGGCACGGCCGTGGTGGTGCTGGCCGGCCTGCTCAACTCCGCCAAGCTCGTGCAGAAGCGCATGGACGAGCTGAAGGTGGTGCTCGTCGGCGTCGGCGCCGCCGGCGTCGCGGTCAGCAAGCTGCTGCTCCGGGCCGGGGTCACCGACATCGTCGGCTGCGACCGCGACGGCTCCCTCTACACCGGCAAGAAGGGCCTCGTCGGCATCAAGAAGTGGTACGCCAAGCACACCAACCCGCGCTGCTTCGACGGCTCGGCCGAGGAGGCGCTGCGCGGCGCCGACGTGTTCCTGGGGCTGTCCGGCCCCGGCGCCGTCAGCGCCGACGCGATCCGCACGATGGCCGACGACGCGATCGTCTTTGCCATGGCCAACCCCGACCCCGAGGTGCCGCCCGAGGAGATCCAGGGCGACGTCCGCGTGATCGCGACCGGCCGCTCCGACTACCCCAACCAGATCAACAACGTGCTCTGCTTCCCCGGCATGTTCCGCGGCGCGCTCAACGCCCACGCCACCACCATCAACGAGGAGATGAACATGGCCGCCGCCCGCGCCATCGCCTCGGTGATCAGCGAGGACGAGCTGGGCGAGGAGTACGTGATCCCGAGCGTGTTCAACAAGGCCGTCGTCGAGCATGTGGCCGAGGCCGTCGCCGAGGCGGCGCTGGCCACCGGCGTCGCCCGCAAGGACGCCACCCACTCGCACGACGTGACCGAGATCTACCGCTAGGTGGCTACGCCTTCTCGAAGCGGTCGTGCCGCCAGGCCGGGCGCATGCCGGCCGACTCGTACAGCCGCGCCGCCCGCAGGTTGTCGCCGTGCACGCTGAGCGCGGCGCGCGGCAGGCCCCGCTCCCAGAACGCGTGGATCGAAGTCACAAGCAGCGCCCGTCCCAGCCCGCGGCCGCGCCAGTCCGGCGCCACCGCCAGCTGCCCGACCCACCCGACTCCGTCTGACTCCCACACCTCCGACAGCGACTCGCCCACGATCCTGCCCTCGGCCTCCGCGATGAACCACCACGCCGGGTCGAAGCTGGAGCTCTCGATCGACCGCACCCGCCACGCGCCGAACTCATACGCGATGTTGCCATCGATCTCCGAGAACGCCGCCTGCACGAGCGCGTGCACCTCGCGGTCGTCGACCCCCAGCCTGAACTGCCGCAGGATCACACCCTCCGGGTACCGAGCCGCCTCCGGGTCGCGATCGAGGTCGCACACCATCCGCCAGTAGCGGTGCGTCACGACGTAGCCGTTGGCCGACAGCAGGCCGGCCGCCGCGGCGTTGCGATCCGCGATGTACTGGCGGCGCGGCAGGCCTCGCTCGAGCGCCCGCGCCTCCACCAACGGCAGCAGTGCCGTCCCGATGCCGAGACCGCAGTGCTTGGGATGGACGTACACGTCCTGTGCGTGCGGCGTGCACAGCGCGTACGCGGCCAGGCCGCTGCCGGACTCCACCACCAGGCTGTCGCGCATTAGGTCGACCTCCGGGTCGGCCCACTCGTCGCGCACGTCGTCCAGCGTGAAGTCCGGCTCCCCGACATCGGCGAGGTCGCGCGCGAGGATCACCTCGAGCACGGCCTCGGCGTCGTCCGGCCGGGCCGGTCGCGTCTCGATCAGAAGCGATCCATATACTGGTCGATCTCCCACCGGTGCACCTGCTCGTTGTAGGAGGCCCACTCGGCACGCTTCAGCGCCAGGTACTCGCTGAAGATGTGCTCGCCCAAGGCCTGGCGCATCACCGCGTCTTGCTCGAGCGCGTCCAGCGCCCCCGGCAGGTCATGCGGCAAACTGCTGATGCCGAGCTCCGCCGACTCGTCCTCGGTCAGGTCGTAGATGTTGCGGTTGACCGGCTCCGGCGGCGTCAGCCCCTTGGTGATCCCGTCCAGGCCGGCCTGCAGCATGCAGGCCAGCGCCAGGTACGGGTTGGCCGTGGGGTCAGGCGTGCGCAGCTCGATCCGGGTCGATCGACCGCGCTTGGCCGGCACCCGGATCGCGGCCGACCTGTTTCCGGGCGACCACGCGATGTAGACCGGCGCCTCGTACCCCGGCAGCAGCCGCTTGTAGGAGTTGACGGTGGGATTCGCCACCGCCGTGATTCCCGGCAGGTGCTTGAGGATGCCGGCGATGTAACTGTAGGCGTCGGTCGACAGCTTGAGGTCGTCGCTCTCGTCCAGGAACGCGTTCTCCTCACCGCGCGACAGCGACTGGTTGACGTGCATACCGGAGCCGTTCTCGCCGTGCAGCGGCTTGGCCATGAACGTCGCGTGCATGCCGTGCTGGGCCGCGATCACCTTCACCACCATCCGGAAGGTGATCAGGTTGTCGGCTGTGCTGAGCGCGTCGCCGTGGCGGAAGTCGATCTCGTGCTGGCCGATCGCCACCTCGTGGTGCGCCGCCTCGAGGTGGAAATCCATCTGCTGCAGGGTCAGCTCGATGTCGCGGCGGCAGTCCTCGCCCTTGTCCATCGGCGCAACGTCGAAGTAGGTCGCGGCGTCATGCGGGTCGACGGTCGGGTTGCCGTCCCCGTCCAGCCGGAACAGGAAGAACTCGGCCTCCGGGCCCACCTGCATCGTGTAGCCCATGTCCTCCGCCTGCTTCAGCACCCGCTTCAGGTTCGACCGCGGGTCACCGGCGAACGGCTGCCCGTCGGGGTCGGCCACGTCGCAGATCAACCGCGCCGTGTTGCGGTCACCGTTGCCGCGCCACGGCAGCAGCCCATAGGTGGCCGGGTCGGGCAGGAAGTACATGTCCGACTGCTCGATCCGCTTGAATCCGCGGATCGACGAACCGTCGAACATCAGCTCGTTGTCGAGCGCCTTCTCCAGCTCCTCGACCGGGATCGACACGTTCTTGACGGCACCGTACGGCTCCGTGAACTGCAGCCGCACGAAGGCGACGTTGTCGCGCCGGCAGCGCTCGAGCACTTCCTGCTTGTCCATGACCCTCCTCGATGATCGACCCGAAAACGAGCGCGCAGTCTACAGTTGCCGCCCGATGCGCTTGGGCATCAACCGCAACGTGTGGGCGATGGGTTGGACGAGCCTCCTGAACGACGCCTCGTCGGAGCTGCTGTACCCCGTTCTGCCCCTGTTTCTGACGATCACGCTGGGCGCCCCCGCCTCCGCGGTGGGTGCCGTCGAGGGCGCCGCGGGCGCGGCCGCGCAGGTGGTGGGGCTGGCCATGGGCCGTCGCTCCGACCGCATCCGCCGGCGGATGCCGTTCGTCTGGACCGGCTACACCCTGTCGAACATCGCCAAGCCGCTGGTCGCGGTCGCGCCCGCCTGGGGCTGGGTGATGGGCGCGCGCGTGGTCGACCGCACCGGCAAGGGAATCCGCACCGCTCCTCGCGACGCGCTGCTGCGCGACTCCAGCGACTCGTCCCGGACCGGCTTCGTGTTCGGATTCCACCGCTTCATGGACTCGCTGGGCGCCGTGATCGGGCCGCTGATCGCGCTCGTCCTGCTCGAGGCCGGGCTGTCGTTCCGCCAGGTGATCGCCGTGGCGATCGTGCCCGCCATCCTGAGCATGTTCGTGCTGCGCCGGATCCGCGACATCCCGGCCCGGCCGCACGAGCCGGCCGCGCAGCCGGATCCACACAGGCTGTCCGAACTGGGCCGGCCGTTCTGGACGTTCACGATCGCCTGGACCGTGTTCTCGCTGGGCAACTCGGCCGACGTGTTCCTGCTGCTTCGCGCCAAGGACCTGGGCCTGAGCGTGACGGCGGTGGTGCTGTCCTACGCGCTCTACAGCACGCTCTACTCCGGCCTGTCGTGGCCACTCGGCCACCTCTCCGACCGCGTCGGCAAGCGCCGCGTGCTGGCGGTCGGGCTGCTGGTCTTCGCAGGCGTCTACGCCGGCTTCGGGCTGGCCGGCTCCGGTGCCGCCGTATGGCCGTTGATGGCGATCTACGGGGTCTACATCGCGGCCACCGACGGCGTCAGCAAGGCGCTGGTGTCGGACCTGTCGCCGGCCACGCTGCGGGCCACCGGGCAGGGCGCATTTACGCTGGCCACCGGCGCGGCGGCGGTGGCGGCCAGCCTGGTGGCCGGCGTGCTCTGGCAGACGCTCGGGCCGGGCGCCGTGTTCGCGCTCGGCGCCGGCGCCGCGCTGCTGGGGCTGCTCACGCTGGCCGTGACGCGGCCGGCGCGGGGGCTGGTCAGTTGATCAGACCGCCTCGGTCGCGTCCGCCAGCTCCTCGGCCACCTCGTGCAGATCGCGGTTGGCATTCCAGACCTGCAGCTGGCGCTGCGCTCCTGTGCCGTTCTCGATCATCCATTCGACCCGCGCCAGCTGGTGGGCGCAGTCCAGCTCGCGAGCGATCGGACGCAGCTCCCGCAGCCGTCGCTTGGCCAGCGTGCGCGCCGCCATCTTGATGCGCTTGCCGGCCGCGAGATCCATCAGCGGCGCGTCCAGCCCGTAGCGCGCGGCCAGCCACTTGTTCTCCGACAGCAGCATCCGGTTGTAGGCGACGGGCGGCCGGCCGGCCTCGACCTCGTCGAGGATCTGCTTGACCAGGCACTGCACGTAGGCGGCCAGCGCCACGGTGTCCTCGACCCGGGTCTGCACGTCCATCACGCGCAGCTCCACGGTGCCGAAGCGCGGATGCGGCCGGACGTCCCACCACAGGTGCGTGTAGTCGCCGATCGCACCGGTCGCCTCCATGAAGCCGACGGCATCGGCGTAGTCCTGGTAGCTCTCGAACCGCGGCGAGATGCCGCTGCGCGGGAACGCGGCGAAGATCATCGCCCGGGTCGACTGCAGCCCCGTGGCCTCGCCTCGCCAGAACGGCGAGTTGGTCGAGAGCGCCAGCAGCACCGGCAGCTCGATCAGCACGCCCTCCATCACCTGCAGGGCGGCCTCCGGCGTCGGCACCGCCACGTGCACGTGCATGCCGAACACCAGCTCACGGCGGGCGACGTATTGGAGCATCTCGATCAGCATCCGGTAGCGGTCGCGGGCGGTGATCTTCTGGTGCTCATAGAGCGAGAAGGGATGCGTGGCGGCGGCGCCAAGTCGCATGTCGTGGTCGCGGGCAAGGCCGGCCGCGTAGCGGCGGATCGCGCGCAGATCGTCGTCGGCCTGTCCCACCGTCTCGCACACGACGGTGCCCGACTCGAGCACGCACTGCATCAGCTCAGGCTTCAGCTGTTCGGCGAACGGCCCCTCCGCTGCGATCTCCAGCAGCGGCTCGACCCCCGACACCAGGTCGAAGGAGGTGGGGTCGACCAGCATGTATTCCTCCTCCACGCCGACGGTCAGCGGCGGCCCGTCGCCGAAGCGATGATCGAGCACGCTGGACCGCGTTCCGCCCTTTCCCTGGTCAGCCACAGGCAGGTTCTACCCCATATCGGTCATCGCGGGAAACCTTGGGCCGAGGATCAGTGCTTGCGAGCGACCAGGATCGCCCATCCCAGCAACGGACGCTGGTGCTCGAGATAGGCCGCCAGCGAGGCGCGATGACGGTCGCGGATCGAGGCTACGTCGGCGTGCCCCGGGTTGGCCGCCAGCCACTCCTCGACCGCCCGCCAGTGCAGGCTTTCGTAGCGATCCCAGTCGTCCTGGCTGGCGGCGATGATTCCGGTCAGGTGCACGCCGGCAGACTCGAGACGGGCGACCGTCTCGGGCAGGCTCACGAACGGCTCGCGGTCGACGCCCACCGCCGGCTCCGATCGCCAGTACGGCTCTCCCAGCGCCAGGTAGCCACCGCGCTTGACGGCCGGGACGAGAGCGCGGGCGGCGTGCTCGATGTGGCCCCAGATGAAGCAGGTGCCGATCGCCATGGCCACGTCGTAGAAATCCGGTTCCAGTGCGAACGAGACCGCGTCCGCGGTGCGCACGTCGATCAGTCTCTCGAGGCCTCGCTCCTTCACGCGCGCCCGCGCCTCGGCGGCGAACACCTCACGCAGCTCGACGCCGAGGATCCGGCAGCCGAAGGCCTCGGCCAGCACGACCGCCGGACCCGCCTTGCCGCAGCCCATGTCCAGCACCTTGCTGTCGGCGGTCAGCCGCACGTACTCACCGAGCAGCCGGATCTTCTCCCAGCTGGTCGGATCCTGGATCACGTGATCGCGCTCCACCATCTCCCAGGGCCACTCCATGCCGGGACACTAAACCCACCCGAATCAGCGGGCGCTTTCGAACATCCCCCGAACGGGGTACTCGGCGGGCGAACGACCGACCTAGACTGGAATCGTGGTGCCTTTGAGTGACGACGATCTGCTCGACTTCGAGGTGAGGCGGGGGCCGTTCGAACCTCTCCCCCGCACGCTGCTCGACAGGCACGGGGACGCCTACCGTTACCAGTTGGTCATGGCCCGGTGGCTGGAGAGCTATCGGGACCGCAGGGCCGAGCACGACGGGGTGCCCGTGGCGGTGGCCGACGCCCAGTTCGAGGCCGGTGCGCTCGAGACGCTGAGCGACATCGCGGCCAACCTGCGACACGGGGACTTCCTGCCCGGCGGCTCGTTCTACGAGGAGGCACAGAGGGACGCGTGGCCTGCGGTGGTTGGCGTGCGCCCGCGCTGAGGGGCACCCCCCGCCGGCGGATCGCGCACCTCCCGTCGGTGGGGCTCAGCGTTAGCCGTCCTCGGCTCGGTTCACGCCGGACGCAGAGCCAGCTGCGCCAGGCGGTGCGCGGCGCCGTTCTCGGCTTCGGGCACCCATCGGTAACGCAGCAAAGCGAACCGCGGCGCAAGCGACCTGATCTCATCCGCAAGCAGCGCGATCGGCTCGCTACGAACAGGTGCCTCGCCTCGCATATGCGCCACCAGCAGGCGCGAGTCGGTGCGCACCTCGAGCGAGTCGACCCGCGCGTCCAGCGCGGCCGTGAGACCGGCCAGCACCGCCCGGTACTCGGCCAGCGCCGCGGTGGCGACGCCGATCGGGTGCGCCCCCTCGACCAGCACGACGCCGTCGTCGATCAGAACGAACCCGATCGCCGCCGGACCCGGGTTGCCGCGTGAGCCACCATCACACCACAGCACCGGCAGTTCGGATTCCGCGGGCCGCTCGCGCATTTTCGAGGCCTTCGACAACCGTCGCCGCTCGGCATCGGTGCGTGTGCCGCCGGCCTTGCGCGGCCGCCGTCGTCCCGGGGATGTGCGCGTCACGCCATCGATCGTAACCTGCGGCCGAACGATCTACTCCTTCGGGATCTCGAAGCGAGCGATGACGCCCGGGTCGCCGCCTCTCGCCAGTAGCTCGGGATCGGGATCGCGCGTCGCCACCCATGCATACCCGTGTTCGGGGTAGGCGACGACGTCCGGGAAGCTGCCGGCACTGATGGCGAGGATCCGAGCGGGCTCGTCGCTCGGGTTGCTGAACGCGTGCAATCCGGCACGGCCCTCGGGGCAGAAGACGACGTCGCCCGGGGCCAGCTCCTCCTCGCCCCGTTGGTTCCGGAACACGGGACGACCGCTGAGCACGAAGAACATCTCCTCGGCTCCGAAGTGCATGTGCATCCGCATCCCGGGCGCGTCGGGGGCCAGTTCGTAGAGCGTTGCCCCCATCCTGGCGTCGTCCGGGCGCCAGAAGATTCGGTGCCGGGTGCCCTCTTCGTGGTCGTCTCCGTCCCATGCGTCGGAGAGCAGGTTCTGACGAGTCATGTCGTGTACCTCCAGGTGGTAGCGGTGGGCGGGCAGCGTCCAAGACCGCGTCGAACGCGGCCACAGCGCCGGGCCGATTACGCGCGGCGGTCGCCGCGTTGACCGCTATCTCGTCGCCAGGCCCACAGCCGGATCGTACGCGGTCGTGACGCTGTCCGTCCACCCGCTCACAAACCGCTGGAAGGCTGGGCAGAGGCCGTGTAGAACAAGGGACCAATGCGGCGCGCCGCCGTCGAAACGTGCCCTCCGGCGGCGCGCCGCAGGCTGTATCGGCACGCGCGGCAGTCACCCTGAACGCTCCATGGACATCCTGAAGCCACGTGTCCGGGTCGCCTTCTCGAATCTCCGAGATCGTGCGCGGTGATACAATCCCGGCCTAGCTGCTTGACCCAGCGACTGGCGCGGTGTTCCTACCCGCGAATCCGGTGACGGGTGCGGCAGATCATGAAAGTGTGAGCCGTTATGGCGATATCTGCACCCTCCAAGCTGCCTACCGAGGCTTCAGTTGAGCCTGAGTTGGGCTCCGACGAGCAGCGAATGCACCTTCTGGCCGACGTTCTCGCGATGAAGCTCAGACTGGGTTATGAGATCGAGTCGGAGACCGACTTCGCTGCCGTCGTCTTCAGTCCAAGCCCGCGCCGGTGGCTGGGGATGCGCAAGGGCCAGGACAACCAGCGCTTCGCGATCCAGATCGACGAAGACGGCGCAACCAACATCGAACGGAACCACACCCGATCCGCATGACTCGCGGGTGTGCCGCGAGCTTGGTCAGATCCGGCCCAGCTGCTTCGCCTTGCGTTTGCACGACGGGCAGAACCGGTCCTCATCGCTCGCAAGTGGCCGGTAGCAGAGCTCGCACGGCCGCGGGCCGTGTGACCGGCTCGAGGTCCTTGGTGGACGTTCTGGGGCCAACTGGTTCTCCCGTCCTAGCAGGTGCTTCAAGCGTACGTGTGTTCCCGGCGGATTGGTAGTGCAGGCGTCGAAGGCTGTGCCGACGGGTACTATGGAGGCATGGAATTGTCACCGTTGACCGACGAAGAGATTCAGCGCCTGCTGTATCCACGGCGGAGAGCGGTCGGGCCGGGGTCGTTCATCGCCACCATCCGGATACCCGACGGCAGCGAGCATGACCACGAGATCACGGCGGGCACGTACGACGGTGGCAGACTGATCGCGGACCGTCTCGCCCATAGCAGCCACGGAATCGTGTCGGGTTTCCGCCGCGCCGCGCGCTGAGGGCCTAGGGCAAACCGGATCCTGTCAGGCGTGTCCGAGCCGGGCGGGACGGTGCTTCGGGGAGCGCCTCGATTGCGGCGCACGCGCGAAGCGCGTCCCTGGCGGTACTCATGACGGCCATTTGCAGCGAGACACGAACCGGGTCATCGCCGGCTGCCATCAACTCGAGTTCACGGCAGGCCAACGCGTCCGCGAACTCGAGATCGCTCAGCGGCGCGACGGGAACCCGACATGCAGCGACGTTTCCCGCATCGAACAGCGCAGCGACCATTCGGCAGGCCGCTGCCTGCACCCACGTCGCCCTCTCGGCGTCGGTGAAATCCGACACGCGTCTCAGAAGGTGGTCTTCCACGTTCCCTCCATCATGACTCGGCTGATGACCAAGCTCTGGAGTCAGATGGGGCGTGGCTGGGATTGGGCCACGCGAACGACGAGGCTACCACAGATCGGCATGTAGCC
>DATIOK010000047.1:0-45327 GCA_035473255.1 Gaiellales bacterium
CCGCCGGCGACGGCCCGGGGCACCGGTTTCGTGCTCGGCCCGTAGCGGCAGCGGCGAGGTGCGGAGCCCGGGGGGCGCACCTCGTAGATCCGCTCGGCCTGCTCGACCCCCGCCAGCAGATAGGTTCCTAGATCGCGGAAATGGACGCCGGTGGATACCAGATCGCGGGTGGTCTGGGACACCAGGATCTGCCCGCCGTGACCGGCCGCGCAGATCCGTGCGGCCCGGTTCACATCGATCCCGATATGGGCGTCGCCGATCAGCTCCGGCTCGCCGGTGTGAAGCCCCATCCGCACCCGCAGCTGGGAGTCCTGCGCGGTGAGCGCCAGCTGGGCCGCGATCGCCGCCGCCAGGCCGTCCGACGCGCGCGGGAACACGCCAAAAGCTCATCTGCACGACAGTCGACCTCGCGGCCCGCGTGCGACGTGACCGCGTCCCTCAGAACCTCGCGGTGCTCGGCCAACGCCTCCTGCTAGGCGGCACCCAACTCCTGGACGAGTAGCGTCGACCCTTCAACGTCGGTGAAGAGGAGCGTGACGGTTCCGCTGGGAAGGTCCTCCATCGCACGATCACCCCGGTGACCAGCCTACTCCGATGACTGCTCCGCGTTCCGGGGACACGCCCGCCTAGTCAGCCTGAGCGGAGCACGGCGCGGATCATCGGCACCGTGTACCCGGTGACGTGCGCGATCTCCTCGTCCGTCTCGCCGTGCTGTGCGGGACCCGCGTCCCGCACAGCACGTTTGAGGGTGTCTAGGGGCGTGAGTCGACGAATGGCTGTGGTACGCCCAGCCGGCCGTCTGACCAGTTGAAGTAGGTGTGAGTCCCGTCGGTCGCATTGTCGGTGTAGTCACCGAAGTTCGGGATGATCAGTGACGAGGTGTTCGTCCAGTCGGTGCTCCCGGTGGTGATGCGGAAGTCAGTCGCGTTGCTGGTCGGACTGTGGCGGCACTCGCCGTAGTAGTCGGTGATGGCTGAGTCGGGTGCCGAGCGGCGCCGGTCATACCAACTGCTGCAGATCGTGCCGTCGTTTCGGACGCTGATCGCTGGTAGGAAGTGCAATGTGTAGTCCGAGTCGTCGTTGACCCTGACGATGCGGCTCGCGAACCCGAGGTTGCGGTTGAGGGCGCGCATCCAGATGTCTCCCAGCGGATGGGCGCTGGAGTCGTTCCACTCGACCAGTAGCTGGTTGGTGGCGTGGTCGTAGGCGATGCGCGGGAAGTCGTTGCCGGTGCCGCGGTTGTACCCGGCGATGAACTGCGCGTCGAGGCTGCGGACGCCGCCCGAGCCGCTGCTGTTTATCTGTCCCATGGTCACGACCCGGGGGTTGGATGGGCCGCCGATCGTGACGTGGTTCGCGCCCGCTGGCACCAGTGCGATCTGCTCGTGGATGAACGGATCGCCGCTGCCAAACAGGTTCGAATCGATATTCCGCTCCCAGGCGACGTAGGTGTCTCCGCCGGGGGCGACAGCAGGATATGACCCGCTGTTTACCTGCAGCTGCTGCTCTGGCCACATGACAACCGGGGCCGAGAAGGCCGACTGCCGGAGCGTCGCCGGATCGGCGGGTACACGCGCGCGAACCAGCTCGATCTGACCCGTGCCGCTGCCCGAGACGAGCCCGAAGCGGGTGTAGGACAGCGCGAGCGTGCGGCTGACTGGGTCGTAGGCGAGGAACGGCTTGTCCAGTAGAGCGATGTTCGGGTTGGGGTTATTCGAGAACAGGCCGCATGCGTTCCCTGCGAATGGCCCCATGATTGGCGCGCCGAAGAAGACGGTCGAGCCGCCGCCGGTGACGGTGGCGATGCTGATCCCTGTCGTCAGCTGCGCCGGGTGCCCATCCAGGCACGAGGAGAAGGAGGGGAAATAGAGGCTGCCGACCGCGAAGTGGCTGGCGTCGATGCGGACCACAGACGGGTCACCGACCCACTGCTGATCGGGGTTGGCGTTTGGGAGGCCGACCAGGTCGCGGAAATGGCGCCCCCCGTCGCTCGAATAGCCGACGCCGGTACCCGATCCCTGCGGCAGCGTCGAGTTTAGCTGCAAGAAGGCGCTAGCGTCGTTCCATGCCGCCAGCACGCGTCGCTGCACACCCGCGTTCGCTGCCGCGATCGCCGTCTCAGACTGGCCGCCGCCAAGATCCTCCTGCGGAAGCGCCGCATCAACATTTGACCCAAGGGAGGGCGTCTGCGCCGACGCGGTCGCACCGGCCCCAGGCTTCTGCGGCCCCAACATCCAGCCGCGCGCCCCGGAAGAGAACATCTTCTCATCCTTGACATGCCCCAACACGACCGTGCGCAAGGAGGCACCACTACCCGTACTCGCCGCCGCGGCTGGCATCACCATGACGGCGCCCACAACAACGCCCACCAACCAGAAACGCTTCACGACTCCCCCCTTCACCGGCAGGACCAGCCGCGCCCACGCGGCATCCCCCGACACTCGACCCGGTCGACGCTACCCCCTGGAGTTGCGATGGTGAATCCCCCGTTTGGGGGATTGATGGTCGCTGTGCCGGGCGCAGACAACCTCAACGGCAAAGCCGGCAACGACTGCATCATCGGCGGCGCAGGCGACGACACCATCAACGGCGGCGGCGGCACAGACATCTGCATCGGCGGAGATTGTTGAGCCGGGGCCGGCGCCGCCCAGACAACCGACTAAGGAAACCGGGGAGCCGGCCCCAAAGAACAATCGGACGATCGGGGTCAACCTTTAGCCATGCATCCGGTGGCGTCTCAGCCGTTGATTGGCGTCACGCTGTCGGACTCATAGAACGTCTCTTTGGTGCTGGGATCGGTCGCACTGAGCATGGCGAGCGTGGTCGTGCTGTCGATCCCGGTCTGGCCGGTCGAGAAGGTCAGCTTGAGGTCCTTTCGGCCGTCGCCGTTCAGATCGGTCTGCGTCGAGGCGGTCGGTCGGGCCTCGGTGCCGGTGAGACCAAACAGCACCGAGCTGACGGCGACGTGGGTCGCATTGAATGTCGGTGTGGAGAGCAGCCCCACCCTGACCTTGGCGCCAGGGGTGAGGTCGACGGTGTTGGTCGAGTCGCCCGGCGCCACGTCGATCGGACCGAACAGGTAGCAGCTGTTGACCGGCAGGAACAGTTCGGTGGCGTCGTTGCCGTTGGGCTGGGTGTCGATTCGAGCGACGTCGCTGGTCGGCGTCAGCGGGGTTCGAAACGGCACGGTGCCGTGATGGCTGTACGGGTACCACACGGCGGGCGACGTGGTCGGGTTCTTGACCGGCGCGTACCCCGCGGTGAAGACATCCCCGCCCTCCATCGGCTGGTTCTCCCAGTCGAGCTCGTCCTGCGGGAGGGTGGACGGCCCGGACTGGATGAGCAGGTCTACCGGGCCGACCCAGCGCGGCTGGCCGACCGGTCGCGTAGCTGGCGGCTGGACGTCGGTCTCGCCGCTCGCCCAGGTGTAGGTGAGTCCGTCACGGCACAGCCTTTGAGTGTTGATCGCCGTCTCGCTGAGGATGTGCCATTTGGCCTGGCTGGTGGCGACCGAGATCGCGACAGCGGCCACCGCTGCGACAACGACCAGCCCGGAGATTGCGAGCTTGCGCATGGATTCCCCTTTCCCGGCCGGCCTGCCCGGCCGTGTGTGCCCTGGCCGAATGTATCACTTGTTGCGCACGATCCCGGCGCGCGAGACCCTTCAGGCGTGGGGACTCTGCCTGACGGTGAGTTGACCCTGCGGTTCACCGATATCGACGGCTCGACCCGGCTGGTGCAGAAGTACGGCATCGCTATCCGGACGTGCTGGCCGAGCACCGCGGTGTCCTCAGACAGGCGTTCGCGCGCCACGGCGGCGACGCTCCCTCTTTTGTCCACACTAACCAGGTGGGAAGGGACGCACACGGAGCGACCACTATGCCCGGCTGCGCGCCCTGTGCGCGCCCTCCACGCACCGAATCGGCGCACCTTGACGGACTTTCACGGACTGGGGAGCACTCATGCGCAGGCACAGGTTTTCGGCTCAATCGTGCGGTTTTGGCTCTGCTAGCGGTACAGGGGTGGCAGGACTTGAACCCGCGACCTACGGTTTTGGAGACCGCCGCTCTACCAACTGAGCTACACCCCTCGGAGCGTGCGGAACGCGCCCACACGCAGGGGCAATCCTAGCCCACCGCCGCTCAGCCGAGGCCCGCAGCGTCCAGCAGACGTCGCAAGCGGGCCGGGTTCTGCGGGCTCGCGACCAGGCCCGTCAGCCCCATCCCCAGGATCGTCGTCCGCGACCCGACCTGCTCCACGATCGCCACGCCCTGGTCGAGGCTGATCCCGTCTGGCTCGGGCATGAAGCAGTCGATCTGGCCCGGATCGAGCACGTCGCAGTCAAATGCGACGTATGCGCCGGCCACGCCCTCCAGCGACCCCAGCTCCGTGGCCAGGCCACGTGTCAGGATGAATTCCTGCTCCGGTGGATCGAGGCTGCGCGCGCCGATCAGGCAGCTGTCCTCAACCCGCGCGTGGCCGTCGTCCAGGATCATCCGAAACGGCATCCCCCACTCGTTCCCGGAGGGCGAGGTCTGCGGGGTGTTCAGATCGCCGTGGGCGTCGACCCAGACCACCGCCACCCGGCCCGCCCGGTCGGCCAGCCCGGCCACGGCGCCAACGTGCGTGCAGCAACAGCCTCCCAGCACCACGGCGCGCTCTGGCAGCACCGACCGCACCCGCTGCGTCTGCTCCGACACTGTCGCCTCGGCCACGGTGGCGGCCTCCGCGACGCCGATGTCCATCATGGCCGCTCGCGTCATCGGCTCACCACTCGCGCCGAAGGCGGTCGGCACCCGCACCAGCCGGACCTCGCTCACGCCGGCATCAGTTCCTCGAGCGCGCCCGGCAGGCCCGACAGGTCGCGGATTTCGCGATCGGGCACCGGACCGGGCACCTCGCCTAGGCGGTTCACCCACACCGTCGGCATGCCCATCTCGCCGGCCGGCGCGACGTCGTGGAACACGCTGGCACCGACGTGCACGTGTCGCTTCGGGTCGGCGTCGGTCAGCTCGAAGAACCGGTTCCAGTGGCCGGGCTGCGGCTTGTACGACCCCACGTCCTCGGCCACGATCACCCGGTCGAAGCGCACACCCAGCCGCGGCAGCGACTGCGCGATCAGGTCGCGGTCGCAGTTGGACAGGATCGCCAGGCTCCAGCCGCGCCGCTTCAGCTCGGCCAGCGCGTCCGGTACCTCCGGAAACGCCGGCCAGTCGGCCAACGACTCCGACAGCGCATGCACCTCGCCGTCTGCCAGCACGCGCCCCTCGTCCAACGCCAGGCCGGCCAGGCACAGGTCGAGCACCTCGCGGTAGCGCCGGTAGCGCTCGGCCTGGATCTCGGGCTCGATCTGGTGGTAGCGGTGCAGCAGCCGCGGCAGGTCGGCGTCGGTCCCGAATACGCCGGCCAGGGCGGCCGAGACGCCGCCGTTCCAGTCGATCAGAGTGCCGTAGCAGTCAAACGTCCCCCAGCGGCCGCTGTCCATGCCGCCAGCCTACCCCGTGCGCCACCGCCCCTGCTCGTCCTTGGCGATCCGACCCGCCAGCTCGAGGCGGGTCAGCCCGGCGGCGGCACGCGCCGGCGGCAGCTGCAGCCGCTCCACGAGCTCGTCGGGCAGCGCGGGCGCCTCGTGCAGCGCCTCCAGCAGCAGCCGCTCGTCCCCGGGCGGGGGCGGCGGCGGTTCCGCCGGACGATCGAGGCCCAGCCATCCGCAGAGGTCGTCGGGGCCCTCGATCAACCCGGCCCCGGCCTTCAGCAGGCCGTTCGTGCCGGCCGCCGACGCGATGCCCGGGGTGCCCGGGACGGCCAGCACGTCGCGCCCCAGATCGAGCGCGTGGTCGGCGGTGATCAGGGCGCCGCTGCGGGCCCGCGCCTCCACCACCACCGTGGCGTCGGCGAGCGCGGCGATCAGACGGTTGCGAGCCGGGAACCGCCAGGTCGCGGGGCGAGTGCCGGGCGGGTACTCGGACACCAGCAACCCGGTCTCGCGGATCTGCTCGAACACCGCTCGATTGCTGCGCGGATAGACGACATCGACGCCGCAGCCCAGCACGGCGACCGTCGCGCCCCCAGCCGCCAGCGCGCCGCGATGGGCGGCCGCGTCGATGCCGAGCGCAAGTCCGCTCACCACCACCCCGCCGGCCTCCGCCACCGCGCCGGCCAGGCGCTGGGCAAGCAACAGCCCCGCGTCGGACGCCTTCCGCGCGCCCACGATCGCGGCGACAGGCGTCGGCGCGTCCAGCGCGTCGGCGCGCGCGCCCGACCAGAAGAGGGCCAGCGGCGGATCGTGCAGCACCCGCAGCCGCTCCGGGTACCCCGGCTCCGATACGGTCGCGCACTCGATCCCGCGCTCGAGCAGGCCGCGACGGTACGCGGCCACATCGGCCTCGCGCGCCAGCCGCAGTCCGTCGATCAATGCCGGCAGCGCTCCCATCCGCTGCAGCGTCCCCGGCCCTGCCCGCAGCAGCGAGCCGCAGCCGTACCGCCGCGCCAGCCGCCCGGCATCGACGCCGCTGGTCGCGCCGGCCAGCACCACGCGCAGCTCGTCGGCGGCGCTCACCGCGGCTCCACGCGGTAGGCGAGGGCCTCCGCCACGTCGTCCTCGCCCACCGCCGGCCGGCCGTCGAGTGCGGCCACGGTGGCAGCGACGCTCTGCATCCGGCGGCGGGCACGCATCGAGAGCAGCAGCCGGTCACAGGCGTCGGCCAGCAGCCGTTCCGCACCCGGCTCGAGGTCTGCCGGCGCCGTCGCCAGCAGCTCGTGGGCGGCCAGCACGCGGGCGGCGACCGCCTCGCTGCTCTCACCCGGAGCCCCGTGCGCCTCGGAGCGCGGCACCGCCACCCGCAGGTCGAAGCGGTCGACGAGCGGGCCGCTGATGCGCGCCCGGTAGCCCGCCAGCCGCTGCTCCGTACAGACACACTCGCGCTTGGGATCGCCATGGTGGCCGCACGGGCACGGGTTCATCGCGGCCACCACCAAGCTGCGGGCCGGCAGCCGAACCGACCCGGCCGCCCGCGCGATCAGCACCTCGCCGTCCTGCATCGGCAGCCGCAGCGCCTCCAGCGCCGCCCGGTTGAACTCGGGCAGCTCGTCCAGGAACAGCACCCCGCGGTGAGCCATCGTCACCTCGCCCGGGCGCAGGCTGCTGCCGCCCACCAGCGCCGCCTGGGAGGCGCTGTGATGGGGGGCGCGAAACGGCCGCGCGTACGCCCGGCCGTGGCCATTCAGCGTGCCCGCCACCGACTGGATGCGGGTGATCTCGAGCAGCTCCGGGAGGCTGGGCGGGGGCATGATGCCGGGCAGCCGCCGGGCGAGCATCGTCTTGCCCGACCCGGGCGGCCCCACCATCAGCAGGTTGTGGTGACCGGCGGCTGCGATCTCCAGCGCCCGCCGTGCTGCCGGCTGGCCGCACACGTCGCGCAGGTCGGGGCCGGCCGGCGGCGGCTCGCAACCGGCGGCGGGCACCGGCGTGGGATCGGCCTGGCCGGCAAGGATCTGCACCGCCTCGTAGAGGTCGTAGGCCGGGAGCACCGGAACGGCTTCGGCCAGGCTGGCCTCGACGGCGTTCTCGGGGGCTACCAGCAGCCCCTCCAGGCCGTGCCTACCCGCCGCCTCGGCGATCGCGATGGTGCCCTGGATCGGCCGCAGCCGGCCGTCCAGACCGAGCTCGGCAGCGGCACCGACGCGGCCTACGGCGACGGACTCGACTTGCCCGCTGGCGGCCAGAATCGCAAGCGCAATCGCCAGGTCGAACCCGGATCCCTGCTTGCGCTCGCGGGCCGGCGCCAGGTTGACGGTGACCCGCTCCGGGGGGAAGCGGTACGAGGCGGACTTGATGCCACTGCGCACGCGCTGGCGCGCCTCCTGGACGGCCCGGTCGGCCAGCCCCACCACCGCGAAGGCCGGCGCCGTGCCGCTCTCGACGTGGGCCTCGACGTCGATGCGGCGGGCCTCGATGCCCGTGATCCAGAAGCTGGTCGCCGTCGCGATCATGCGGCCACGCTACGGAGGCGGCGCGCACGGGTGGGTGACGGGCCGTGCCGGAACCGTCGCAGGACGGCAACACCCGGTCAGGCGCGGTTCAGAAGGCGGCCGGCAGGTGCCGCACGGCGTAGCCGCTGACCGCGATCACGTCGAAGCGCACCTGCCGGATGCTGTCGTCCCGCGCCATCAGCACCTCGGCCGCCTCGTCCAGCCGCCGCTGCTGCCGCGGCCCCACCGCCTCCAGCGGCCCGCCGTAGCGCTCCACCCGCCGCGCTTTCACCTCGCAGATCACGAGCAGGTCGCGCTTGCGCGCCAGCAGGTCGACCTCGCGGCCCGCCACCCGCACGTTGCGTCCGACGATGCGGTAGCCGCGCAGGCGCATCGCCCAGGCCGCCATCGTCTCGGCCAGGCGGCCGTAGCGGTGGTCGGGCAACCTGCTCACGCCGGCGCGCCCAGCTCCTGGTAGGCGGCGGCCTGGAACGAGCGGCGATGCAGCGGGGTGGTACCGCGCGACCGCACGGCCGCCGTGTGCTCCGGCGTGATGTAGCCGACGTGGGTCTCGAAGCCGTAGCCGGGATAGCGGTCGGCGATGCCGTGCATGTAGCGGTCGCGGGTGACCTTGGCCAGCACCGAGGCGGCGGCGATGGCGGCGCTGCGGCCGTCGCCGCCCACGATCGCGCGGTGCGGCGGCGCGATCGCGCCGATCCGGAACCCGTCGCTGAGGCGCACCTCGGGCAGATCGCCGAGCGACCACAGCGCGCGGGCCATCCCGTCCAGGTTCGAGCGATGCAGGCCACGGCGGTCGATCTCGTCGGCCGACACCACCACCACCGCGAAGGCCGCCGCGCGCCGCACGATGGCGTGGAACAGCCGCTCCCGCACCTGCCCCGCCAGCCGCTTGGAGTCGTCCAGGTCGGACAGGTCGCGGGCGCAGCGCGCGGACACATCCAGGCAGACCGCAGCCACCACCAGCGGGCCGGCCAGGCAGCCGCGGCCGGCCTCGTCGGTGCCGGCCACCATCCGCACGCCCAGCTTGCGGTCATGGGCGAACAGGCGGGATCCGGACGAGCGGGGCACCGAGCAAGGGTACCGCCTGCGGCGGATGCTCAGAGCGTGCGGATGCGGTCGAGCGGCCAGTACGTCGCGAACGCCTTGCCGATGATGTAGGAGCGCGGCAGCGTGCCCCAATCGCGGCTGTCATCGGATATCGCGCGGTTGTCGCCCATCATGAAGTAGTGCCCGGCAGGGATTCTGACCGGCCCGAAGTTGGTGGGCGCGCCGGTCTGGGTCAGGTACGGCTCGTTCAGGATGTGACAGCCGACGTTGGGTTTGGCACAGATCTCGACGTGGCCGTTACGCCCCTCCACCGTCTCACCCGGCAGCCCGACGATGCGCTTGATGAAGTAGACGCTGGCCTCGGTGCTGGCGCCGGCGATCGCCTGGTCTCCGGTGCCGGGCGGGTGGAACACGATGATGTCGCCCCGGCGCGGGTCGTGGAAGCGGTAGATGAAGCGGTTCACGAGCACCCGGTCGCCGCTCTGCAGGGTCGGCTCCATAGAGGCCGACGGGATCCGGTAGGGCTTGACGATCCAGCCGTTGGTGACGTACCAGAGGCCGAGCGCGGCGGCCAGGATCAGCACCAGCTCCAGCACCGGGTTCATCTGCCGCTTGCGGGGCGGCTGCGCGGGCGGCGCCTGCTCCGGCTCCGGCAGCGGGAACGTCTCGGTGGCGGCGGGTGGTGTCTCGGAGGCCGGCTGCGTCACCTCCGCCGGCACGCGATCGAGCGGCGCGCCGCCCGCCGCGGGATCGGGTTCGGCTGGGTTCATCGGCTGTTAGCGGGACTTTTCGCGAACGCGTGCGGCCTTGCCGACCTTGTCACGCAGGTAGTAGAGCTTCGCGCGGCTGACGTCACCGATGCTGGCCACGTCGATCTTCTCGATCCGAGGCGAGTGCACCGGGAAGGTCCGCTCCACGAACACTTCGTTGAATGACTTCTTGCGGACGGTGAACGTCTCGCGCACGCCTTCGCCCTGCCGCTTGATGCAGATTCCCTCGAACACCTGGACGCGGCTGCGGGTGCCCTCGATCACCTTGAAATGCACGCGGACGGTGTCGCCGGCCTTGAACTGGGGCACCTCGCGGCGCTGGCGGTTCTCGATGTCCTGGATCACGGTCACGGCAGGTTGTCCTCGTCGTCGGAAGCCGAGGAATGGTACCAGCGATGCCGTGCACCGGCGTTCAGCCGGAGCGCTCCTGTGAGCGGCGTCTCCGCCAGGCCTCGATCTCGCCGTGGTGGCCGGACAGCAGCACCTCCGGCACCGTCCAGCCGCGGAACTCCTCGGGTCGCGTGTAGTGCGGGTACTCGAGGCCGCCGTCCAGCTGCGGGGAGAAGGACTCCACCAGGTGGCTCTGCTCCTTGCCGAGCGCGCCCGGCAGCTTGCGGCAGACGGCGTCGACCACCGCCATCGCCGGAATCTCGCCGCCGGACAGCACGTAGCGGCCGATCGAGATCTCGTCGTTCGCCAGGTGCTCGTGCACGCGCTGGTCGAAGCCCTCGTAGCGGCCGCACAGCAGCGTCAGCCTCTCCGACACCGACAGCTCGTCGGCCACGGCGTCGGTGAAGTCGCGCCCGACCGGCGCCAGCACCGCCACCCGGCGGTCGCGCAGCACCTGATCGATCGCCGCGCCGTAGGTGCTCTCGAGTGCGGCGCAGACGACGTCGACGCGGATCAGCATGCCGGCACCACCGCCGTAGGGTGCGTCGTCGACCTGGCGGTAGCCGCCCAGCGCGTGGTCGCGCAGGTCGAGCACGCGCAGCCGCAACTGCCCGGCCTCGGTTGCGTTTCGCAGCGGCCGCGTCTCGGCCAGCCAGGCGAACGCCTCCGGGAACAGGGTGAAGACGTCGATCTCGAGCATCACACGAAGCCCTCGGCCACCTGGAGGCTGCGGCCCGCCACGTCGACCGCGACCACCACGTCGGTGACGAATGGGATCATCTCGCCGGAGTCGAGCTCGAGCACGTCGTTGGCGGGGTACTCGTGCACCCGGCGCACGGCGCCCAGGCGGCGCCCGCCGCAGAGCACGGTGCAGCCGACCAGGTCGACGTGAAAGAACTCGTCCTGCTCGGTGGCCGGCAGCGCGTCGGCGGCCACGGTCACGTCGGCGCCGCGCAGCTGCTCCGCCTGCTCGCGGGTGGCGGCGATGTCGAACCGCACCAGCGGCCGCTCGGCGGTGCCCTTGCGGCCCACGATCACCGCCTCTCGGTCGCCCAGCCGCACCGGAGTACCCGGCTCCAGCGGCACCACGCCGCCGTGGCCGACCAGGTGTACGAAGCCGTCCAGGCCGTGGCCCCTGCCCACGGCGCCGATCACGACCCGGGGCGGGCGCCAGCTGGGGTCAGGCAGCGATCTCGACATGCACGCGCCGCCCGGCCCGCACCGCGCTGGCCTTGACGACCGTGCGCAGGGCACGCGCGATGCGGCCCTGCTTGCCGATCACCTTGCCGACATCCTCGGGAGCGACGTGCAGCTCGAGCACCAGCTCCCCGTCCTCACGCTCCAGCCGCTCGACGCGCACCTGGTCGGGATCGTCGACCAGCTCGCGGGCCAGGTAGGTGAGGATCTCCTCCAACCGGTCAGGCTCCGGTGGCGGTGGCGTTGCCCGCGATCTTGAGCAGCTTGGCGACCTGCTCGGTGGGCTGGGCGCCGTTGGCGATCCAGGCGTTGGCGCGATCGGTGTCGATCTCGATCAACGACGGATCCATCTGCGGGTTGTAGCGGCCGATCGTCTCGAGGGTCTTGCCGTCGCGCGGCTCGCGCGAGTCGGCGACGACCACCCGGTAGATCGGATTCTTCTTGCTGCCGTGACGTGCGAGGCGGATCTTGACCACCCGTTACCTCCGTTGCATTCCGGGAAACTGCGGCATCTTACCCTTGCCGACCTGCTTCATCATCTTCTGAACCTGCTTGAACTGTGCCAGAAGTTGGTTCACGGTCTGGACGCTTGTGCCGCTGCCGGCCGCGATCCGGCGCCGGCGGGAGCCGGTGATGAGGCGGTGATTGCGGCGCTCGGCCGGGGTCATCGAGAGGATGATGGCCTCGATCCGGTCGATCTGCCGCTCGTCCACCTTCATGTTCTTGACCTGCCGCCCGACTCCCGGGATCATGCCCAGCAGGCCGGCCATGCCCTGGCCCTGGGTCATCTTGCGCACCTGCCGCAGCTGGCCCAGGAAGTCCTCGAGCGTGAAGTCGGCCTTGCGCAGCTTGGCCTCCATCTCGCGCGCCTCGTCCTCGTCGAACTGGTCCTGGGCGCGCTCGATCAGGGACATCACGTCGCCCATGCCGAGGATCCGCGAGGCCATGCGATCGGGGTGGAACTCCTCCAGCTGGTCGAGCTTCTCCCCGACCGAGACGAACTTGATCGGCTTGCCGGTGACCGCGCGTACCGCCAGCGCAGCACCGCCGCGGGCGTCGCCGTCGAGCTTGGTCAGGATCACTCCGTCGTAGTCGACCGCCTCCGAGAAGGCCTGGGCGGTGGTGACGGCGTCCTGGCCGCTCATCGAATCGAGCACCAGCAGCACGTTGTGCGGCTTGACGGCCTTCTTGATGCGCACCAGCTCGTCCATCAACTGGTCGTCGATGTGCAGGCGGCCGGCGGTGTCGACGATCACGACGTCACGACCCTGCGCCTTGGCCTGCTCGACGCCCCAGGCTGCGATCTCGACCGGGTCGCCCGTGCCCCGTTCGTAGACCGGCACCTGCAGCGACTTGCCGAGCGTCTGCAGCTGCTGGATGGCCGCGGGTCGGTAGACGTCGCAGGCGACCAGCGCGGGCGAGCGCTTCTGCTTGGCCAGGAGCCGGGCAAGCTTGCCACAGGCGGTGGTCTTACCGGATCCCTGCAGCCCGGCCATCAGGATCACGGTGGGCGGGCGGTTCGAGAACGAGAGCTTGGTGCCGGCCTCGCCCATCAGGCTGGTCAGCTCCTCGTGCACGATCTTGACGACCTGCTGGCCGGGGGTGAGGCTGTCCATCACTTCGGCGCCCATGGCCCGCTCCCGGACCCGGGCGACGAAGTCCTTGACGACGCCGAAGTTGACGTCGGCCTCGAGCAGCGCCAGGCGGATCTCGCGCATGGCCGTGTTGATGTCGTCCTCGGACAGGCGGCCCTTGCCCTTGAGGCCGTCGAGGGTGGCGCCGAGCCGATCGGAAAGCGAGTCAAACATGTGGATGCAGGGTAGACCGTGGCGGGCCGCGGGTGTGGAGCAGGCACGCGGCGACGTTGTCGGCCCCGGCACGGCTTCGTCACGACCCGTGACGACCGCGCGCGGCTGGATTGGTGTCAAACACCGCATCGGCCGCCGCTGGCATCCCGTCACGCTGCCGTCACACCTGTCACGGGCGCCGTGACAGGCATCTCGCTCAACAGAGCCAGATCACTCCCGGAAGGGGTTTGACTACGACCCGGCCTGCGACGAGGGTTCGCCGCAGATCCGGCACACTTCGTGACGGGGACGGCACGTCTGGCGAGGCGGGTTCAGTCGCCCGAGAAGAGCGCGCGTGCGAACGTCTCGGGGTCGAACGGGCGCAGGTCCTCGAGCCCCTCGCCCACTCCGATCAGCTTCACCGGAATCCCCAGCTCGTGCGCGATCGCAAGCGCGATCCCGCCTTTGGCCGTCCCGTCCAGCTTGGTCAACACGATGCCCGTCACCTCCACCGCCTGCGAGAACAGCCGCGCCTGCTGCAGCCCGTTCTGGCCGGTCGTGGCGTCGATCGTGAGCAGCACCTCGTGCGGCGCGCCGGGCTCGCGCTGGCCGATCACCCGGTGGATCTTCCGCAGCTCCTCCATCAGGTGATCCTGCGTGTGCAGCCGCCCGGCCGTGTCCACGATCACCACGTCGCGCTCGCGCGACTGTGCCGCGGCCACCGAGTCGAACGCCACCGCCGCCGGATCCGCCCCAGACTGCGACGATACGAAGTCGGCGCCGGCCCGCTCAGCCCAGGCCTCCAGCTGCTCGCCCGCCGCCGCCCGGAACGTGTCAGCAGCGCCGATCACGCACGACATCCCCGCCTCCCGCAGGTGGTAGGCGATCTTGCCGATCGACGTGGTCTTGCCGGTGCCGTTCACCCCCGTCATCAGGATCACCGCCGGCCGGCCGCGCACATCGATGCGAGGGTCGCCGACCGGGCGCATCAGCTCCGCCACGATCGCGGCCAGCCTGTCGCCCAGCTCCTCCGCGCTGCGCAGGCCGCCGGCATCCGCCTCGCCCTCGAGCCGCTCGATCACCTCGACCGTCGCCGCCACGCCGCAATCGGCGTAGATCAGCGCCTCCTCCAGCCGCTCCCACACGTCCGCATCGGCCGGGTCGAACATGACCGCCGTCAGCTGCTGCGTCATCGCCTTGCGGCTCTTCGAGAGGCTCTCGCGCATCCGCGAGAACAGGCCCCGGCGCTCCTCCTCCTCGGCCTCGGTCGCCACGGAGGCGTCGCGGCCGGTGTCGAACATCTGCTCCCAGGACGTCGGCATCGCGCTGCATCGTAGAGTGCCCGGGTGACCACGGTCGCCATCGATCAACTGCGGGACGCGTTGACCGCGCGCGCCGCCGAGCTCGGCTTCGCCCGGCCGCGCGCCGAGCGCCTGGCCGACCACTTCCTGGACGCCGAGATGCGCGGCGCCCGCGGTCACGGGGCCGAGCGGATGCGCTGGCTGCACGGACTCGGCGACCTGCGACCGCATGCCGTCCCGCTGCTGCGAGAGCGCAGCGACGGCCTCGCCCGCTACTCCGGCGACGGAGCGCTCGGCTACCTGGCGCTGGCCGAGGTGCTGGCCGACGAGCTGGCCGACCCTCCGCAGGGGGCGCGGCTGATCGCCGTCGCCGACTGCTTTCCCACCGGCCGGCTCGGCTACTACGCCGAGCTGGGCGCCCACGCCGGCCTGCTGACGCTCGCCACCGCCACCTCCACGCCTCGCATCGTGCATCCCGATGGCGGGCCGCCGCTGCTCGGCACCAACCCGCTCTGCCTCGGCCTGCCCGGCCGCCCGCCCACGGTGATCGACGTCTCGATGGGCGCCGTCACCTACGGCGCCGTGCTGAAGACGGCGGCGATCGGCGGCGAGCTCGAGCCGGGCGCCGCCCTGCTCCCCGACGGCACCGTCACCCGCGATCCCGCCGACGTGATCGCCAACCGCGCCGGCATCGCGCCGTTCGGCGCCGATCAGTCGTACAAGGGCTTCGCGCTGGCGCTGCTGGTCGAGACGCTCTGCGCCGCCCTGGCCGGTCTCGAGGGCCACTCCGCAGCCGTACTGATCGCCCGCCCCGCGGCCGACCCGATGCCAGGCCTGCTCTCGGGGCTGAAAGGCCGTCACGTGCCCGGAGAGGGCAGCCTCGGGCGGCTGCGTGCATCGCGCGCCGCCGGTACCGTCGATCTGCCCACCGACCTCTGGGCGTGGCTTCAGCCGGACGGCTGATCCGGCCGCACCAGCTCCATCAGCAGGCCGTCGTGGAAGCTGCCGTCGCGGCCCCGCTCGTAGCGGTGCATCACGCCCACCGTCCGGAACCCGGCTGCCGCGTAGCAGCGAATCGCCGGCTGGTTGTCGGCGGCCGGATCGATCGTCAGCCTGTGATGGCCGCGCTGCTCGAACAGGTGCGCTGCCACCAGCAGCAGCGCCTCGCGGCCATAGCCCTGGCCGCGCGCCGTCCCGGCGAGGAACATGTCGACGCCGGCGTGCCGGTAGTCGGGGTCGGTCTCCTCGTGGTACTGGATCAGCCCCGCGACCTCGCCGTCCAGCTCGACGACCAGCGCGGTCACGTCGTCCGCGCCCGCGAGCTTCGCGCGCAGATCGGCCTCGGACACCTCGCCCCATCGCTGCCAGATCTCGGGCTCGGTCGCGATCTCGGCCAGCGTGGCCACGTCCGGCTCCTGCATCGACCGCACCACCAGCCGCGGGCCACGCAGGATCACGCCGTCTCGAGCGCGGCCCGGTGCAGCTCCGAGTCGTCCGGCATCCGCCGTGACAGCACCTGCGACTCCCCGTCGCCGGCCATGCTCACGCCGTACAGAACATCGGCCACCTCCATCGTGCGACGTTGGTGCGTGATCACGATGAACTGCGCCTTTTCCTGGTAGGTGCGCAGCAACGTCAGGAAGCGATCGATGTTCGCGTCGTCGAGCGCCGCCTCCACCTCGTCCAGCAGGTAGAACGGCGACGGCTTGGTGAGCAGCAGCGAGAACAGGAAGGCGATCGCCGTCAGCGACTTCTCGCCGCCCGACAGCAGGGACAGCGACTCGATCCGCTTTCCGGCCGGCCGCACGCTCAGCTCGATGCCGGGCTCGGACTCGGGCGCCGGCTCCTCGCCGGCCTCCTCCCCCTCGACCGGGGGCGGCTGCGGCTCCGACTCGGTCAGGCGCAGCCGTCCCCGCCCGCCCGGAAACAGCGTCTCGATCACCTCTGCGAAGTTGCGGGCGACCGCGTCGAAGGTGGCGGCGAAGCGCTCGTCGATGGTGCGCGTCAGGTCTCGGATCAGCGCCCGAAGCTCCTTCAACGAGCGCTCCAGGTCGTCGCACTGGGCGGTGAGATCCTCGGCTCGCTGCTTCTCCTGCTCGTACTCCTCCTGGGCCAGCGGGTTGACCGCACCGAGGCTCTCGCGCCTGCGCTCGAGCCGCTCCAACCGCGCCGCCTGGGCGGCCGCCTCGTCGACCTCCAGCGGCCGCTCCGCGTCGACCAGCTCGATCCCGTGCTCGGCCGCCAGCTGGTCGCGCCGCCGGTCGATCTCGGCCACCCGCTCGTCGCAGCGTGCCAGCGCGATCTCGATCTCGGTGACTGCGCCGGTCGCCTCCCGCGCCCGCGCGTCGACCGCGGCCTGCTCGCTGCCGCACGCCTGCAGCTCGGTCGCCAGCGCCCCGGCCCGCTGCTCGATCGCATCGATGCCCGCACGCGCCGGCGCGGCCAGAGCCAGCACCCGCTGGGCGCAGCCCTGCAGCGCCTCGATCACGCGCTGGCCGAGCGGCGCGATGCCCTCGGCCTGTGCCGCGCCCTGCTCGAGCCGGTCGGCCTGCAGCAGCCGCCGCTCGGCGTCGGCGCGGGCGCGCTCGGCGTCGGCCCGGTATCGCTCCACCCGCTCGTGGATGGCCGCCAGCCGTGCCGCCGACGCGGCCGCCTGCTCGGCCAGCCTGCGGCGGGCGGCATCCAGCGATGCGTGCCGCTCGTCCGCCTCCGTCGCAGCCGCCCGCCGCTCAGCCACCACCGCCTCGAAGCCCTTGCTGGAGGCACGCAGCTCGGCCAGCCTCGCCGCCTCCGACTCGAGGTCGCGCTCGGCCAGATCGCGCGAAGCATCGCAGCGTGCCAGCTCGTCGGCAAGCTGATCGCGGCGCGCCGCCGCCGCGCGCTGTGACTGGGCCAGCGCCGTCTCGGCCTGCCGCGCCTCCGCCAGTGTCGCCCGGACCTCTGCCTCGCCGGCCAGCGCCTCGTCCAGCCGCGCCGCGGCCTTCGCGGCGGCGGCGGCCATGCCCTCGCGCTCGCCGGCCAGCCCCGGCAGCGATTCCCGCAGCCGGTCGCGCTCGGCCCGCGCCGCCAGCCACGCCGCCTCGGCCGCGTCGGCGGTGCGCCACAGCTCACCGCGCTCGGCGTCGATGCCGGTGCCGTCGACCGTCACCGCCACGCCGGACTTCACCGCCGTGAGGTCGTCGACCAGCCGGATGCCCTCGATCAACGGCGCCAGCGAGGCGTCGTGCACGGTGCAGACCTCGGTCAGCGGACGCCCGGCGCTGCCGGAGGCGTGTGCCCCGACCCGCCCGGCCAGCACGATCGCGAGCTCGCCTTCGGCTGCGCCGATCATCCCGATGGCGTCGTCGATCCGCTCGGCCACGACCGCGCCCGCCCGCCAGCCCAGCGCGGCCGCGACCGCCCGCTCGAACCCGGGAGCCGCCTCTACGCCCTCCACCACCAGCCGTGCGCCGCCCTCCTGGAGCGCCCGCGCCGACGCGGACAGGCCCTCGCCGCGCTGCACCGCCGCTTCCAGCGCCTGCAGGCGGGCACCGGCCAGCTGCTCGGCGTCGGCCGCGGCGGCGGCCGTGGTGCGCGCGCTCCGGTCGGCCTCCCGGGCCGCCTCCACGTCGGCCTCCAGCGCTTGTGCGCCGCTCTCCGCCTCGACCAGCGCAAGGCGCGTCGCCTCGAGCCGGCCGGCCAGCGTGGTGGCCTCGGCATCGGCCTCATGCAGCTGCTTGGTGGTCGCGGCCGACTGGGCGTTGAGAGCGACATGCCGCTCGGTCAGCTCCGCGGCCCGGGCGGTCGCCGCCTCCAGCTCGCGGCGGACGTTGGCCGCCTGGCCCTCGGCGTCGGCGTGGGTGCGGCGGGCGCCGAGCGCGCTGGACAGCGCCGCCTCGGCCTGCGCGGCGGCGTCCTCGGCAGCCTGCACGTCGCCCTGCCCGATACCCGCCGCCTCGGACTCGAGCTCGACGGCGCTGGCGTCGGCCGTAACCGCGTCATCCTTCGATCGCGCAGCCAGCCGGCGCAGCTCCTCGGCCTCGATCCGGCGCCGCCCGGAGCCGCGTTCGAGCCGCGCCATCGATGCCGCCATACGCCCCGCCTCGGCCACGAACCGCTCGCCCGCCGACTCGTAGGCGTAGAAGGCGCGGGTCGCCCGCTCCTGCTCGGCCGACAGCCCGGCCAGCTCGCTCTGCGCCCTGTCGCGGCGCGCCGCGATCGCCGCCGCCGCCTGCTCCACCTCGGTCTGCCCAGCCACGGCGCCGCCCAGCCGGCCGCGCAGGTCGTCGACCCGCACCCGTTCGCCCAGCAGCTCCGACGACAGCAGCGCCATCCGCCCCTGCGCGATCTCGGCGCCCAGCTTCGCCGCCCGCTCGGCGGCTGTGGCCTGCATCGACAGCGGCCGCAGCCGGGCGCGCACCTCGCGCTCGAGGTCGCGGGCGCGCTCCAGCTCCGCCTCGACCCGGGACAGCTTGGCCTCGGCCCGTGTCCGGCGGCGCTGGTACTTGCCCAGTCCCGCCGCCTCCTCCACGAACCGCCGCCGCTCGTGGGGCTTGGACAGCAGGATCTCCTCCACCTTGCCCTGCCCGATCACGGAGTGCATCTCGCGGCCGAGTCCGGTGTCGGACAGGAGCTCCATCACGTCCAGCCGCCGCACCTTCGCCCGGTTCAGGTAGTACTCGCTCTCGCCGTCGCGGTAGAGCCGCCGCATCACCGACACCTCGTTGAACTCGATCGGCAGCGTGCCGCACTCGTTGTCGAGCACCAGCTCGACCTCGCAGACGCCGGCCGCCTGGCGCACGTCGGATCCACCGAACAGCACGTCCTGTCCGGTCGGGGCCCGCAGCTGGGACGGCGACTGCACGGCCATCGCCCACTGCAGGGCGTCGGCGATGTTGGACTTGCCGCTGCCGTTTGGCCCGACCACCACGGCGATCCCCTGGTCGAAGCTGAGCTCGACGTTCTGGGCGAACGACTTGAAGCCCCGCATGCGCACCGTCTTCAGATACATCGCGCTCCCGATCGTTACATGCCGGCCCGGGCGATCTGCTCCAGCGCCTCCCGTGCCGCTTCCTGCTCGGATGCCTTCTTGCTCCCACCCGAGCCCCTACCGAGCTCGGCCCCCTCCACGAGCGCGACGCTGGTGAAGCGACGGTCGTGGTCGGGACCGGTTGTCTCGACCAGCGCGTAGGTTACAGACCCACCCTGACGTGCCAGCTCCTCCTGCAGCACGGTCTTGTGATCGACGTGCTCGTCGAGCGCGTAGGAGACCCGCCCGGCGAACGCCTCCACGACCGCGTCGGCCACGCGCTCCAGGCCCACCTCGAGGAAGCATGCACCGATGCCGGCCTCGACCACCTCGGCGATCACCGTGTCCGACGTCGCCAGAGCGGCCGCGTCGGACGGCGGGCCCGCCGCCTCGCGCAGGAACAGCTCGTCGAGGCCGAGCTCGCGCCCGACGGCGGCGCAGCTGGCCCGCGACACCACGTGCGCGCGCATGCGCGCCAGCTCGCCCTCCGACCGGTCGGGAAATCGCTCGTACAGGTGCCGGGTGATCGCCAGGCCCAGCACGCTGTCGCCGAGGAACTCCAGCCGCTCGTAGGAGTGCCCGCGCTCGGCCACCCACGACGAGTGGGCGAAGACCGTCCGCCGCCGCTCCGGCGGCAGCGCCTCGATCAGCTGCCTCAGCCCGCTCCCGCGCGGTTGCTCAGGCGTGTGAGGTGACGTAATCGACCGCCTGGCCGACCGTCTCGATCTTCTGCGCATCCTCGTCAGAGATCTTCACACCAAACTGATCCTCGAGCTCCATGATCAGCTCCACCAGGTCGAGAGAGTCGGCGTCAAGGTCACCCTGGAACGACGCGGCCTCGGTCACCTGACCCTCGTCCACACCGAGCTGCTCCACCAGAATTCCTCGGACCCGCTCAAGCGCCTCGTCACGATTCATGTTGCTGTCTCTCCCGTCGCCGACTCCCGAACCTGCGTGACTGTATTGGCAGGATCGCCGTCCTGCAAGTGGGATCCCGGATCGGCGCCGCCGACGCGCTGCGCCATCCGGTCGACGATGCCGTGCTCGGCGCCCCTGGCGGCCACCAGCACGGCGTTTCTGATCGCCCGCCGGCTGCTGTTGCCGTGGGCGATCACGGAGATGCCGCGCACGCCCAGCAGATAGGCGCCGCCGTACGTCTCGGGGTCGATGCGGTCGCGCATGCCCTGCAGGGCCGGCAGCAGCAGCAGCGCACCCAGCTTGGCCCGCCTGCTGGAGCGGGCGGCGTCGCGCAGCTCCCGCATCATCATCACGCCGGCGCCCTCCAGCCCTTTCAGCAGCACGTTCCCGGCGAAGCCGTCGGCCACCAGCACCTGGAACCGCCCCGAGAGCGCGTCGCGGCCCTCGCAGTTCCCGCCGAAGTGGACCCCGGATGCGCTCAGCAGGGCGTGCGCCTCCACCACCTCGGGAGTGCCCTTCGACGACTCCTCGCCGACCGACAGGAGGCCCACGCACGGGTCATCGATGCCCAGCACCTCCTCGGCGAAGATCGCGCCCATCATGCCGAACTGCAGCAGGTTCTCGGGCCGCGACTCGGAGTTGGCGCCGGCGTCGATCAGCACACAGGGCTGGTCCCGCGCCGGCAGCGGCACGGCGATGCCGGGCCGGTGCACGCCCTTCACGCGACCCATGGTCAGCAGCGAGGCCGCCAGCATGGCTCCGGTCGACCCGGCCGAGATCGCGCCGGCTGCCCGGCCCTCGCGTACCATCCGGCAGGCGGTCACCATCGACGACCCCGGCTTCGCTCGGACGGCGGCGGCCGGCTCGTCGTCGTAGTCGATCACGTCCGGCGCGTCCACGATCACGAGATCGGGGTCGCTGCCCTGGGCGTCCAGCTCGCTCTGCAGCTCGGCGGCGCGGCCGCACAGCAGCACGCCGACGCCGTCGCCGACCGCCTCCAGCGCGCCGGCCACCAGCTCGGCCGGCCCCCGGTCACCCCCCATCGCATCGAGCGCGATGGTGACCTCGGCCATCGAGCTAGCGCTCCATTACGCGCCCGGCGCGGCTTCCGTCAGCGGCTCCACCTCGCGCCCGCGGTACTGGCCGCAGTTCCCGCAGACGTGATGCGGGCGCACCGGGTGGTGGCAGTGCGGGCAGACGCTCAGCGAGGGCGCCGAGATCGAGTGCGTGGCGCGCCGTTTGTCGCGGCGGGCCTTGGAGGTTTTCTTCTTGGGGACGGCCATGGGGCCGGTGATTTATAGCAGGTCAGCGAGCTTCGCCCAGCGGGTGTCCAGCTCCGGTTCGCCGCAGTCATGGGCCACATCCGGATCCAGCCGCACCCCGCAGCGCGGGCACAGACCGGGGCAGTCGGGGCGATCCAAGATCTTGTCCGGCAGGGCGAATACGAGCGCGTCGCGCACCCAGCGCTCGACGTCCAGCTGGTCGCCCTCGATGTAGTCGCAGCGGAGCTCCGGGTCGGACTGGTCGGGGTCGGTCGAGTGGTACTCCGACGACCGCACGTCGAGGTCGATCCCGGCCGGCTCCAGGCAGCGGAAGCAGGGGCCCTCGACGTGCGCCGAGAGGGCCAGCTTCAGGTAGAGCCCGCCGGAGGCGGCCTGCAGGTCGAGCCGCGGCTCCAGCTCGGCTGGCGTCACGGTGTACTCCTGGCCGGCGATCGTAAGCGGCGCCACCGCCACGCGCGGCCGCTCGTGCCGGACGTCGCCCGGCCCGAGCCGCATGCTGCGAAGGTCGATCATCTCTAGCCCGACGTGTCGAAGCCGGCCGTGCCCGGCCCCGTGCCCTCGCCGTCACGCGACGCCAGCTGCTCGCGCCCGCGCTGCACCGCCGCCAGGAACTTGCCCAGGTTGACCTCGAGGTTCTCGAGGATGCCGTCGGCGTAGTCCTCGGCGCCGAGCCGGGTCTCGCGCTCCTTGGCGCGGGCCTGCTCCACGAGCTCGTGGGCCTGGCGCTCTGCCAGCTTCACGACCTCCTGCTGCGACGCCTCGCGCTGCGCCTGGTCGCGGGCCTCGCCGATCAGGCGCTCGGCCTCGCGCTTGGCTTCGGCCAGCATCTCCTGCCGCTCCTTCACGATCCAGCGCGCCTGCTTGATCTCCTCGGGGATCGTCGAGCGCATCTGATCGATGATCTCGAACAGCTCCTCGCGGTCGATCCGGACCTGGTCGGTCATCGGCACGTTCTTCGCGGTTGCCACGAGCTCATCAAGTTTGTCGATCAGAACCAATACGTCCAACGGTCTCTCCTCACAACGGGTCAGGTGTCCCCCGCCGCGTGCATCTCTGCGAGGCGGCGAGCGACCTGCTCGGGTACGTACTCTGCCACGGGGCCGCCGAACGAGGCGATCTCACGCACACCCCGTGACGACAGGAAACTGTACTTGGGCGAGCTCATCATGTAGAGCGTTTCGATCTCGGGGCCCAGTCCGCGGTTGAGGTGGTTCATCTGGAACTCCCACTCGAAATCGCTGACCGCGCGCAGCCCCTTCACGATTACACGAGCACCATGCTCGCGCGCGAAATCGACCACCAGGGTCGCGAATCCGACCACCGACACGTTGTCGCGGCCGCCCAGCGATTGCTCGATGAAGCCGATCCGCTCCTCCAGCGAGAACATCGTCTGCTTGTGCCGCGGCGCCCGCACGACGCCCACCACCACCCGGTCGAACACCTCTGCGGCGCGCTCGATGATGTCGAGGTGGCCGGCGGTGACCGGGTCGTAGGTACCGGGGCAGACGGCCACCCGTTCAGTCATGCAGGTACACCGTCAGCCGGGAGCCGCCCTGCACGCGGGTCGTGTCCAGCCGGAGCGGCAGCTCCAGCGGCTGCTGAGATGTCGGGCTCTCGATCACGGCAATCCCTCCGGGAACCAGCAGATGCGGCAGATGCAGGGAAAAGTCCTCTTGCAAGGCGGTCAGCATCCTATAAGGCGGGTCAAGCATGATCAACTCATAGCCGGTGCCGGCGCGGGCATCCGCCGCCAGCCGGCGGCGGGCGTCCTGGCGCCGCACCACCACCCGGTCGCCGTACCCGAGGCGCTCAACGTTCGCGCGCAGGGCGCGCAGAGCCGGTGCCGCCGTCTCGCAGAAGTCGGCCCGGGCGGCGCCGCGCGAGAGCGCCTCCAGCCCGAGCGCCCCGCTGCCCGCGAACGGGTCCAGCACCCGCAGGCCGGACACGTCGCCCAGCATCGAGAACAGCGACTCGCGCAGCCGATCGGACGTCGGCCGCGTGTCCTGCCCGGCCGGGGCGTCGAGGCGCTGGCCCTTGCGCTCGCCGGCCACGATCCTCATGCCCGCGTCAGCCAGTCGACCTCGTCGCCGAACATGCGGCGCGCCTCGATCGCCATCAGCTGCGCCTCCGCCGACTCCAGGCCGGGATCCGCGTCCAGGAACGCCTGCGCCTCCCGCCGCGCCTGCTGGGCCAGGCGGCGGTGCCGCGACAGGCGGGCGTGCCGCAGGTCGGGGATGCCGCTCTGGCGCGCGGCCAGCAGGCTGCCCTCGCCGCGCAGCTCGAGATCGACCTCGGCCAGCTCGAACCCGTCGCTGGTGCGCACCATCGCCTGCAGCCGGGTCGCCGAGTCGTCGCTCTGCGGGTCGGCCAGGAGGATGCAGAAACTCTCGTGACCGCCGCGGCCGACCCGCCCGCGCAGCTGGTGCAGCTGCGCCAGCCCGAACCGGTCGGCCTCCTCGATCACCATGATCACGGCGTTGGGCACGTCCACGCCCACCTCGATCACGGTGGTCGCGACCAGCACCGACAGCTCGCCCGACCGGAACCGCTCCATCACCGACCGCCGCTCGGCGGTCGGCATCTGACCGTGCATCACCCCCACCGAGTACCCGCGCAGGTCGCCCTGTTGCAGCCGTTCGGCCTCGCTCTCGGCCGCCGTCGCCTGCGCAGCCGGCGACTCGGTCACCAGCGGGCAGACGACATAGGCCTGACGGCCCTCGTCCAGCAGCCTGCGCATGCGCGCGAACACCTCGTCGCGGCGGGCGCGCGGCACCAGCCGCGTGACCACCGGCTTGCGGCCCGGGGGCAGCTCGTCCAGCACCGACACGTCGAGGTCGCCGTACACGGTCAGCGCCAGCGTTCGCGGTATCGGGGTGGCCGTCATGTGCAGCACGTGGGGAGCGTGGCCGGAGTCGCGCGCCTTGGCCTCGAGCGCGCGGCGCTGCTCGACGCCGAACCGGTGCTGCTCATCCACCACCGCCACCTCCAGCCGGCCGAATACGACCGCGTCCTGGATCAGCGCGTGCGTGCCCACCACCACCTGCGGCTCGCCCGACTCGATCACGCCCAGGGCGGCGCGCCGCTCGCGCGCCGGCATTCCCTGCACCAGTGGCGTCACCCGCACGCCCAGCGGCTCACACAGCGCCGTCACGCCCAGCAGGTGCTGCGTGGCGAGCGTCTCGGTGGGCGCCATCATCGCGCCCTGGCCGTCGCGCTCGACGGCTCGCAGCAGCGCGTGCACGGCCACCAGTGTCTTCCCCGACCCGACGTCGCCCTGCAGCAGCCGCTGCATGGGCACGCTGCGATCGAGGTCACCGTCGATCTCGGCCATCGCCCGGTCCTGTGCCGCCGTGGGCGTGAACGGCAGCGACGCGCGGAAGCGATCGATCATCTCGCCCGGACGTCCCAGCGCGCGGGCGATGGTGGTGCGCTCCAGCGCCCGGCGGTGGCTGATCAGCCCGGCCTGCAGCAGGAACAGCTCCTCGAACGCGAGCCGCTGCTCGGCCGTGCGGGCCTGGTCGACCGTGTCCGGCCGGTGCGCCGCCAAAAGCGCGTCGCGGCGCAGCGCCAGGCCGCGGCGGGTGCGCAGCCCTGAGGGCAGCGAGTCGGGGGCATCGCCGACGTGGCCCAGCTGAGCCGTGACCAGGTCGCCGATGCGGCGGCTGGTCAGCTTCTCGCTGGAGTGGTAGACGGGCACCAGCCCTGAGGTGTGGGTGAGGCTCTCGTCGGGGCCCAGCAGCTCGTGCCGGCGAACGGCGATCTCGGCGCCGACCGTGCCTCGCCGCTCACCCCGCACCGACAGCCGCATCCCCGGCTTCAGCTGCTTGGCCAGGTAGCGCTGGTTGAACCAGACCAGCACGCCGGGGCCGGACTCGTCGCGCACGCGCGCCTCGACGATCACCAGGTTGCGGCGCCGGGTGGGCCTGACGCGCACGCCCTCGACCGTCACCACCAGCGTCGCCTCATCGCCAATCGGCAGGTTCGCCAGCAGACCGTGCTCGCGAAAGTCGTCGTGGCGGAACGGCACGGCCTCCAGCAGGTCGCCCACGTTCAGCACGGGGCGCGGTCGCAGGGCCGCCAGCAGGTCGCGCGTGCGCTTGTCTCCTGCCGCCGGGGCCAGCAGGTGCGACGGACGCGGCGCCGTCTTCGGCTCCGTGAATGCCGGCTCGGCCTCGATGCCGGCGAATGCGCGCACGCTCACGGCTCGGACAGCACCGCCAGCCCCAGCGTTCCGGGCCCGCCGTGCGTTCCGACAACGGCGCCCAGCTCACCGACGTGGTCGATCACCGCGTGCGGGACAGCCCGCCGCGCCATCTCCACCAGCTGCTCGGCCGCCTCCGGCGCCTCCGCGTGCACCACCGCCACATGCACCGAGCCGGGACCTGCGTGCTCGATCAGGAACCGCTCGAACTCGGCCCGCGCACGCCGCGCGCCCCGCACCCTGCGAAGCGGTTCCACCTCGCCGTCGCGCAGCGTCAGGATCGGCCTCACGCCCAGCATGCCGCCGACCATCGCCTGGGCGCGGCCGATCCGCCCGCCACGCTGCAAGTACTCGAGGGTGTCCACCGAGAACACGACGTGAAGCCGCTCGCGAGCGGCCTGGAACCATGTCACCAGCTCATTCTCAGGCAGGCCCCGGACGAGCCTGCGCTGCAGCGCCTCCGCCAGCACCAGCGTGCCCAGCGAGGCCGAGCCGGTCTCGAGCACGGTGATCCGCAGCCCATCGGGATCGAGGGCGCGGGCCGCGAGCTCTGCTGTCTGGGAGCTTGCCGAGAGCCGGCTCGAGATCGGGAGCACCAGCATCCGCCGGTATCCGTCCAGCGCCTCGAAGGCCTCCTGCCACTCGCCCGGCGACGGCGCGGCGGTGCGCGGCGGCTGCCGTGCCACGCGCAGCCGGCGGTAGAACTCGGCCGCATCGATGTCGATGTAGTCGTGGAATGTCTCGTCGCCGAAGTTGACCGTCAGCGGCACCATCGACCAGTTGCCGTGCCGGCTGCCGGGGTCAGCCAAGTCGGCCGTCGAGTCGAGCACGATCGCGGTGGTCTCGGCCGTCAGCAGCTCGGCTGCCGGCGTCGCGCACGCGCACAGCGGGAACGCCGCTGCGCCGCCTTCGACCGTGCGTACAGCCGGACCGGCGCCGCCCCCGACCAGCGCGTCGATGGCCGCACCCAGGCCCGCCTCTGCGGCCACCAGGACGGTCAGCTCGGCGGCGCCCTGGGCGAGCTCGTGCAGCACCGCCGCGGCCGCCGACGCGGCGTCGTCGTGTGACGACTGCAGGCGGCCCTCGACCAGCGCCAGGTACTGCCCGGCGGTGACGGCGACTCCGTCCATGCGGGCGTCGCGGACGGCCGCGGCCACCTCACCGCAGCGGAGCCTCGCGTTCAGCTGCGCGAGGGCGCCCGTGTTCTCGGCCAGCGCGCGGTCGGGGTCGAACCGGGCGGCCAGCACCAGGCCGGCCGCCGGGTACAGCGTCGGCACCACGGCAGCGGGCCGACCGGCCAGGGCGGCCGCGTTCTCGGCGGCGAGCACCACATTGCGGTTGTTGGGCAGCACCAGCACGCCCTCGGCGGCGGACGCCGCGATCGCATCGGCGATCTCGCCCGCGCTGGGATTGGCCGACTGCCCGCCCGCCACCAGCTCGACCCCGGACGCTGCGGCGCGGTAGGCGGCCTCGACGCCGTCTCCATCGGCGACCGCCACCAGCCCGCACGCGGCCGGCTGGGCCGCCTGGCCCTCCAGCAGCCGCAGCGTGCGGTCGCGCACCTGTACCCGCATGTCGGCCACCTCGACGTCGGCCACCGCGCCGGCGCCCACCCCCAGTGAGATGGCGGCGCCAGGGTCGTCGGTGTGTAGGTGCACCTTCAGGATCGGCGGCTCGCCGACCACCAGCAGCGAGTCGCCCAGGGGCTCCAGCAGCGACTCCATCAGCTCGCGGTCGACGCCCTCGTCCTCCACCAGGAAGCTCGTGCAGTAGCGATACCGCGACGGCTGGAGATGGATCGAGTCGAGGCTGGGTGGCGGAGCAGCGGCCAGCGGGCCTGCGGCCGCCGGCGCCCGGCGCTGCATGCCCGCGACCGCGCCTCGCACGTACTCGACCAGCCCGGCGGCGCCGGCGTCGACCACGCGTGCCTGGCGCAGCACCGGTAGCATCTCCTGGGTGCGGGCCACCGTGTCGTCGCCCGCCTCGAGCACCGAGGCCAGCAGGTCGTCGAGGGTCGCGTCGGCGGGCTCCGCCTCGGCCCGCTCCGCCATCGCCCGGATCGCCGTCAGCATCGTGCCCTCGACCGGTTGGCGGATGGCGCCGTAGGCGGCATCGCTGGCTGCGCGCAGCGCCCGCGCCACCGTGCCCGCGTCCACCGGCCCTTCACCCGCCCCCAGCGCCTCGGCGAACCCGCGCACGATCTGCGACAGGATCACGCCGCTGTTGCCGCGGGCGCCCATCAGCGCGGCGCGGGTGGCTGCGTGGGCGATCGTGGGCCGATCGGCATCCGGCGGCAGCTGCTCCAGGCCCTGCGTGAGCCGCGTCACCGTGTCGGCCAGGTTGCTGCCGGTGTCGCCGTCCGGCACCGGGTAGACGTTCAGGTCGTTGATCCGCTGCCGATGCACCTGCAGCGCTCCCTGCCCGCCCCGCGCCAGCGCCAGCGCCCGCTCCAGGGGCGTCATGTTGTGCGCTTCACACCCTGTATGTGGATCTGCAGCGTGTCCACCTCGATCCCGGTCAGCTTCTCGACCGTGTACTTCACCCGCGATCGCACGCTGGTGGCAACCTCGGCCAGGTTGAGACCGTACTCGACCACGACGTAGAGGTCGATCGCCAGCCGGTCGCCCTCGCGGCGCACGCCCACCCCCTGTGTGATCCGCTCCCGCGACAGCAGCCGGGCCACGCCCTGGCTGAGGCTGGTCGCGGCCATGCCGACGACGCCGTAGCACTCCAGCACGGTCAGCCCCACGATCTGGGCGATCACCTCGCTGGGGATGATCAGTTCGCCCGCCACCTTGCCAGGGGCGGGAACGGCGGTCAGCTGTGCCCGGTGCATCGTCCGTATGACGTGCCGTCCGCCGGGCAGGTTGCGGGCTATACTGCCGCGGTTCCGTCCGGAAAGGATCGTCTTTCGTGTCCCGAGTCTGCGTGATCTGTGCAAAGAAGCCTGGTTTCGGCAACAACCGGAGCCACTCCATGGTCGCCACCAAGCGGCGCTTCGAGCCCAACCTGCAGCGGATCCGGATCCTACTCGACGGTTCGCCGACCCGTGCCTACGTCTGCACGCGCTGCCTCAAGAGCGGCCGGGTCACCAAAGCGGTCTAGCGCACAGGCAAGGAGGCCCTCCGTGAATCTCGACGGCATCCACCACGTCACGTGCATCACCGCCGACGCGCCGCGCAACGTCGATTTCTACACGCGGGTGCTGGGCTTGAGGATGGTCAAGAAGACGGTCAACCAGGACGACCCGACCGTCTACCACCTCTTCTACGCGGACGAGCGCGGCAGCGCCGGCTCCGACATCACCTTCTTCGAATACCCGGGCGCGCGCGCCGGGCGGGCCGGCCGCGGGATGGTCAGCTCGATCGTGTGGCGGGTCGGGTCGCAGCAAGCGCTGGACTTCTGGGAGCAGCGGCTCGGTGACGAGGGTGCGGCATCCACGCGTAGCGACGGCGGCCTGTGCTTCGACGATCCCGAGGGGCTGGGCCTGGAGCTGGAGCTGTTCACCGGCGCCGATGCGCCGCTGGTGGCCGAGCATCCGGACATCCCCCACGAGCTGGCGCTGCAGGGCTTCGGCGGTGTGCGCATGTACTCCTCGGACATGGAGCGCGGGCGCGAGCTGCTGGAGCAGACGCTCGGCTTCGAGCCGCACGGCGACTCCTGGTGGGAGGTGCGGGGTGAGCACCGCGGAGCGTTCTACGAGCGGCTGCCTGCTCCCGACCAGCCGGGCATCCCCGGCGCCGGAACGGTGCACCACGTGGCCTGGGCGTCGAGCATGGCCGAGCACGAGGACTGGCAGCGCAAGGTGGCGGCCGACGGCTACCACCCCACGCCGGTGATCGACCGCTTCTACTTCAAGTCGATCTACTTCCGCGAGCCGGCCGGGGTGCTGTTCGAGATCGCCACGCTGGGCCCGGGTTTCGCCACCGACGAGCCGATCGAGCACTTGGGCGAGCGCCTGTCGCTGCCGCCCGACTTCGAGCACCTGCGCGACCAGCTGGACGGCGTGCTGACGCCGCTTCCCGACGCGCGCGCCGGCAGGGTTTAGCTCACACTCGTCATCTGTGCCGCGGCAGCGTGCGCATCAGCTCGGCCATCTCGACCGCGGCGTCCGCCGCCTCGCTGCCCTTGTTTCCGTGCGCGCCGCCGGAACGGGCCTCGGCCTGCTCGAGCGTGTTTGCCGTAACCACGCCGAAGGCGACCGGCACGCCGGTGGCCGCGGCCGCATCGGTGATGCCGCGGGCGGCCTCGGCACAGACGTAGTCGAAGTGCGGGGTCTCGCCGCGGATCACGCAGCCCAGAGCGACCACCGCGTGGTGCCCGCCGGCCTCGGCCAGCCGCCGGCAGGCCATCGGCAGCTCCCAGGCACCCGGCACCAGCACCACCGTGATCCGCTCGCGCACGATGCCGCGGCTCTCGAGCTCGGCCACGGCGCCGTCCAGCAGCTTCTGCACGATGTCGGCGTTGAACCGCGACGCCACGATCGCGATGTCGAGCTCGGACTGCGGGCGCCCCGTGATCCAGTTGCACCGGTCAGGCACCACGATGGTGCCGACCCCGAACTCGCTCACGGTCCGAACGGCCCTTCCGTGAACGGGGCGGGCACGGAGGTGTCGAGCTGGCGGCCCTGATGGGTGATCGTGTGGCCCATCCGCTCCACCTTGGTGCGCAGGTACTCGGCGTTGACCGGGTTGGGCTCGGCCACGATCGGCACCTGCTCGGTCACAGTTAGGCCGTAGCCCTCGAGGCCGACGAGCTTCTTCGGGTTGTTGGTCATCACCCGGATGCTGGTCAGTCCCAGGTCGGCCAGGATCTGGGCGCCCATGCCGTAGTCGCGCGAATCAATCGGCAGGCCGAGCGCGATGTTGGCGTCGACCGTGTCCAGCCCCTGCTCCTGGAGCTCGTACGCGCGCAGCTTGTTGAGCAGGCCGATGCCGCGGCCCTCCTGGGCCAGGTACAGCAGCACTCCCCGCCCCTCGAGGGCGATCTGCGACAGCGCCCGCTCCAGCTGCTCGCCGCAGTCGCAGCGCAGCGAGTGGAACACGTCGCCGGTGACGCACTCGGAGTGAACGCGCACCAGCACGTCCGGGGTGTCGCGCACGTCGCCCATCACGAGGGCTACGTGGTGCTGGCCGTCGATCATCGAGCGATAACCGTGCGACACGAAGTCGCCGTAGCGGGTCGGCATCTGGGCGCTCGCGATCCGCTCGACCAGCTTCTCGCGGCGATGGCGGTGCGCGATCAGGTCGGCCACGGTGATCATCTTGAGGCCGTGCTGCTCGCAGTAGGGGATCAGGTCGGGCAGCCGCGCCATCGACCCGTCCTCGTTCATCACCTCGCAGATCACGCCGGCCGGCGAGAACCCGGCCAGCCGCGCGAGATCGACGGAGGCCTCGGTCTGGCCGGTGCGCTCCAGCACGCCGTAGGGCTGCGCGCGCAGGGGGAACACGTGCCCCGGTTGGACGAGGTCGTCCGGTCGCGACGCCGGGTCGACCGCGACCTGGATGGTATGCGCGCGGTCGGCGGCCGAGATGCCGGTGGACACGCCCGAGCTGGCCTCGATCGAGACGGTGAAGGCGGTGCCGAACTGGGTGCGGTTGCGCTCGGTCATCATCGGCAGGCCCAGCTCGTCGCAGCGCTCGGGCGTCAGCGCCAGGCAGATCAGCCCACGGGCGTGGCGGGCCATGAAGTTGACGGCATCAGCCGTGATGCAGTCGGCGGCCATCACCAGGTCGCCCTCGTTCTCGCGATCGGGCGAGTCGACGACCACGATCATGCGGCCGGCGCGCATCTCGTCAAGGGCCTCCTCGACCGTCGCGAACGGCGAATCCACGAGGTCGGGGTAGAGCCTGTGGTAGGTCTCGTCCACGGTCATCGTCGTCAGCGTATCACCCGGTTTGTGACGCTCTGCCAGCCTGCATCCGTTCAACGTACTTGCCGAACAGGTCGGCCTCCAGGTTGATCTGGTCGCCCGGGGTCAGGCGGCCCAGGTTGGTGACCGCCAGCGTGTGCGGAATCACCGACACCGAGAAGCTCTCGTCATCGAACGCGGTCACGGTCAGTGCCACGCCGTTGACCGCGATCGAACCCTTCTCGATCACGTAGCGCAGCACCTGCTCGGGCGCCGTGAAGGTCATGTTGACGGCGTCCGCCTCGGCGGCGATGTCACGCAGCGATCCGACCGCGTCGACGTGCCCCTGCACCAGGTGGCCGCCCATGCGGTCGCCGGCGCGGAGGGCGGGCTCGAGGTTGACCTCATCGCCCGGCTGCAGGCGGCCCAGGTTGGTACGCCGCAACGTCTCGGGCACGGCATCGAACGCGAGCACGACACCGTCGATCTCGGTGACCGTCAGGCAGCAGCCGTCCACGGCCACCGAGTCGCCGATCGCGGCGTCGGCGGCGATCCCGGGCGCGCGCAGCCGCAGCCGGGGCGGTGGCTGCGCCACCACGCCCTGCTCGATCACGATCCCGGTGAACATTTCCGCCCCTCCTCAGACCTCGTGCACGTCGGCCACAAGCAGGGTATCCGGGCCGACCGGGCGGCTGCTCAGCTCCAGCTCCCCCTCGCCCAGCCGCATGGCGGGCCAGCCCTCCAGCCCATTCGGCCCTGCACCCAGCACCAGCGGGGCCACGAAAAGCGCCAGCCGGTCGACCAGACCCTCGCCCCGGAGCGCCACGGCGAGGGTGGGGCCTCCTTCCAGCAGCATCGTCGCCACGCCACGGCGCCCCAGCTCGGCCAGCGCCTGGCCGGCGTCGCTCACTTCGATCGCCTCGATACCGGTCGCGGCGAGGGCGGCGATCCCGGGCGCGCCGGGACGGCACACCACCGCCACCGGGCCCTCATCGGCGCTCCGCACCAGCGCCGACTCGGCTGGTAGCCGCGCCGAGCGGTCGAACACAAGCCGCAGCGGCTGGCGCTCCGCCGGCGGCACGCAGTCTCGTGCGGTCAGCGTCGGATCGTCGGCAAGCGCGGTTCCGATGCCGACAGCGACTGCACCCGACCGCGCCCGCCACTCGTGCACCAGAGCCCTGCTCTGCGGCGAGGAGATCCAGCGCGGCTCGCCGCCGGGGTGGGCCACGCGGCCGTCGACGCTGACGGCGGCCTTGTAGGTGACGTGCGGACGCCCCAGTCGCACCAGCGTGCGGAAGCCCGCGTTCTGGTGGCGGGCCCGGCGCTCGATGTCGCCCGTGGCCAGCTCGACCTCGACGCCCGCGGCGCGCAACCGCTCGATGCCCTGTCCGTTGGTGCGGGGATCCGGGTCGATCGCGGCGATCACCGTGCGGGCGACCCCGGCGGCGATCAGGGCGTCCGAGCAGGGCGGCGTGCGGCCGTGGTGCGCGCACGGCTCGAGGCTGACGTAGGCGGTGGCACCCGAGGCATCGCGCGCCGCCGCCAGGGCGTTCACCTCGGCGTGCGGCGATCCCGGGCGCTCGTGCCAGCCCTCGCCGATGACGGCCCCGTCGCGCACGAGCACGCACCCGACCATCGGGTTCGGCGCCGCCGTGCGGGCGCCCAGCTCGGCCAGCTCGAGGCAGCGTTCCAGGCACCGGAGATCCTCCGGGCTCATGGCCACATGGTTGATTCCATGGGATGCGTGGATGCTGGGCGAAGGATGGGGCGCGCTGGACGACGGGAAGCTGCAAGCCTTGGCTTGCAGCGGTCGGTAGCGATCTGCGATTCACGCAGATCGCGGACGGCGCAGAGCAGGCTGGGCATGTCCTGGTCAAGGACGATCGTGGCGTCCAGCGAGTCCCGGACCAGATCCAGCGCCGCGCAGTTCATGGAACCAACCATCAGACCCGGCTGTGGCCGGCGGCGAGCGTGACCAGCTCGCGGTAGGCGTCGCCCGGCACCGGCGTCGAGAAGACGGCCGACCCGGCGACCAAGATGTTGGCGCCGGCACGGTGCACGTCGGCGATGGTGGTCGGCCCGACGCCGCCGTCGACCTCCACCTGCACGGGCTCGGCACGTCCTTCGGCCAGCTCGCGCATGAGCGGAAGGCGATCCAGCGTCGCTGGGATGAAGGCCTGCCCGCCGAATCCGGGGTTGACGCTCATGCAGAGCAGCACGTCCGCGTACCTCGCCGCCTCCTCGAGCGACGCCACCGGAGTGGCCGGGTTCAGCGTCACACCGGCCCGGCAGCCGAGGTCGTGGATGGCGTGAAGTGTGCGGTGCAGGTGCGGGCAGGTCTCGACGTGCACCGTGATGCTGTCGGCCCCGGCGGCGGCGAACTGGTCGATGTGGCGCTCCGGCTGCTCGATCATCAGGTGCACGTCCGCGAAGCCGCCGCGGTCGTGGATGGCTTCGGTGATGTCGGCCACCATCTTCGGCCCGAACGTGATCACGGGGACGAAATGGCCGTCCATGACGTCGATGTGGATGACCCGGGCGCCGGCGTCCAGCACCTCGCCCACCTGTTCGCGCATGCGGCCGAAGTCCGCCGACAGGATCGACGGAGCCACCTCGACCGAAGAGGGCCACTCCCGCATGCGCTGGCAGGATAGTGAAGCGCTCGGGTGCGATGCGCAGACACGGTTCATGCGCGGCGCTCGTGACACCTCGGCGGCCACCCTGTGACCTCGGCGTTGGCAACACCGGTGCCAGGCGCCGGTGTTGCGGTCCCGCGCGGCCGTCGCCGCGGGCGACGCAGCCATGCGGGCCCGCGGCGATCGCGCACGCCAGCCGTTACGTTGCCGCAACCCGGCCGCAGGCAACGGAAGCGTCACGCAGGCCGTTGCATTCGGCGCCGCCGGGCCGGCGCCGGTCAGGGGCCGGTGGCGGCGATGTAGAAGCCGTCGCTGCGCTCGGTCTGGGGCAGCAGGTAGTCCCCGCCGGGCAGCACTCCCTCGCACTCGTCGCGCCGGAGCGTGCAGACCGAGTAGACGAGGGTGCCCCCGGGTGCCAGCAGGCCGCGCGCGTGGCCGAGCATCGCCCGCTGCAGCCCTGCCAGCTCGGCGGCGTCGTGCGGTGTTCGCCGCCAGCGCGCGTCCGGCCGTCCCGCCAACACCCCGAGGCCGCTGCAGGGCGGGTCGAGCAGGATCCGGTCGAAGCGCGTCTCGGCGAACTCCAGCACGTCGGCCCTCACCACCCGCGCGCAGCTGGCGCCGAACCGTGCCAGGGTGCGCTCGAGCTCGTCGGCGCGTCCGGCGTGGCGTTCGACGCAGACCAGCTCGCCCCGGTCCTTCATCAGCGCCGCCAGCTGCCCCGACTTGCCGCCCGGAGCCGCGCACAGGTCGAGCACGCGCATGCCCGGCGCTGGATCGAGCATCCGCGCCGGCCGCATCGACGACCGCGACTGCGGCCACACCGCCCCGCTCGCAAACGCTTCGGTGGCGGTCACGTCGATCATCTCCTCCAGCACCAGCGCCTCCGGCAGCCCGTCCACCGCGCGTGCCGCCGCACCCAGTTGCGGATCATCCGACCGCAGCGTGTTCACCCGCACGCACAGCTCGGCGGGCTGGTTCTGCGCGTCTGCGCAGGCGTTCGCGCCGTCGGCGCCCATCAGCGCAGTCCACTCCTCCATCACCCAGTCCGGGTACGAGAAGCGCAGCACCGGTGGCAGCGTCTCCACCCACTCCGGGCCGGCCTCGGCGATCCGCCGCAGCACCGCGTTGGCCAGGCCTGCGACCTGCGCTCCGGCCACGTCCCGTGCCAGATCCACCCCCTCGCTGACCGCCGCCCGCGCCGGCACCGCGTCCGAGAACAGCAGCTCATAGCCACTCACCCGAAGCGCGTTTCGCAGCGGCGCCTGCAGCCGCATCGGCCGTCTGCCGCCCAGCTGCTCGACCGCGTGGTCGACCGTCCGCATCCGCTGCACCGCCCCGTATGCCATCCGCATCGCCTGGCGCCGCTCCCGCCCCTCCAGCCCGGCCGCCTCGCCCGAGAACGCCCGGTCTGCGTACGCGCCCTGTTCGAAGGTGCGCCGCACCACCTCGTACGCCACCCGCCGTGCGTCGGGCCCGCTCACGTCGCGCGTACGGGCGGCTCTCGCAGCCCGCGCAGGAAGTCCGCCGCCGCCATCCGCCCCTTGCCCGCCGGCTGCAGCTCCAGGATCTGCAGGGCACCCTCGCCACAGCCGACCACCAGCTCCGGGCCGACCTCCCCCGCTCCCGGCCCCTGCGCCAGCGGCCGCGCGCGCCAGACCTGGCACGGCCGACCGTCCAGCACCGTCCGCGCCCCGATGTGCGGCGACAGCGCCCGCACCTTTCGGTCGAGCTCGACCGCCGGGCGTGACCAGTCAAGCGCCCGCTCCGCCGCCTCGATCTTGTGGGCGTAGGTGACTCCCTGCTCGTCCTGCGCCCGCGGCTGCGGCCGCTCCAGCAGCGCCCGCTCCAGCAGCGGCACGCCCAGCTCGAGCGCGGCTCGCCGCACCGTTCCCGCGTCATCATGCTCACCGATCGCGATCCGCTGCTCGGCCAGGATCGGTCCCGCGTCGAGTTCCGCCACCACCTCGATCACCGCCACCGCCGTCTCGGCGTCGCCGGCCATGATCGCACGCTCGACCGGCGCCGCCCCCCGCCAGCGGGGCAGCGCCGAGGGGTGCAGGTTGACCAGTGGGTACGCCCCCAGTAGCGGCGCCCGCAGGATCTGCCCGAACGCCACCACCACCCCGGCCTCAGCCTCCGGCGGCTCGGCGCTGGCGTCCTGCGGCTGTGTCAGCGGCAGCGCCAGCTCGCGCGCCGCTGCCGCCACCGGCGGCGCCGTCAGCGCGCGCCCGCGGCCGCTGGGCCGGTCGGGCTGGCTGACCACCGCGGCCACCCGTACGGCCCCCCGCTCCACGAGCGCGCGCAGCACGTCGGCACCGAACTCCGACGTCCCGAAGTAGGCGACGTTCACCCGGCGCGCAGGCGCAGCTCGCGCAGCGCCTCGCGGCGTTCCTGATCCTCGGCGCGGTCGAAGATCAGGATGCCGTCCAGGTGGTCGATCTCGTGCTGGATCACCCGCGCCTCGAAGCCGTCGACGTCCATGTCGACCGCGTCCCCCGACACGTCCCGGCCCGACACCCGCACCCGCAGGTGCCGTGCCACCGGCACCTGCAGCTCGCCCCCGAGCAGCGACAGGCAGCCTTCCGTGCCCACCTCCGTCTCGTCGGAGCGCTCCACCAGCTCCGGATTGATCAGCACCTTCGGCTCGTCCTCATCGCTCGCGCGGTAGACCAGGATGCGACGCAGGATGCCGAGCTGCGGCGCCGCCAGGCCCACCCCGTGGGCGCGCTCCATCACATCCAGCATCCGCTCGGCCAGCTGCTGCACCTCGTCATCGACCTCGGCCACCGCCGTGGCGGCGTTGCGCAGTGCCGGGTCGGGGTACTGGCGCACCAGCCGCAGCGCGGCGACGCGCCAGGCACGCCGCTCCTCGGGGGTCGGCCGGCCCTCGCCCTCCGCCTCGCCCGCGACCGGCTCCTCCAGATGCTCTGCCTGCTGCTCAGACATCGTCCGCCGAGGTCACCGCGGCGTACCCGTCGCCGAGCGCCGCCAGGAACGCCCCGTGCACGCTGGCCGCCGGGATCTGCCGGCCCGCGAACTCGAGGTCGAGCGTCGCGCAGGCGTCGTGCACGACCGTGCAGCCGAATCCCAGGTCCGTGGCCGCGCGCACCGTCGCGTCCACGCACATGCTGGTCATCATCCCCGCGATCACCAGGTCGGAGACGCCGGCATCGCGCAGCCTCTGCTCGAGGTCGGTCTCGCGGAAGCTGTTCGGGTAGGCCTTCCGGGTCACCGGCTCGCCCGCTGCCGGCCGCACCGACTCGTGGATCTCGACCCCGGGGGTCCCCGGCGCGAGGTATTCGGCGTCGTCGCCCTCCCACACGTGCTGCACGTGGAACACCGGCTCGCCCCGCTCACGGAAGCCCTCCAGCACGCTCGACGCCCGCTCCGCGGCCTGCTCCGGGCCGACCAGCTCGCAGCGGCCGCCCGGGAAGTAATCGTTCTGGATGTCGACGATCACCAGTGCTCGCGCCATGTCGGGAAGGTTAGTTGAAAGACTGGGGATCGACATCGACGACCGCGGTCGCACCCGCCCGTCGCAGGTCGGCCGACAGGTCGCGCAGCAGCCCCCGGAGCACCGCCGCCGCCCGGCGCGGGTCGGTCGTCTTCACCAGCAGGTGGCTGCGCGAGCGGTCACGCAGCCGGAACAGCGGTGCCGGCCCCAGCAGCTGGTCGTCGCCCAACGCCGGCGCGGCAGCGTCGGCCAGCGTGACGGCGATGTCCTCGGCCACCTGTGGCTCGGGAGCCGTCACCAGCACCCGCACCAGCCGCCGGAACGGCGGATAGCCCAGCTCACGTCGCCGCTCCAGCTCGCCGTCCAGAAACTCCTCCACGGCGTGCCCGGCGGCCAGCTCGACCACCCGCGAGGCCGGCTCCCAGGCCTGGATCAGCACCCGTCCCTGTGGGTCGCCCGGCCGCCCGGGACGGCCGGCCAGCTGCGTCAGCAGGGCGAACGTGCGCTCCTCCGCCCGGAAGTCCGGCATCGCCATCCCGGTCTCGGCGTCCAGCACCGCAGCCAGCGTGACGCCGGGCACGTCGTGTCCCTTGGCCACCAGCTGCGTGCCCACCAGCACCGCCCGGTCTGCTGCGCGGAACGCCGCCAGCGTGGCCTCCGGCTCGTCGCTGCGGGCCGCCACGTCGGCGTCCAGCCGCAGCACGGACAGGCCCGGGAACAGGTCGACCAGCTCGTCCTCCACCGCCCGCGTGCCGGAGCCGATCCGGGTGATGTCCACCGAGCCGCACACGGGACATGCCCGCGGCGGACGCTCGCTGTAGCCGCAGTGGTGACAGACCAGGCGGGCCTTGCCGTGCAGCGAGAGCGAGACGTCGCAGCGCGGGCAGCGCCAGCCGTGCCCGCACGACCGGCAGTGGATGGCAGCCGCGGAGCCACGGCGGTTCTGGAGCAGGATGGCGCGGCCGCCCGCGTCCTCGATCCGCCCCAGCGCGTCTCGCAGCGGCCGTGTCAGCGGGTAGCCGCCGTCGTGCCGCAGGTCGACCACCTCCACCGCGGGCAGCGGCCCGCCCACGCGCCCGGGTAGCGCGATCCGCCGCGGGATGCCGTGCCAGGACTCCGGCCGCGGCGTGGCGCTGCCGAACACGACCAGGGCGCGCTCCAGCCTGGCCCGCTTCGCGGCCACGCGGCGGGCGTCGTAGCGGGGGTCGCTCTCGTGCTTGTACGAGGCGTCGTGCTCCTCGTCCACCACGATCATGCCCAGCCGCGGCATCGCGGCGAACACCGCCGAGCGCGCGCCCACCACCACGCGGGCCTCGCCGTCGGCGATGCGCCGGTGCTCGGCGCCGCGCCGGGCTGGGGTGAGCGCGCTGTGCAGCACCGCCACGGTGTCGCCGAAACGGGCCTGGAAGCGGGCAGCCGTCTGCGGCGTCAGCGCGATCTCGGGCACCAGCACGATCGCGCCCCGCCCATCAGCCAGCTCCCGCTCGATCGCCCGCAGGTAGACCTCGGTCTTGCCCGATCCGGTGACGCCGTGCAGCAGCACCTCGTGCGCACCGTCCTTCCGTGCCCGCTCGATCGCGTCCACGGCTGCCTGCTGGGCCTCGGTCAGCGTCACCGGCCTGTCCTCGGAAACGGTCTCCGCGACCGGCTTCAGCCGCCGCTTCGGTGGCGGTGGCGGCACCACCAGCGCAATCGCGCGGGCCAGCGTCGAGGCGGTGCTCTCGGCGATCCAGACGGCCAGGTCGAGCAGGGGCTCCGGCAGCCGGCCGGCCACCTCCAGCACGGACTTCAGCTCGCCGCCGTCCCGGTCCGGCTCGCTCGCGACCGACTCCACGACGCCGTCCACCTCGCGCGCGCCGAGCGGCACCCGCACCAGCGAGCCGCGCACCACGTCAGCGGCGAGCTGCTCCGGCACCGCATAGTCGAACGGCCTGTCCACCGCCCGGGCCGTTACCAGCGGCTGGATGCGGGCGATCAGACCGAGGCGGGCTCTTCGAGCCCGCAGGCCTCGCGCAGGGCCGCGACGCGGTCGGCCCGCTCCCACGTGAAAGCGGGCAGCTCGCGGCCGAAGTGCCCGTAGGTCGCCGTGTCCCGGTAGATCGGGCGCAGCAGGTCGAGATCGCGGATGATGGACGCCGGCCGCAGGTCGAACACCTCGCCAACGGCTCGCTCGATCGAAGCCCGGTCGATCTGCTCCGTGCCGTAGGTCTCCACCATCACCGACACCGGATGCGCAACCCCGATCGCGTAGGCGACCTGCACCTCTGCCCGCGCCGCCAGCCCGGCCGACACGATGTTCTTGGCCACCCAGCGCATCGCGTAGGCGCCGGAGCGATCGACCTTGGAGGGGTCCTTGCCCGAGAACGCGCCCCCGCCATGGCGGGCGGCGCCGCCGTAGGTGTCGACGATGATCTTGCGGCCGGTCAGGCCGGTGTCGCCCATCGGGCCGCCGGTCACGAACCGCCCGGTCGGGTTGACCAGCACGAAGCCCGGTTCGGACAGCCGTTCGTGCGGGCACAGGTGGGCCGGGATCACCGGCATCAGCACGTGCTCGATCACGTCGGCCCGGATCTGCTGCTCGTCGTGCACGTCGGGATGGTGCTGGGTCGAGACCAGCACCCGCTCCACCGCCTCCGGCACCAGACGGCCGTCCCGCTCGCTGTAGCGCACCGTCACCTGGGCCTTGCCGTCCGGCCGCAGGTAGGGCACCGTCTCCGCCTTGCGCGCGGCCGCCAGCCGGGCGGTGATGCGCTGCGCGAGCTGGATCGGCAGCGGCATCTTCTCCGGCGTCTCGTCGCAGGCGTAGCCGAACATCATGCCCTGGTCGCCCGCGCCCTGGGCGTCGATGTCGCCGTCGGCGCTGTCGTGCTGGAGCTCGTAGGAGGAGTCCACGCCGCGCCGGATGTCGGGCGACTGCTCGTCGAGTGCCACCACCACGCCGCAGGTCGCTGCGTCGAAGCCGAGGTCGGAGCTGGTGTACCCGATGTCGCCGACGATCCCGCGAACGATGCGGGGGATGTCGACGTAGGCGTCGGTGGTGATCTCGCCGGCCACCACCACCAGGCCGGTCGTGCAGAGCACCTCGCAGGCCACGCGGCCTTCGCGATCCTCGGCCAGCACCGCGTCCAGAACCCCATCGGAGATCTGGTCGGCGACCTTATCCGGGTGCCCCTCGGTGACCGACTCGGACGAGAACAGGAACTCGCTCACGGCGGGGACTCTACCAGCGGCCCCGGAGGCAACCGCGCGGTACTCACTCCTCCACGGGCTCACGCGCCATCAGGCCCGCGAGCGCCTCCAGCGCCGTCATGGTGCCGTCCGCGACGCTGCAGACGGCCTCGGTGATCGGCAGCTCGAGGCCGTTGTCGCGGGCCAGGTCGCGCAGCGCCGGGGCGGTCGTCAGCCCCTCCGCCACCTGCCCGATCTCCTGCTCGATCCAGTCCGACGGGACGCCCTTGGCGAGCAGCTCTCCCGCCCGTCGGTTGCGGGACAGCTGCGACGTGCAGGTGGCGACCAGATCGCCCATGCCGGCCATGCCCGAGTAGGTGCGCGGCTTCGCGCCGAATGCCTCGCCCATGCGCGCCATCTCGGCCATGCCGCGGGTGATGATCGCGGCCTTGGCGTTGTCGCCGAACCCGAGCCCGTCGGACACGCCCGCCGCCAGGCCCATCACGTTCTTGGCAGCCGCGCACAGCTCGACGCCGACCACGTCCGTCGACGCGTAGACGCGCAGCCGCGAGGTCGACACGGCGGCCTGGAGACGGCGCGCCAGGTCGATGCTGTCGCTGGCCAGCACCGACGCCGTCGGGTAGTCGCGGGCCACCTCCTCCGCGTGGTTGGGGCCGGAAAGGACGGCGATGCGTTCACGGGGTGCGACCGTCTCCAGCACCTCGCTCATGCGGCGGTGGGTGGCCGGATCCAGCCCCTTGGTCAGCGACAGCAGGGCGGCATCGCCTCCCAGCCGCGGTGCCAGTACCTCGAGCGTCTCAGCGAACCAGCGGCTGGGCACGGCCATGGCGACCAGCTCGGCGGACAAAAGCTCGGCGTCCTGGAGCCATGCCGCGCCCAGCGTCGCGGGCAGCTCGACGTCGAACAGGTACCGCGGGTTGCGGTGGTGCGTGGCGACGGCGTGAGCCTGGTCGCGGTGGCGGCAGACCAGCGTCGTCTCGTGCCCGGCCATCGCCAGCAGCCGCGCGAACGCGGTGCCCCAGCTGCCGCCGCCGATCACTGCCGCCCTCACTTGCGGCTCTGGAAGTCGATGATCACGGGCACACCCTCGAGCCCGAGCCGGGCGCGGAGCTGGTTCTCGACGTAGTAGGCATAGTCGCGGGTGACCAGGCTGCGGTCGTTGACAACGATACGGAACCGCGGCGGCCGCGTGTCGTACTGGGTCGCGTACAGCAGGTTCAGGCGCCGCCGGCCGCTGCGCGGGGGCTCGCGCTTGGCGGTGATCTCCTCCATCGCCCGGTTCAGCGCGCCGGTGCCGGAGCGGGAGGTGAAGCGGCCGAACAGCTCCTCCACGGCGTCCAGCAGCTTGTCCACGTTGCGCCCCGTCAGCGCCGAGGTGGTGATGATCGCCGGTCGCTGCCGCAGCTTGACGAGCATCCGCGCGCGCACGTCCTCGATCTCGACCGTCGTGATGTCCCACTTCGAGAGCACCACCAGCGTCGCACAGCCGGCCTTGCGCGCCTCGTCGGCCACCGCCAGGTCGCCCTCCACCAGCCCGTCGGACGAGTCCACCAGCACCAGGGCGATGTCGGCACGGCCGACCGCCTGCAGGGCCCGCAGCTCGCTGTAGTACTCGATCCCCTGCCGGTGCTTGCGCTTGCGGCGCAGCCCGGCCGTGTCGATCAGCCGGAAGTGCCTGTCGTTGCGCACGAACACGGTGTCGACGCTGTCGCGGGTGGTGCCCGCCACCTCCGACACGATCACCCGCGGCCGGCCCAGGATGGCGTTCAGCAGCGAGGACTTGCCGACGTTGGGGCGACCCAGGATCGCCACCCGGATCTCGTCTCCGGTGTCCTCGTCGTGCTCGGCGCCGTCGATCCGCTCCAGCGCCTCCACGATCGCGTCCAGCAGGTCGCCGGTGCCACGACCGTGCAGCGCCGACACCGAGATCGGATCGCCCAGCCCCAGCGCGTGCAGCTCCAGGCCGCCGGCCTCGTGGGATGGGTCGTCCACCTTGTTGGCGACCACCAGCACGGGCCGCCGCGAGCGGCGCAGGATCTGCGCGATCTCCTCGTCGCCGGCGGCCAGGCCGGCACGGGCATCGATCACGAGCAGCACCAGGTTCGCCTCCTGCACGGCGATCCGCGCCTGCTCGGCGACCTCGGACTGCATCGGCGACTCATCGCCTGGGTCGACGCCGCCCGTGTCGATCAGGACGAACTCACGGCCGCGCCACTCACACACCGACTCGGTGCGGTCACGCGTCACCCCCGGCGTCTCGTGCACCACCGCCTGGCGGCTGGACGTCAACCGGTTGATCAGGGTCGACTTGCCCGCATTCGGGAAGCCGACCACCGCCACCCGGCCCGCCAGCCGGCGCTGCTGCGGCGACTCCTCGACCTGCTCCTGCGGCTGCTCGCTCATCCGGTGCCCTCGTACAGGCTGCGGATCTCCGCCATCAGCTGGTCGGCCGTCTCGCGGTAAGCCTCGGCCGCCCGCCGGCCGTCGCGGGCGTAGCGGCGGGGCGGGCCGAAGGCTATGGCGATCCGCCGTCCCGGCCGCCAGTGGCGGCTGCGCAGCGCCACCGGCACCACGTCGGCCTGCTCGACCACGGCGATCCGCCCGGCGCCGGCCTTTGCCTGCTCGAAGCCATCCTGGCGATGGCCCTGGATGAACACGCCCACCGTGCCTCCGCCCACGAGCGTCTCGTGAACCGTGCGCAGCGCCTCCCGGTCGGGCTCGCCGCGGTGCACGCCGAAGGTGCCGCCCATCCGCAGGAAGGCGCCGAACGGCCGCGGCCGGAACAGCTCCGACTTGGCCATGTACCGGATCGCCCGCGGCTGCGCAGCGCCCAGCGCCGGGATGTCCCACAGCGACTGGTGGTTGGCGACGAACACCACCGGCCCCCGGCGCGGCACGTGCTCGGCGCCGGTCACGGACAGCCGCAGCATCCCCTGGAACAGCGGCCCGGCCACGGGACGCACCGTCCGCCAGAAGCGGTCGCCGGGCAGCGGCGTGGCCGGGGCCACCGGCAGCAGCGCCACGATCCGCGCCACGACCTCCTCCACGCTCAGCCCGCTGCTGTCGATCACCACGGCGTCCGGCGCCGGCGCCAGCTGCTCGGCGTCGAGCTGGTCGCGCTGGACGATCGAGCGCTCGACCTCGTCGACCGGCATGTCCAGCTCCGCCGCACGGCGGGCGGCGCGCACGCCGGTCGATGCCACCAGGTAGATCTTCAGGTCGGCGTCCGGGTAGACCACCGAGCCGGTGTCGCGCCCCTCGAGCACGGCGTCCACCGCCTGTGCCCGCTGCCGCTTGCGCATGGCCGCCCGCACCTGCGGATGCCGTGAGACGGCGCTGACGTTGCGGGAGATGGCCTCGGCCCGCAGGTCACTGCCGGGCGGAGGCGGCGCGTCTGCGAGCGCAGCCAGCGCCGCGCCGTCGTCGAGGTCGACGCCGGCCGCCAGCGCGGCCGCCGTCAGCTCCCGGTACATGGCGCCCGTGTCGACGTAGCGCAGGCCCAGCCGCTCGGCCAACGCCCGGGCGATCGTGCTCTTCCCGGCGCCGGCCGGGCCGTCGATCGTGATCACCATCGGCCTATGCCACCACCGCGGCCAGCCGGTCGGCGAAGTCGGGGAAGCTGACGCCGAGCGCATCGGCGCCCTCGACGGTGACGCCCTCCTGCGAGCAGACGCCCACGATCGCCCCCAGCATCGCGATCCGGTGGTCGCCGGCGGCGTCGACCCGCCCGCCGCGCAGCCGGTGCGGGACGCCCAGCACCTCGAAGCCGTCCGGCAGCGCCGTCACGTGGCCGCCGCAGGTGTTCAGCAGCTCGACCACGGTCGCGATCCGGTCGGACTCCTTCACCCGCAGCTCGCCCGCCCCCCGGATCGTGGTCGTGCCACGGGCGAAGCTGGCCAGCAGCACCATCAGCGGCAGCTCGTCGATCAGCGTGGGCACGATCTCCGCCTCGATGTCGGTCGCCACCAGCTCGGCCGGCCGCACCTCGATGTCAGCCACCGGCTCGCCGGCCGCCAGCCGGCGGCGGAACAGGCCGACCCGGGCGCCCATCCGCTCGAGCACGGCCAGCATGCCTGTGCGGGTCGGGTTGATCGAGATGTCGCGCAGGGTCAGGCTGGAGCCCTGCAGGATGGTGGCGGCGGCGATGAACGGCGCCGCCGACGAGAAGTCGCCGGGCACCGCGATCTCCGGCAGCACCAGCTCGCGCACGGGCGAGATGCCGACGTACCCCGGCCGGCGGTCGACCGGCACCCCGGCCCGCTGCAGCATCCGCTCCGTGTGATCGCGGGTGGCGATCGCCTCC
>DATIOK010000048.1:0-3841 GCA_035473255.1 Gaiellales bacterium
GGCCACGGCGCCAGCATCAGCAGCAGCCGCGCCGCACCTCCCGCCGCCCGCACGGCATGCCGTTCGCCCGGAGCGAACGTCAGCAACGTGCCCGCCGCGCACGTCGTCTGCTCGCCGCCCGCGCTGACCTGCACCTCGCCGGCCACCACCTCCACCACCGCCCGCTCGTGCACGCTGTGGTCGCCGAGCTCGTCGCCGTCGCTGAGGTCGATCACGACCGCCCGGCACTCCGGTGTCGAGAACAGCACCTTCGGCTCGCGGCGCCCAGAGGCGTCGACCGACGGGATGTGCCACCGCTCCATGCCGCCACGATAGCGCGTATGCCAAACCTCGAGGGGTTCACCCGATGCGCGCCGGGCCGCCGCCACAGCATGCTCGGGCCACACACGCTGACTCTTCCAAGGAGCGGATCATGCACGGACATCGAATGCCATCGGCAAGGGCCTTGCCGGTGCTTTGCGCCGCACTGGCGCTCGCCGGCTGTGGCGGCGGTACGGGCGGGGTGGCAATCGGCTCGCAGGCCACGGCAGTCACGAAGCAGGCCACCACGCCCAGCAAGCCGCCGCCGATCACGCCCGCCGAGCGGCGCTGGCTGAAGGCCGTCCGGCACTACGACAGGCGGCTGGTCGGAACCATGAGTGGAACCACGGTCATGACGAGCGGATCGCTGGCTCGGGAGCGCGACTTCGACGACTCCTGCAAGGCGGCCCTGCGCCGCGCCGGTTCGCCGGGGCGATACCAGCCGGTGCAGCCGATGGTGCACAGGGCCTGCGCGATGCTCCACCAGGCGGCCCTGCAGCTGCGACACGCGCTGGCCATGGGCATGATCAGCGGGTCGATCATCGAGGGCGCCGACTTCGCCGACTTCGACCGGGCGACGAACAACGCTCTCAGCAATGAGGGAACGGCCACCAACGTGCTCGCCCACGCGCTTGCGAAGGCCGACCGGATCACGAAGCGTTTCGGCCCGGCCGCCTGAACCGAGGAATTCCCGCTGCCCGGCGAGGAGACTGCCGGGCAGCGGCGAACAGTCCTGTCATGGAAGCATCTCCGGTCAGATTCGAGGGTATGGACGTCGCCTCCGTTTCCCGCATCGTGATCCCGTTCATGATGGTCAGCCGCGAGGAGATCGCGGGCGTTCGCGGACTCTCACGCGAGTTCTGCGAGGTGCCGTTCCCACCCGGCGCACGCGTGGTGCAGGCGGAGAAGACCGAGGGCGCCTGGATCGTGTGGTACGTCGAGCGCGTCGAAGCGATGTGAGCGAGACGCCTCAGCTCGAGCCGCTGTCGTCCTCTCCACCCTGGTGATGGTGCCCGCCGTGATGGTGCGATCCGCCCTCGTGAGACCGGCCGCCGTCGTGGTGGTGTCCGTGCCGTGGCGGGTGGTGCCAGGTGTGGTGATGATGGTGGGACGGCGGCGAGTGCTCGTGCCGAGGCGGGTGACGCCACGCGTGGTGATGACGGTGCGAGCGGGGCGAGTGCTCGTGCCGAGGCGGGTGATGCCACGCGTGGTGATGACGGTGCGACGGCGGCGAGTGCTCGTGCCGAGGCGGGTGATGACACGCGTGGTGATGACGGTGCGAGCGGGGTGAGTGCTCGTGCCGAGGCGGATGGTGCCACGCGTGACGACGGCCGGAGTCCGCCCCGTCGTGATCGTGATGTCGCCGGTCGGGCTGATCGGGATCGATGCAGCGGTTGTGGAGACGCAAGACGTGCAGCTCACAGGTGCGGTGCCGCGCAGGCTGCGGCTCCTGCGCGGCCGGGACGCCGCTTGAGCCGCCGCCCGAACCGCCGCCCCCCGCATTCCCCGAGCCACCCTGCGACGCTCCCGCGCCACCCTGCTTGCCGGTGGAGACCGCGACGCTGGTGCCGGCGGCGGCGGGTGGCGGCGGCGTGACGACGATCGCCTGGCCGCCGGTCGGCGACCCGGTCGGCGTTGCCGTCACGCTCCCGTATTGCGCCGTGGGCGGCGGCGGCGCGGCGTTCACCTGGATGATCGCGTCGACCGCCCAACCCGGAAACGAGAGCACGCTGCCACCGCCGACCGCGCTCAGTGCGACGGCAGCGAGGGCGCCGTAGCTCGCGAGCACCGCGAGGCCGAGGACGGCAGACGCCCCCATGCCGCGCGACCGCGTGAGCACGGGCGAGCGTTCCTTTAACGGCTCCTGTGACACCTGTTTAAGACCCCTTCGTACGGCTGTAGAGTGACACAGCCACCGGTCGCGGGCCTACCCCAAATGGGTGATCCACGACCTGTATGATCGCCAGCAATGACCGAAAATGCGACATTCGACTACGTGGTCGTCGGCGGCGGAACCGCCGGGGCGATCGTGGCAGCTCGCCTCTCCGAGGATCCGGACGTGAGCGTCTGCCTGTTCGAGGCAGGGCCCAGCGACGTCGGCTTCGACGACGTGCTGCAGCTGCGCCGCTGGCTGTCGTTGCTGGAGGGGCCGATCGACCTCGCCTACACCACGACGCTGCAGCCCCGTGGCAACGCCCACATCGTGCACTCGCGCGCCGCCGTGCTGGGCGGCTGCTCCTCGCACAACACGCAGATCTACTTCAAGCCGTTCCCCGGCGACTGGCAAGACTGGGTGGATCGAGGCGCCGAGGGCTGGGAGCCCGAGGTGATGGATCCGTACTACCACAAGCTCCTCACCAAGCACCAGATCGTGGCCGAAAAGGACCGAAACCCGGTGCTGAAGGACTGGATCCCGGCTGCCGCGAAGGCCGCCGGGGTACAGGCGAACCCGGACTGGAACGCCGGCCCGTTCCGCAACGGGGTCGGCTTCCTGGACGTCGGGTATGACCCCGAGACCGGAGTGCGGTCGTCGTCAAGCGTCGCCTATCTGCATCCGATCATGGGCAAGCGGCCGAACCTGACGGTGCGCACCGACACCTGGGTACGGCGGGTCAACCTGAGCGGCGGCCGTGCCGTCTCGGTCTCCACCGATTCTGGAGACGCCGTTGCCACCAGGGAAATAGTGGTCTGCGGCGGCTCGATCGACACCCCGCGGCTGCTGCTGCTGTCGGGCATCGGCCCGGCCGACGACCTGCGCGCGCTCGACATCGAGGTGCAGCACGACCTGCCCGGCGTCGGTGAGAACCTGATCGACCACCCCGAGTCGATCATCATCTGGGAGCTGTCCAGGCCGCTGCCGCCACAGGGCGTGATGGATGCGGACTGCGCGCTGTTCGTCAACCGCCTCGGAAACGACGACCGCCCCGACCTGATGTACCACACCTACCAGCTGCCGTTCACCTTCAACACCGAGCGGCTGGGCTACCCGGTGCCCGACGACGTGATCTGCATGACGCCGAACATCCCGCGGTCGCGGTCGGTGGGACGTATGTGGCTGCTGTCCAAGCACCCCGAGGTGAAGCCGGCGCTCGACTTCCAGTACTTCACCGACCCCGAGGGCTACGACGAGCAGACGATCGTGGACGGGCTCAAGATCGCGCGCGAGGTGGCGGCGACGGAGCCCTTCAAGAGCTGGGTCAAGCGCGAGGTGGCGCCGGGGCCCAAGATCACGAGCGACGCCGACCTGTCCACCTACGGGCGGGCCGTGCACCACACGGTCTACCACCCCAGCGGCACCTGCAGGATGGGCGCCGCGTCAGACGACATGGCCGTGGTCGATCCGCAGCTGCGGGTGCGCGGCGTCGAGGGGCTGAGCATCGCCGACGGGTCGATCTTCCCGACCATGCCGACCGTCAACCCAATGGTGGCCACGTTCATGATCGGCGAGCGCGCAGCGGATCTCGTGCGCGAGCGCAACGGATAGCTCGAGATGGTTGACCGGTATCTCCGTGATGTCCTGGACGGCGAGAACCGAGTCTCG
>DATIOK010000049.1:0-19189 GCA_035473255.1 Gaiellales bacterium
ATCATCTAGTACTCGCGGTATCCGGTCACCACAACCGCGCCACCGCGGCGGCGGTCGGGCCAGAACCCGCTCAGCACCATGTTGGTGAACCAGATCACGATCGCGGCCTTGGCGATCTGCCAGAACCCGGAGGCATCGAAGCCCGGCACCAGCCAGGCCGTCAGCCAGACGATGCCCATGTTGATCAGGAACAGTCCGATCCCGAGCGTGAGGATGATGAACGGGATGCCGAGCACCACCAGCACCGGCTTGATGAAGGTGTTGACGGCCGCGAATACGAGGCCGGCCAGAGCCAGCGCTCCGTAGCTGTCGTAGCTGACGTCACCCACCAGCCAGGCGGCTACTCCCAGCGCCACGGTGTTCACGAGCCACGTGAACAGGAACCGCATCAGCAATCGGGAGCGCCAGCTTGCCATGGCTGAATATTCGCCTGCGCCGGGCTCCCGCGCAAAGGCTAGTCTGCCACGCCATGATCGATACCGCTCTGCACGAGGAGGCGATCAGCCTCACGCGCGACCTCGTCCGCGTCGATAGCTCCAACCCGCCCGGCAACGAGACGCCGGCCGCGCTGGTGCTGAAGCGCTACCTCGAGGCCAACGGCCTGGAGTGCGAGCTGGTCGCCCGCGACCCAGATCGCGCCAACCTGGTGGCCCGCATCCCGGGCAAGGGCACAGGCCCGTCGCTGGCGCTGCTCGGGCATACCGACGTGGTGCCGGCCGACGCACAGGACTGGCAACATGGCCCCTTCTCGGGCGACGTCGACGACGACGGGTACCTGTGGGGCCGTGGCACGGTGGACATGAAGAACGAGACGGCGACGCGCGCCGTGGCGATGGCGGTGCTGGCGCGAGAGGGCTTCCAGCCCAACGGCGATCTGGTCTATATCGCAGAGGCCGACGAGGAGGACGGAACCCACCCGGTGGGGATGGTCTGGCTGGTGGGCGAACGTCCCGACCTGGCCACCGACTTCGCCATCAACGAGGGCGGCGGCGATCGCACGGTGCTGTCGGACGGGCGCGTGTTCGTGCCGATCTGCGTCGGCGAGAAGTGCTGTCTGGCCGCGCTGGTCACGGCGCTGGGCGAGGCCGGCCACGCCTCGACCCCGAACGCGGGAGCGAACGCCGTGCCGCGGCTGGCCACGCTGATCGAGCGGCTGGCCGCCTACCGGCCGGAGCGGCGGCTGCTGCCGGAGACGCGGGCGATGCTGGAGGCGCTGATCGGGCCGTTCGACGAGCACGATCTGGACGCGGCGCTGGAGCGGGCGGCCACGCTGCACAGCAGCTTTCCCGACGTGATCCCGGCGCTGTTCGGCATCACCATCGCCCCCACCCGCCTCGTGGGGTCGAGCGCACGCAACGTGATGCCCGGCCGCGCGTCGGTCGAGTGCGACTGCCGCATCCTGCCCGGCGACACCCCCGAGACGCTGGAGCGAGAGCTGCGGGCGGCGCTGGGCGACGACCTGCCCTATGAGATCGAGTTCCTGGAGGCGCCCGTGGGCGGCACCGTTGCCTCGGTCGACACGCCGCTGTTCGGGATCTGCCAGAGCTTCTTCGATCAGCGCGACCCCGGCGCGCAGCTGCTGCCGATGGTGTCCACGGGCTTCACCGACTCGCACTTCGTGCGGCAGGCCTACGGCACCGCCGCCTATGGCCTGTGGCCCTGCCGCCACACCCCCAGCGAGGTGCTGTCGTCGGGCATCCACAACCGCGACGAGCGCCTGCACGTGGACGACCTCGCCTACGGGCTGGACTTCACCCTGCACGTCTGCCGCGAGGTGGGGGCGCTGACCCGCTGAGCGCCGGGCAGGGCGCTCACCCGGACGCCCAACCGCGGAACGCGTGCAGCAGCGCGGCCCGCGCGCCGGGCGAGATCTGCTGCTCGCGCAGCGTCCCGGTGAGGCGGATCGTCTCGCGCATCTGCTCCAGGTAGGCGGTGCAGCCGTCGCAGCCGGCGATGTGGTTCTCGAAGCGCGCGTGCTGCTCCGGCGACAGCGCGCCCTCGAGGTAGTCGGTGACCAGCTCGACCAGGTCGCGGCAGGCGATGGGGGCGATGTGGAGGCTCACGCGGTGTCCTCCGACAGATACCGCTCGAGCGCGGCCCGCACCTTCGAGCGGGCACGGTGCAGCAGCACCCGCTGGTTGGTCTCACTCAGCTCGAGCAGCGCGCGCACCTCTCCCGACGAGAAGCCCTCGACGTCGCGCAGCCGGATCACCTCGCGCTGCGTGGGCGGGAGCTGGTCGATCGCGGCGTCGATCACGGACCGCGTCTCCGCGCTCAGCAGCGTCGCCTCGGGCAGGCCGTCCCAGCCGCGTGGCGGCGAGGCCCACGCCCCGGCGGCGGGGTCTCCCGGCGGCAGGAACCGGTCGGGGTCGACGGCGGGCCCGTCGTCGCCGTCGCCGAGCGACGCGAACGGGATGCTCCGCCGCTCGCGCTGCGCCCGCGTCTTGGCGGTGTTGGTCAGGATCCGGTAGATCCAGGTGCGCAGCGAGGAGCGGCCCTCAAACCCGTCGATCCCGCGCAGCACGCCCAGCCAGGTCTCCGCCACCACGTCCTCGGCGACGGCGCGCGACCCCACGTACATCATGGCGACGCGCACCAGCGAAGCCTGATACCGGTCGATCAGCTCCGTGAATCCGTCCTCGTCACGCGCGCGCAGCGCTTCGACCAGCCGCCGCTCGTCCGGTGACAGGCCGGGGAACGCAGGTGGGGCGGGAGGCTCGGTCATCGCCAGCACGATTCTGCCTGAGTCTGGCGGGACGGGTGGATCGTTACGCGGGCAGCGAGCGCGCGGCCGGCGCCAATCGCAGCGCCAGCGCCGCCACCAGGCCGCAGCCGATCGAGGCCGCGCAGACCATGACCAGCCGGCTCCAGCCGGCGTCCAGCCACAGCCCTGGAAGGTAGGCGCCCAGCGCGCCGCCGAGGTAGTAGAGCGTCAGGTGCAGGCTGGTGGCGGTGCCGCGGTGGTGGTCGACCAGCCGCGGGATCAGCAGCTGGCAGGTGGTGACGGTCGAGAACATCGCGAAGGCCATCAGTCCCAGCCCCGCCACCACCACCGGCAGCGAGTCGACCAGCGTCAGCAGGCAGCCTCCCAGCGACATCGCAACCAGTCCCGGCAGCAGCCGCTGCGGCCCCATCCGTTGCGCCAGGCCACCCACCACGGGCACCGCGATGCCCACCAGCCAGACGCCGTAGACCAGGCCGGCGCCGGCCAGGCCCAGGCCGATCTCAGGCGAGGTGAGCCGGTAGGTGCCGTAGGTGAAGATGCCGACGAACCCGAAGAACACGGTGGCGGCGCAGAGCGCATTGGTCAGCAACCGGCGGTTGCGCAGATGCGACGCGACCACGCCGCCCAGCCGGCGGCCGCTGTGGGCGGGGCGGTCGCGCGGCAGCCATCGCCACATCGTGAGCGCGCCCAGGGCGGTCGGGAACGCCAGCAGGGACAACGCCAGGCGCCAGCCCCAGACGTCGGCCACCAGCGCCGTCCCCACCCGTCCCACAAAACCGCCGAACACGAGCGATGAGGTGTATGCGCCCATGGCAACACCCACGCTGCGGCCCGCGAACCGCTCAGACACGTACGGCACCGCCACCACCAGCAGGCCCGGCATCAGCAGCCCCTGGGCGGCTCGCAGCAGCAGCAGAATGCCCAGGTTGGGCGCCAGGCCGAGCAGCGCCGTCGGCACCACCAGCAGCGCCGCCGAGGCGATCATGACGCGGGCGCGGCCGACGCGGTCTGACAGCGGGCCATGCACCCAGCCGCCGAAGGCCACACCCAGCACCACCACCGTGATGGACAGGCCGGCGGCCGCAGGCGATACGTCCAGGCCGTGCTCGATCTCGGGCAGGATCGCCTGCGTGGCGTACATGTTCGCGAACATCGCCGACGCGCCCAGGAACAGGGCGATCGCCGGGCGGACGCGGTCGGCGTCAGCCCGCACGCCCGGCCACGTGCGGCGGGCCCGGCAGCACGCGCAGCGCCACCTCGCCGCGCAGTAGCCGCAGCAGCTCGTCGCCGGCCAGCTCTCGCCGCCAGCCGTGCAGCAGCGGATGATCGTCGCCGCCCTCTGCCACCACCCGGATCAGGGACTCCAGATCGTCACGAGTCGCCACCAGCTCGGATGCGATGCCGGCCTGGGCGCAGACCGCCTGCAGCACCGAGCTGGCCAGCGGCAGCACCACCTTGATGCGGTTGCGGAGCTCGGAGGGCAGCTCGGCGGCGCGCTCCGGCGCGGGGCCGCCGGCCTCGGCCAGCACGGTCAGCAGTCCGTCCAGCTGGGGACCGTTCTTCAGCTGCAGGCCGCGCACCGCCCGCGCCTCCTCGGCCGTGCGCGGTCGCCGCCGGGCAAGCTCGATCAGGGTCGGGTCGCGCACCAGCCAGCTGGTGGGGAGGTCACGCCGCCGCGCCTCGCGCTCGCGCCAGGCGGCCGCCGCGACCAGGGCCGCCAGCTGCTCGCCGCGCAGCTTGCCGCGGCCCGCCACGCGGCGCCAGGCCTGATCGGGATCCTGCACCAGCTGCGCCTCCGGCCCGTAGCGCCGCTCCATCTCCTCGTCGGCCCAGCGGTCGCGGCCCAAACCGCGCAGCCGCTCCAGCAGCGCGTCCATCGCCGCCAACAGGTGCCGCACGTCGTCGCCGGCGTAGGCAACCTGAGTCGCGGTCAGCGGCCGCTTCGACCAGTCGGTGAACCCCTCGGCGTGCTTCAGCCGCACGCCCAGCGTCTGGTCGAGCATACGCTCCAGCGACAGCGAGCCGCCCAGTCCTGCGAACCCGGCGGCAAGCTGGGTGTCGAACACGGCCGCGGCACCGGTACCGAAATGCAGGGCAAAGCCGGTCAGGTCGGCGCCGGGGGCGTGCATTGCCTTGACCACCGACCCGTCGGCGACCAGGTCGGCAACGGGCCGCAGCGGCGCTCCTCGCAGAGGGTCGACGACGGCCAGGCGCTCGGCGGTGGCGATCTGGACGAGGCAGAGCACCGGCGCGTAGGTGCGCTCCCAGACGAATTCGGTGTCCAGCGCGCAGCGTCCCTCAGCGCGGGCATCGGCCAGCAGCGAGGCGAGGCCGGCGTCGTCGATGATCTGCTCGATGCTCATCGAGCGGCACCGTAGCGCGCACCGCGGCAGGCGCACGACCCCCGGCACGCATAAGCTATATGCATGGATTTACCTGCATGGGCGATCTGGGTGGTGGTGGCCGTGGCGATGCTCGGCATCGAAGCCACCACGTCCTCGTTCTTCACGATCTACTTCGCGGTATCGGCCGCAATCGTTGCGGTGCTGGCGCTGCTCGGCATCCCCGTGGCCTTCCAGATCATCGCCTTCGGCCTGCTCGGTGTGGGCACGCTCGTGCTGACACGCCCGGCGCTGCTTCGGATCGCGGGTTCCGACACACCCGCGGTGCCCAGCGGCGTCGACGCCATGCGCGGCCGCATCGGCGTTGTCACCACCGCGATCGGCGAGCTGGAGTCGGGGCAGGTCAAGCTGGGCGGCGAGACCTGGTCGGCGCGCAGCTACTTCGAGCACGAACCGATCGCCCTGGGCACCCGTATCGAGGTGGTCGAGATCAAAGGCGTCACCGCGCTCGTGATCGCGGCTCCCGACGACCGTACCGAACTCCCGAAGGAGACCTGATGGCACCCCTGATCGTGGCTCTCGTGCTGGCGCTGTTCGCGGTGATCCTGGTCGCCTCGTCGGTGCGAGTCGTCCGGCAGGCCCGCGTCGGCATCGTCGAGCGCTGGGGCAAGTACCGCGCCTCGCTGCCCCCCGGCCTGCACCTGATCCTGCCCATGCTCGACCGGATCACGGCCGTCGTCGACATGCGCGAGACGGTGCAGGCGTTCGCGCCGCAGCCCGTCATCACGCAGGACAACGTCACGATCGGCATCGACACGGTCGTCTACTACCAGGTCACCGACCCGTTCCGGGCCACCTACGAGGTGGCCAACGTGCTGATCGCGATGGAGCAGCTCGCGATCACCACGCTGCGAAACGTGGTCGGCTCGATGACGCTGGAGGGAACGCTCACCAGCCGCGACGAGATCAACACCCAGCTGCGGATCGTGCTGGACGAGGCCACCGAGAAGTGGGGGGTGCGCGTGACCCGGGTCGAGCTGAAGAGCATCGACCCGCCCCGCTCGATCCAGGAGGCGATGGAGCAGCAGATGCGCGCCGACCGCGCCAAGCGGGCGGCGATCCTCTCGGCCGAGGGCGAGAAGCAGTCCGCGATCCTGCGCGCCGAGGGTCTGCGCCAGGCCGCGATCCTGAACGGCGAGGCCGATCAGCAGTCGAACATCCTTCGCGCCGAGGGCGAGAAGCAGGCCAGGGCCCTGCGCGCGCAGGGCGAGGCGGAGGCGCTTGCGACCGTGTTCAAGACCGTCGCCGAAACGGGCATCGCACCATCCGACATGCTCGGCTACAAGTACCTGGAAGCGCTGCCGGCGGTGGCCGACGGCGACTCAAACAAGCTGATGCTGTTGCCCAGCGGGGCGGCCAACGCGATGGGCGCCATCGCAGGCCTGGGAGCCGCATTCAGCGAGGGCGCCGCGCCCACCCCGGCCCCGCCGGCCGCACCCAAGCGGCGACCGGGATCGCCACCCACTCCCCCGCCCACGCCGGATCCGCCGGCTGAGTGACGCAGGTCACGTCTACACCATCGTGGCGCCGCTTGTAGAATCCGGGCGCCTGTGACCCGAACGCATCGCCGCCGCCGCTGGTTCCTCGCCGCAGCCCCGCTCGGAGTGCTGGTCGCACTCACCCTCACCCAGCCGGCGCTGGCGGGGACGGCCACCCTCAACCAGCCGGACTCGCCGAACGCACAGAGCATCGACAGCACCTACCGGGCGGTGCTGGGCGTGACCGTCACCATCTTCGTGCTGGTGGGCGGCTGGCTGGTCTACTCGGCGATCCGGTTCCGGGAGCGGCCCGGCCGCGAGTACCCGGATCCGCCGCAGGTGCGCGGCTCCACCCGGCTCGAGATCGGCTGGACGATCGTCCCGATCCTGATCCTGGTCGGGCTGTCCGCGTTCACGTTCTACAAGCTGCCGAAGGTGGAGGACGTGCCCAAGAACGCGATGCAGATCGGGGTGACGGCGCAGCAGTACTCCTGGACGTTCACCTACCCCAACGGCAAGCACCCGGCCGGGCCGAACACCCTGGTGGTCCCGGTCGACACGCCGATCCACCTGAACATGCACTCCAAGGACGTGGTGCACGACTTCTGGGTGGAGCAGCTCGGGCAGAAGCAGGACGTGTTCCCCAACCGCATCACCCACACCTGGTTCCAGGCTGACAAGATCGGCAACTACGACGGCCAGTGCGCGGAGTTCTGCGGATCCGGGCACGCCACCATGACCATCGTCGTGCGCGTGCTGTCCAAGGAGGACTACCTCAAGTACATGTCGACCAAGGCGACAACCTAGATGGCCACGGCGGCCACCCCGGCGCAGGCGTTCCCCGCCCCCAGCGGCTCGACGCTGCGCTCCTGGATCACGACCGTCGATCACAAGCGGATCGGCCTGCTCTACCTGCTGGTGACGATGTTCTTCTTCCTCACCGGCGGACTGATGGCGCTGGTGATCCGGCTGCAGCTGGAGACCGCCAGCGGCACCGTCGTCTCGGCTGAGACGTACGACCAGATCTTCACCATGCACGGCACCACGATGGTGTTCCTGTTCGTGGTTCCGGTGATGGCCGCGTTCGGCAATTACATGGTGCCGCTTCAGATCGGCGCCCGCGACATGGCCTTCCCGAAGCTGAACGCCGCCTCGTTCTGGCTGCTGCTGTTCGGCGGCACGGTCATGTACTCGAGCTTCGCGTTCGGCGGCGCCCCCGATGCCGGGTGGACCGGCTACCCGCCGCTGTCGGTGATCTCGCCAGGCCACGGCATCGACTTCTGGATCGTGGGCCTGCACATCCTGTCGCTGTCGTCGATCCTGGGCGCGATCAACTTCATCTGCACGATCCACAACATGCGCGCGCCCGGCATGCGGCTGACGCGGATGCCGCTGTTCACCTGGTGCATCGACTTCTACTCGATCATGATCGTGGCCGCCCTGCCGGTGTTGTCGGGCGCGCTGACGATGCTGCTGCTCGATCGCAACTACGGCACGCACTTCTTCACCGCGAACGGCGGCAACCCGGTCCTCTACCAGCACTTCTTCTGGTTCTTCGGGCATCCCGAGGTGTACGTGGTGGCGCTGCCCGGGTTCGGCATGATCTCGGAGATCCTGCCGGTGTTCTCGCGCAAGCCGATCTTCGGCTACAAGGCGCTGGTCTACTCGATAGCGGCGATCGCGTTCCTGGGCTTTTTGGTCTGGGGCCACCACATGTTCGCGGTCGGATTCTCGACGCCCGTCGACATCTGGTTCATGGTCGCCTCGCTGGCGATCGCGGTACCCACCGGCGTCAAGATCTTCAACTGGATCGGCACGCTGTGGATGGGCCGGATCCGCTACGAGCCGCCGATGCTGTTCGCCGTCGGCTTCATCCTGCTGTTCATGATCGGGGGCCTGTCCGGCGTCTTCCTGGCCATATTCTCGATCGACCTGCAGGTCACCGACAGCTACTTCGTGGTCGCCCACTTCCATTACGTGATGGGATCGATCCCGGTGTTCGCCGTGATGGGTGGCCTGCACTACTGGTATCCGAAGATGACCGGCCGTATGCTCAACCGCAGCCTCGGCATCTGGAGCTTCTGGGTGCTGTTCGTGGGCTTCAACATGACGTTCTTCCCCATGCACGCGATGGGGCTCTCCGGAATGCCGCGCCGTATCTCCAGCTACCCACAGCACCCCGGCTGGGAGCGCATGAACGAGATCGCCACCCTGGGCTCGTTCGTGATCTCGCTGGGCGTGCTACTGATCGTCTACAACTGCCTCACGTCGCTCCGCAACGGCCGCGTGGCCGGCGACGACCCCTGGCAGGCGAACACGCTGGAGTGGTACACCAGCTCGCCGCCGCCTGCTCACAACTTCGACTCGCTGCCGCCGATCCGTAGCGAACGGCCGCTGGCCGACCTGCGCGCCGAGGCGGCGGAGGCGGCGGGGTGACGCGATGAGCATGGCCACAGCACCGCACCCGCTGCGATCGCCGCTGCGAAGCGTGGTCGCCGACTACGTGACGCTGACCAAGCCGCGGATCATGCTGCTGATCCTGATCACGGCGTACGGCGCGATGGCGTTCGCCGCCGACGGGCTGCCGACGGCGCGGCTGACGGTGCTGACGCTGTTCGGCCTGGGCCTGTCATCGGGCGGCGCCAGCGCCCTCAACCACGTGATCGACCGCGACCTCGACGCCCGCATGCGCCGCACCGCGGGGCGGCCGGTCGCCAGCGGACGCGTCTCGGTGGACGCGGCCACCGGTTTCGGGATCGGGCTGATCGTGGCGTCGACGGCGGTGCTGGCCGCGTACGTGAACGTGCTGACCGCGGCGCTGGCGCTCTCCGGGGCCCTGTTCTACGTGGTCGTCTACACCATCTGGCTGAAGCGCCGGACGCCGCAGAACATCGTGATCGGCGGTGCCGCGGGCGCGGTCCCGCCGTTGGTCGGATGGGCGGCCGTGACCGGGCACGTCGGCCTGGCGGCGCTGTTCATGTTCGCGCTGGTGTTCTACTGGACGCCGCCGCACTTCTGGGCGCTGGCGATCCTGGCCAAGGACGATTACGCGGCGGCCGGAGTGCCGATGCTGCCGGTTGTGCGCGGCGACCACGAGACCGCCCGCCAGATCCTGCTCTACACCGTGCTGCTGGTCGGCCTGTCGCTGCTGCCATACCTGTCGCAGACGTTCGGGCTGGTCTACCTGCTCAGCGCGGCCGTGCTGGGCGGGTGGTTCCTGCGGTTGGCCGTGCGCCTGCTGCGCGACACCAGTCGCGCGAACGCGCGCGGGCTGTTCCTCTACTCACTTGCCTATCTGGCGCTGATGTTCGCCGCGATCGGCATTGACCGGGTCAACTTCTAGAAGATGATTGATCGGTATCTCCGTGATGTCCAAGGCGCAGGGCATCGCCTTGCGCCGGTCGGGAGGGATCTGCGATCACGCAGATCACGACCGGGCGAGAACCGAGTCTCGCGCAGGTGCGAGGCGACGGTTCGCAGCCGTAGCCACCCTTGCCCTGTCCTAGTACCGACCTCTCGCAGCGGCCAGGCTCGCGAGAGATATCGATCGATCATCTGAGGAGTCGCCCCATGCTGGACAAGAAGACCGCGAACGCGAACATCAGGCTGGGACTGATGCTGGCCATCGCCGTCGGGCTGCTGTTCATCGGCACCATCGTGATCGGGCTGGTCGTCGTCAATGTCTGAGCACGACGACAACCCCTACCACCTGCCCCTGCCTTCGGCGCAGCCGCTGATCGCATCGTTCGGCGCCGCCGTGATGCTGGTGGGGCTGGTGCCGGACTCACGGCTGTGGCGGATGACGATCATCTCCATGGGCGCCATCATCCTCACCATCGGCGTCTGGCTGTGGGTGTCCGACGCGGTCGAGGAGTACCGGAACCTGCCCGACGAATAGCGACCCGGCCTTTCTGCGCGACGTCGAGGAGGCCTGCAGGGGGCGCCCCGGCATCTCCATCGAGCGGCGCGACGGCTACCTGGTGGCCACGATCGAGCTGGACGGCGACCCGCCCGGGCTGTCGGAGCGGGCGCGAGCGCTGCTGTCAGCTTTTCCGGCAAGGGACGGCCGGCGGACGCTGCGGGTGGACGTGCGCAACCGCCAGTGGGCGGCGCTGGTGATCGAGATCGCGGGGGCCGGTGGCGGCGGCGAAGCGGTCAGCCGCGGGTGACGAACGCGATGTTCTGGTCCTGCGCGTTTGCGAGTGTGGTCGCCGCCTGCAGCACGCCGTCGCGGGGCAGGCCGGTCACGACCACGATCGCCAGCACGTCGCCGTGCTGCCAGCCGTAAACCGCGACCTGGCGGCGGGGCGGGTAGAGCGTGGAGTAGATCTGTGACACGGTCGTGCCCTGAAGCAGCCATCCGTGCTGGCCGGGCAGCAGGCCGGGCGCGGTGGCCGGCTTGCCGTGATACGCGTGGATCATCTGGCGCTCGAATCCGGCCGAGACCGCATTCAGGTCGGAGCCGGTGAACAGCTCGGCCCGGCTGAGGACGGTGATCGAGCCGTGCACCTGTGACCAGCCGGCGCGCGCGCCCGCCTTCCAGGTGTGCGCGACGATCCTCGCGGCCGCGGGCGACTGGCCCTTGCGGATCTCGAGCGAGGTGGTGGCGCGAGTGGAACTGGCGCTCTGGTCGTACGTGGGGCCCAGCTGCGAGGCCTGCAGCAGCATCGGGCCGACGCTGGAGGGGGCATCCAGCAGGCCCGGCGCCTGCTGCGACACCGACGGGTGATCGCCGGCGCGGATGAACAGCCACCAGGCGGCGAAGATCGCGGCCGCCACCAGCAGGCCGGGCAGCAGGCGCGAGAGCAACGAGTCGTTCGTGACCATCGACCGCGGTATCGGCCCGCGGCGGCATCGACTTGAGCGGAGGCGGGCCTCACGCCCGCGCGGCTCACAGCAGGTAGACGACGGTGTACAGGAAGATCCAGACCACGTCGACGAAGTGCCAATAGAGCCCGGTCACCTCCAGGCCGAGGTGGTCGTCCGGCGCGTATTTGCCGCGACAGGCGCGCACGAAGGCGATCGCCAGCAGCGTGGCGCCGATGAACACGTGCATCCCGTGAAGGCCCGTGAGCGCGAAGAACGTGGTCGGGAAGGCGCCGTCAGAGGGCACGAAGCCCAGCGCGTGGTACTCCCGCATCTGCAGGCCCAGGAAGGTGAGACCCATGATCAGCGTCAGGCCCAGACCCAGGATCAGGCCCAGCCGCCGGGCGCGGGACGCCGACACCAGCGCCCAGTGCATGGTGAACGACGAGGCCACCAGGATGGCAGTGTTGATGCCGGTGGTGGCCTTGGGGATCTCGAAGCCGCCGAACGGGTACTGGCCGTGGCTGAAGCGGACGTAGAAGTAGGCGGTGAAGAACGACCCGAACAGCATGATCTCGGAGCCGATGAACATGACCATGCCCAGGAACACAGGCGACTGCAGCAGGCTCTTGTGGTAGGCCGAGACATGCGCGCGCTCCTCCGGAGCGGGCATGTCATGGGCGGCGGCGATCGAGGTCATGCCCCCGCCGCCGGATTGCTGTGGACGTCGACCACGACGTGCTCGACCGGGATCTTGGCATCGTGGCGGACGCGCTCGACCAGGTCGCGCCGCAGCCAGCCGGAGCGGGTCTGGGGGAGCGTCGAGATGATGATCTCGGCCGGCGGATCGCTGGACTCGACCTGGTCCATGACCGCCGTGTAGGGATCGCGATCGACCACCTCGCCGGTCGCCTCCACGCCGGCCTCGTGCAGCCTCGCGAGCGTCTGGTCGAGCCGCTCACGGGTGGCCTGGGCCACCTGCCGGTCATCGGTCACCCAGTCGCCGCCGGGATCGTTCTGCGGGCAGATCACCGTCACCCGCACCGGCTCGGTGCCCGCCCGCTGGCGCACGGCGTCGATCAGCGCGTCGCCGGCGACCGTCTGGTTGGCGACCACCAGGATGTGCTTCATCGCGGTCAAGAGCGCCTCCCTCTGCGGCGTCGACCCTGCCACCGCGGTGGCCGCGGCCACCCCGGTGAACTGCGGATCCGGCTCGTGCACGGTCACGATCGCGTGGCGGGCGCCGGGCACGCCGTACTCGTACGGTCCGCCCACGACCTGCGGCGGCTCGTCGAAGTTGAAGATCGGCGGCGGCGAGCTGACCTGCCACTCGAGCGTCAGCGCCCGCCACGGGTTGGCGGGAGCGATCGGACCGCGTGCCCAGCTGTGGATCACGTTGTAGAGGAACACCAGTGTCGATGCGCCGAGCACGAACGCGAAGATCGAGATGATGAAGTTGAGCGTGCCGAAGCGCGGGTCATAGTCAGCCACGCGACGCGGCATGCCCTGCAGCCCCAGCCAGTGCATGGGCATGAAGGTGGCGTTGAAGGCCACGAACGTGAGCCAGAAGTGCAGGCGGCCGAGCCGCTCGTCGTACATGCGCCCGGTCATCTTCGGGAACCAGTGGTAGAGCCCGGCATAGATCGTAAACACCGACCCGCCGAACAGCACGTAGTGGATGTGGGCGACCACGAAGTAGGTGTCGGAGACGTTGATGTCGACCGGCAGCACGGCCAGGAAGATGCCCGACAGGCCTCCGATCACGAACGTGAATATGAAGCCGAGCGCGAACAGCATGGCCGTGGTCAGGTGGATGACGCCGTCCCACAGCGTCGCCACCCAGGAGAAGATCTTGATGCCAGTGGGAACGGCGATCAGCATCGTGGTGGCCATCATCGGGATCCGCAGCCAGGGCGCCATGCCGCTCACGAACATGTGGTGGGCCCACACGGTGAAGCCGAGCACGCCGATGGCGACGGTCGAGAAGGCGATCAGCCGGTAGCCGAAGATCGGCTTGCGCGAGTGGATCGAGATGATCTCGCTGATGATGCCGAAGCCGGGCAGCATCATGATGTAGACGGCGGGGTGCGAGTAGAACCAGAAGATGTGCTGGTAGAGGACCACGTTGCCGCCGTATGCCGGGTCGAAGAAGTGCGTGTGCATGACCCGGTCGTAGAGCACCATGAACTGGGAGCCGGCGATGAACGGGGTGCCCAGCACCACCAGCGAGGACGTTGCCAGGTTGGCCCACACCAGCAGCGGCATCCGCCAGAAGCTCATGCCGGGCGCGCGCATGGTCACGATCGTGACCAGGAAGTTGACCGCCGTGGCGATCGACGAGGCGCCCGCGAACTGCACGCCGATGGTGAAGAAGGTGTCGCCGATCGGGGCGTGCACGGAGAGCGGCGCGTAGTTCGTCCAGCCGGCGGCGAACGGTCCCACCAAGAACGAGGCCAGGAAGATCAGGCCGCCGGGCAGCAGCAGCCAGAACGAGAGCGCGTTCAGCCGCGGGAACGCCATGTCCTGCGCGCCCAGCATCAGCGGCACCACGAAGTTGGCGATGCCCGCGAAGGACGGGATCACGAACAGGAAGATCATCAGCGTCGCGTGCGCTGAGAACAGGCCGTTGTACGTGCCGGGAGAGAAGTACTGGGTGCCGGGCGCGGCCAGCTCGGCGCGGACGCCCTCGGCCAGCGCGCCGCCGATCATGAAGAAGATGAACGTCAGCACCAGGTACTGGATGCCGATCACCTTGTGATCGGTGTTGACCTTGAAGTAGTCCCGCCAGCTGTACGCGCCGTGGGCGGAGTGATCCTCCTGCACCCAGTTGGGGCTGCCGATGATGTATCCCCACCAGTAATCGAAGCAGCCGATGCCGACCGTGAAGCCGATCGCCCAGAACGTGAGTCCGAAGGTGGCGGCCACCTCCTGCATCTCGGCGCCGTGCAGCGGATCGCCGAGCAGGTAGCGGATGAAGGCGGAGATGCCGATGGCGATGAACGCGAACAGGAACGAGACCCACAGCGCGCGCAGCCAGCTGCCGTGCAGCCATGGGCTGCGCGGCTCGGAGCGCACCGGACCGTGGGAGTGGCCGTGCCCTGCCATGTCACCTGCGTGCGCTACCGCCATCGGACTAGGCACCTCCCTTGGACTGCTGGCTCTTCTCCGTCGCCAGCCACTGCGTGAAGTCAGCCGGCTCCATCACCTGCACCGGCGCCCGCATCAGCGAGTGGCCGGGGCCGCACAGCTCGGTGCAGATCAGCACGTACTTGCCGACCCTGGTCGGGGTGGCGTAGGTGTAGTTCATGATGCCCGGCACGGCGTCGGCCTTAACCCGGAACTGGGGCACGTAGAAGGAGTGGATCACGTCGTGCAGGAGCGAGGTGATGGCGAACTCCGTGGGCCGGCCCTTCTCGAGCACCAGCTCGTGCGTGACGACGCCGTTGGGGTACTGGAACGTCCACTCGAACTGCTCACCGGTGACCTTGACCACCAGCTCCTGGCTGGTGGTCTGCTCGTTCTTGACCAGCACCACGCCGCCCGCCACTGCGAACGCGATCACGATGATGGTGGGCACGACCGTCCAGATGATCTCGAGCGTGGTGTTGCCGTGGATGGGTGGGCCGTCGCGGAGATCGTCGGGACGGGCGCGCCAGCGCCACACCGAGTAGACCAGGAACACGGTGACCACGGCCATGATGAACGACGACATGATCATCAGCGCCAGGTAGAGGTCGTCCTGCCGGTGGGCCTGCACCGCCGCTGCCACCGGGAACCAGGAAGGTGTCACGAGGATGGCAACGGTACCGATCGCTCCCACGATGATCGCGACGATCCCAACCTTGATGGCAGACAAGCAACTCTCCCTGTGTCGCTCGCCCCGGGAGCGGGGCGCTGCGGGCGCATTCTAGGGAAGTGGCGGGACGAGGGCAAAGGCAACCGATCGCCGTGTGAGCTCCGACCCGTGGCATCATGCGTGGTGGCGTCGTGAGCTTCATCCTCACCCACCTCCCGCACATCATCGCCCCGCTGCTGGGGCTGGCCTTCCTGGCGCGCTTCGCCCTGTACGTGCGGCGGCTGCCGCCCTCCCACCTGTCGGATGATGAGCTCGCCGAGTGGCACGCCCAGCGCGAAGGCACGTCACAGGCGCTGTCAGACAGCGGGGAGCAGCCACTGCCCCGCTAATGGGTAAAGGCCTGGCTTCACTCCCACACCGGCGGGCCCGATCGCAGCCGCAGCTCCGTCCCGATCCCCAGCCGCACGGCGTTGTCGAGCACGTGCTTGGCGGTGGTGATGTCGTCCATGGCCAGGCCCACCGGCGAGACGACGATCCGCTGCTGCGACGAGGTGCGGCCCGGGTGGCGTCCCGCCACCACGTCTGACAGCTCCACCGCCTGCGAGCCGTCGGCCGGCACCACGTCCTCGCGCACCAGCCGCTCCGCGTAGCGTCCGTCGTGGGTCGACTCGTGCACCCAGTCGTCCACCACCAGCAGGTCGCTGGCCGCGTGCAAGGTGACCGGCCCGTCCAGGCTCGAGACCAGCACCACCGTCACACCCTCGTCCAGCCAGTCCGGTTCGAAGGTCGGCTCCACCGCCATCGTGGCCGGCACCACCACCTGGGCGCCGCGCACCGCCGCCTCGGCCGTGTCCGCCGACCGCATCTCGAGGCCGGTCGCGTCGGCCTGGCGGCTGCAGAACCGCTGCGCCCGCTCGCTGTCGGGGTCATACACGTCCACCCGCTCGAGCGCCGGCATCACCACCCGCAGCGCATCCAGCTGCGTGTGTGCCAGCACGCCCGCGCCCAGCAGACAGGCTCGCCGCTCATCGCCGGCGGCCAGGTGCCGCACGGCGACGCCGGTGACCGCCCCCGTGCGCATGGCTGAGACGACCGTGCCGTCCATCACCGCCAGCGGCAGCCCGGTCTCGCGGTCGGACAGGAGCACCAGCGCGTTGGCTCGCGGCAGCCCGCGCCGGGCGGGGTTGTCCGGCACGCTGGGGATCCACTTCAGCCCGGCCACGTCGAACTCCCCGCCGACGTAGGCCGGCATGGCCATGATACGGCCGTGCTTCTCCTCGGTGCCGGGCTCGTCCGACCAGGTGATCATCACCTTCGGGGGCATGAACACCTGCCCCTCGGCCTTGACCCGGAAGGCGCGCTCGATCACCTCCACGATCGCCGCCATGTCCAGCCCACCGGCCGCCACCACATCCTCCTGCGAGAGATAGCGAAAGGCGGTTGCGGCCATGACGCGGCATCATACGCAGGCGATGCGCGCCATCATCCTGCATACCCACGGCGGCCCCGAGCAGCTGGTTCCGGCCGAGATCCCCGACCCCACGCCGCTCCCGGACGAGGTGGTTGTCGACCTCACCGCCGCGGCGCTCAACCGCCGCGACGTCTGGCAGCGCGGCGCGACCGGCAACGACGGCGCCGTGCTGGGATCCGACGGCGCGGGTCGCGTGTCGGCGCTGGGCAGCGACGTCACCGGGATCGCGGTGGGCGACGAGGTGGTGATCAACCCCAGCGTCGGCTGGGGCGATGCGGAGGACGCGCCGGCCGAGGGCTGGGCGATCCTGGGCATCCCCCGCCAGGGCACCTACGCAGAGCGGATCGCGATCCCGGCCGCCGACGTGCGGCCGCGGCCGCAGGAGCTGACGTGGCACGAGTCCGCGGCGCTGCCGCTGGCCGGGCTGACCGCCTGGCGGGCGCTGGTCACGCGCGGATGCGTCCAGCCCGGCATGCGCGTGCTGGTGACCGGCGCCGGTGGCGGCGCCGCCACCTTCCTGGTGCAGATCGCCCGCGCCCACGGCGCCGAGGTCACCGTCACCTCGTCCAGCGACCACAAGATCGCGCGCGCGATCGAGCTGGGCGCCGCCCACGGCGTCCGCTACACCGACCCCGGCTGGCCGGCGCAGGTGGGCGAGGTCGACCTGGTCGTGGACAGCGCCGGCGCGCCCGCGTGGCCGGGCGCGCTCGACTGCCTGCGCCGGGGCGGCACCCTCGTCAGCTTCGGGCGCACCGGCGGCGTATCCACGGAGCTCGAGATCCCGAGGCTGTTCTACGGCCAGTGGAACCTGCTGGGCACGACCATGGGCAGCCCCCGCGAGTTCGACCAGCTGCTGGCGCACGTGCGGCAGGCCCGTTGGCGCCCGGTCGTGGACAGCGTGTACCCGCTGGACGACGCGGCGGCCGCGCACGCGCGGCTGGAGCAGCCCGACCGGTTCGGCAAGGTGGTGCTGGAATGTCGCTCCACCTGACCCAGATCCGCCTCTCCTTCGGCGGCGACGAGGTGCTGAGCGATGTGTCCGCGATCGTGCGGCCGCGCGACCGCGTCGCGCTGGTGGGACGAAACGGCGCCGGCAAGACCTCGCTGCTTCGGATCATCGCCGGCGAGCTGGAGCCGGAGGGCGGCACCATGTCACTGACCGGCAGCACCCGCGTGGCGCTGCACGATCAGCGCCCGCCGCTGCGCCGGGGCATCACGCTGGGCGACTACGTGGGGGAGGGCGCCGCCGCCGCGGCCGAGCTCGAGGCCGATCTGCGCCGGATCGAGCGGCGGATGGCCGAGGGCGCCGGAGACGAGGCCACGCTGCGCGACTACGGAGCCGCCCAGGCCGCCTTCGAGCGGGCCGGCGGCTACGCCTGGCGCTCGCGCCTGGAGGGGATCGCGCGCGGGCTCGGCTTCTCCCCGCAGGACCTCGAGCGGCAGCTGGACACCTTCTCCGGCGGCGAGCTGACCCGGGCCTCGCTGACACGGGCGCTGGCCGGGGAGCCCGACCTGCTGCTGCTGGACGAGCCCACCAACCACCTTGACGTCGACTCGATCGAGTGGCTGGAGGAGTACCTGGACGGGCTGGACGCGTCGCTGATCTTCGTCTCGCACGACCGCTGGTTCCTGGAGTCGGTGGCCACCAGCGTGCTGGAGCTCGACCACGGCAGGGGACGCATGACGAAGGGAAGCTACTCGCACTGGCGGCTGGAGCGGGCGGAGCGGATGACTGCGCAGGCCGACCAGTACGAGCGCCAGCAGCAGGAGCTGGCGCACCTGCAACGGTTCGTCGACCGCTTTCGCTACGGCACCAAGTCGCGACAGGCGCAGAGCAAGCTGAAGGTGATGGCGCGGATCGAGCGGGTCGAGCGCCCGCGCGAGCAGCGGTCGCTCCGGTTCGACTTCCCGCCTCCGGCACGCAGCGGGCGGGTGGTGATGGAGGCGGAGGGGCTGTCGGTGTCGGTGGCCGGTCGCGAACTGGTGCATGACGCCACGTTCCACATCGAGCGCGGCCAGCGGGTGGCGCTGATCGGGCGCAACGGCGCCGGCAAGACCACGCTCCTGGAGACGCTGCTGGGACGCCGGCCGGCGGAGCACGGCCGCGCCAAGCTCGGCCACAGCGTGTCCCTGGCCTACTACTCGCAGCAGTCACTGGAGCTGCCGGAGCAGGCGCGGCTGGTGGACGCCGTCGGGCACGGCACCAAGCTGACAGGGCCGCAGGCACGGATGCTGCTGGGTCGCTTCCTGTTCTCCGGCGACCAGGTCGAGAAGCCGGTCAGCGTGCTCTCCGGCGGCGAGCGGCGTCGGCTGGCGCTGGCCCGGATCGTGGTCTCGGGCGCCAACCTGCTGGTGCTGGACGAGCCCACCAACCACCTCGACATCGAGAGCCGAGAGGCGCTCGAGGACGCGCTGGAGGCCTTTCCCGGCACGTTGCTGCTGGTTTCGCACGACCGGGCGCTGATCGAGGCTATCGCGACGCGCACGCTCGCGATCGAGGACGGCCGTCTG
>DATIOK010000050.1:0-6445 GCA_035473255.1 Gaiellales bacterium
ATCGCAAACGTCCCATCCTGATCCTGAACGAGGCCGAGGTTCTAACCCTTCGGAATCGCCAGAACGGCTTGGTTGAGCGGAAAAAAGCGGCTGAAGGGACTCGAACCCTCGACCTTCTGCATGGCAAGCAGACGCTCTAGCCAACTGAGCTACAGCCGCAACGACGGGGGCCAAGTATACCGCGACCGCCGTTTCGCCGACGCCGCCCTCAGGCGTGTTCGATCTTCTCGCGCTGCTTCACATCCAGCTTCTGCAGCAGCTTCAGCAGCCGCGCGACGTGGTCCTTCTTGTCGTCGACGATCCGCTGCACGGCCTCCTTCGCGTCCTCGTCCGACAGCGAGAAGGCCTGCTCCTCGAAGCGGTTGATCGCGAGCAGCTCGTCGGCCAGGTTCTCCCTGAGCGTCTGCAGGTCGGCGGTCAGCTCGGTCAGTCGCAACGGTGCTCCTTTGGGTCGCTCGTGTCGGCGCTGACTCTACTCGCCGCGCACGGCCAGCACGCGAAGCAGCTCGTCCACCCGCGCGTCGACCGTCTCCAGCATCGGCGGCACCTGCGCCATCTCGTCCAACAGGCCATGCTCGGTCACGACGGCGACGAAGTGCGCTCGGGCCGGGATGTCGCCGCGCGACGACAGCTTCTGCGCGGCTGCCAGCCCGGCAGCAGCGCCCAGCTCCGCCCACACTCCCTCGCTCTCACCTAGCACGATCCGCGCCGTCTCCAGCTCGGCATCGGTCACCCGCACCACCAGGCCCTCTGACTCGACCACCGCCTGCAGCGTCTGCACGGTGCCGGTGATGCCGCCCAGCGAGCGCGCCAGGCTGTGCACGTCGCCGCTGGGAGCCACCCAGTCCTTGCCGCCGGCCAGGGAGCTGGCGACGGCGCCGCCGACCTCTACGGCCACCATCCGCGGGGTCGCGTCCACCACCCCCCACGCCGCCAGGTCCCGGAACCCGCGCCAGATGCCCTGGATGCCGTCGCCCAGCGCCGACGGCACGGCCACCAGATCGGGCACCGACCAGCTCAGCTGCTCGGCGATCTCGTAGGCGATGGTGCGATAGCCCTCGACCGCGATCGGGTCGCTGCCGATCGGGGGCGTGCTGCGGTTGGACACGGCCCGCCACCCCAGCGACCGCTCGGCGTCGGCCAGCAGCGTCCACCGCGCCTCGAGCCCGGAGACGCCGACCGCGCGGCCGCCCACCCACTCGATCGCGTCCAGCACGCGGCCACCCTCCTCGAGCGCGGCGTCGACCAGCGCCACCGAGCGCAGCCCAGCGCGGGCGGCGTAGGCGGCCATCGACATCGCCATCGCGTCGCCTCCGGCCGTGCCTACGGTGGCGTCCGCGCCGGCGTGCTGTGACGCGGCCAGCGCCGAGAAGCGGTCGCGCCAGGATCCGGTGGGATTGCGCCGCTCGTCCTTGATCATCAGCCGCCGCAGCCCGAACTCGCGGCCCAGCGTGCCGATCGAGACCAGCGGCGTCGACCCCTCCCCGAGCGACACCAGGCGCTCGCGCGGGATCGGCAACTGCGCCGCGTAGCGGTGCAGCCCGTCGCCGCTGAGCTTGCCCGGCTTCAGCGACTGCATCCGCGAGTAGATCGGCGCCACGTTGCTGGGACAGTCCTCCGCAGAACACGATGGACAGCCGCCGGGCATCTGTACGACCGGGTAGCGTCGCCTGCATCGCAAGCACTCAAGAGCGGTGGGGGCGGCCACGCCGTGAGCATATCCGCTTGACGGCAGGCATCCACAGCCTGTCTACTACACAGATGATCTACTGCGTGATCCCCCGCGAGCTCGAGGACGAGATGCTCGAGCGCATGACCGAGTACTACCGCGACAACCCCGAGGTCGAGGTGATCATGGATCGCCGCGACGGCGCGTCAAACGACCGCCGCCGGGGCGAGAGCGCCACCACCGACAACCGGCGCACGACGCGCGACCGCAGGCGTCCGCGCGCGGCCGGCACCTTCCCGCGCATCGACGGACCGGCCTAGAGCGCCAGTCGGGTCAGGATGCCAGCGCGACGGTGCCGTCGGGCTCGGCCTGCGCGTTCCATTCGAGAAACCGGCCGTCGAGCTCGGTCAGCTCCTCGCCGCGACGCTGCAGCGTCACGGTCTGCGCGCCCAGCATGTCCACGCGGTACTGGTACCACGACAGGTCCCACGCCACGGTCACGACAACCTCGCGGTGGCTGCGCCGCACCACGCTCACCCTGGGATCCCCCAACGTGCGCGCGATGCCCGAAACAGTGCGCGGATGCGTGCTTTCGTTGAACAGCTCGAGGCTGGCCTCGACGGCGTCGGCCGGATCCTCGGGCAGCAGTTCCGGATCGAACGGTTCCGGCGCCGTCACGTGCCGCTTTCGCGGCCGCAGCAGCCCGCGCAGGCCACGCTCCTCGCGGCCGGCCAGCTGCACCGGCAGGGCCGGCGCGCCCTCCCGTGTCCATCCCCGCGCGTCGGCCTGGTCGACGCACAGCTCGCACACCATCGCGTCCTCCAGCCCGATCCTGCGGAAGCTGACCAGCCGCTCTCCGAGCAGCACTGTACGACCGCAAACGGCGCAGGTGGTATCGGTGTCTTGGCGGCGGATCTCGATCATCATGCTCCGGTGCCGCGGTGTCGAGCGACGGGCCTGAGTCTAACTCACCTGCAACCCTGTTGCCGCGGTTTGCGGGGATTTCTTGACACCAGGTTGGCGACGGCTAGCGACCCCCGGCGGGAGTGGTAAGGTTCCGGCGCTCGAATACGGGCGCTTTGGGGGGCAGCCCGTCTGTTTCCTGGGAGAACAAAGCTGACACATCGCCGGCGGATTCATCCCTTGCCTCGCACACTGGCCGCTCCGCTGGTCGTGCTGGCCCTAATCATCGCGGCCGCTCCGGCCGCCGGCGCCTCGACGGTCGGCTCCCAGCGGGCACAGGCCGGCGCCGTGATGCACCGCCTCGATCAGCTGCAGACGCGCCGCGACGTGGCGGCCGCCCACGAGGCAACGGCACGAGCACAGCTGGCGTCCGCGCGCGCGGCCGAGGCAACTACTGCGGCCGAGCTCGCGGCCAGCCGTCGCAGCCTGGACGCGGCCCAGTCGATGCTGGCGCAGGAGCTGGTGGCCACCTACAAGAACGGCGGCGGCGATCCGGTCGCCTACGTGCTGGCCGCAGGCTCGTTCTCGGATCTGCTGTCACGCGTCGACGTGCTGCGGCGGGCGGATTCGGCGGGCAGCGACCTGATCACCCAGATCAGCGCCACCCAGCACACGATCCAGGTTCAGGAGCAGGCGCAGCAGGCGGCGGTGCAGCAGGCGGCCACGGCCGCGCAGGAAGCGGCCACCGCCGGCACGCAGCTGGATTCCGCGATCGCCCACGCACGGGCCGTGCTGGCAAACGTCAACGCGAACATCCAGACGCTCCTGGCCGGCGAGCGCAAGCGCCGCACGCAGCTGGCCGCCACCCACGGAGACGGCAGCAACACCAGCAGCTCGACGGGCTCCGGCGGCTCCGGCGGCGGCTCACCGCCCCCGTCCAACGTGTTCTACGGCGAGAGCACCTGGTATGGGCCTGGCTTTGCCGGGCACCGCACCGCCGACGGCGAGATCTTCAACCCCAACGCGCTCACATGCGCCAGCCCGTGGCTGCCGTTCAACACCCAGCTACGGGTGACCAACCTGGCCAGCGGGCTGTCGGTGCAGGTGCGCGTCAACGACCGCGGCCCGTTCGGCCGCGGCGTGCTCGACCTGTCGGCGCATGCCGCCCAGATCGTGCACCTGTCCGGCTGGCAGCGGGTGCGGATCCAGATCCTGTCCTGAGCGGGCTGGGCTACGCCTTGACCATCTCCCGGTCTCGCTGAGCCGCGGCGATCACGCCCTGGGCGGCGTGCGCGGGCACCTCGTCATAGCGCAGCAGCTGCATGGTGTAGTCGCCGCGACCGCCCGTCATCGAGGTCAGGTCGGGCGCGTATCCGAGCACTTCGGCCATCGGCACCTCGACGTGGATGACCGTCGTTCCCGGGCCGGGGTCCATCCCCAGCACGCGGCCGCGGCGGCTGCTCATGTCGCCCATCACGTCGCCCACGTTCTCCTCCGGGACGGCGATGTCGAGCCGCATGATCGGCTCCAGCAGCACCGGGTCGGCTGACGCCACCGCCTGCTTGAAGGCCATCGAGCCCGCAATCTTGAACGCCATCTCCGACGAGTCGACGTTGTGGTAGGAGCCGTCCACGAGCCGCACCCGGACGCCCACGACGGGAGCTCCCACCAGCTCGCCCTTGCGCATCGCCTCCTGGATGCCCTTGTCGACAGCCGGGCGGAATCCCTGCGGGATCACGCCGCCCACTATCTTGTCGATGAACTCGTAGCCCTCGTGCGCCTCCATCGGCTCGATCTCGATGTGGCAGTCACCGAACTGGCCGCGGCCGCCGGTCTGCTTCTTGTGGCGTCCATGGGCGCGGGCCGGCTTGCGGATCGTCTCGCGGTAGGGCACGCGCGGCGGCTTCAGGTCGACCTCGACCCCGAATCGCCGGTGCATGCGCTCCAGCACCGTCTCCACGTGCATCTGGGAGAGCCCGCCCACGATCATCTCGCCGGTCTCCTCGTCGCGGTGCACGTCCAGCGACGGGTCCTCCTCCTGGAGACGGCGCAGCGAGGCGTGCACCTTGTCCTCGTCGCCCTTGCTGCGGGCCTCGATCGCGAACGCCACCACCGGCGCCGGCAGCGCGATCGGCTCAACGGCGGCCGGTTTGTCGACGTCGGCCAGCACGTCGCCGGTGTTGGTCTCCTTCAGCTTCGCGACCGCCCCGATCATGCCGGCGCCGAGCTCATCCGTGGGCGTGTGGTCCTTGCCCTGCAGCATCAGCAGCTGGCCGACCCGCTCCTTGCCGTGTGTGCGGCTGTTGACCAGCTGCGAGTCGCCCTTGAGCGTGCCGGCGTAGACCCGCATCAGATTGATGCGCCCACTGTAGGGATCGGCGATCGTCTTGAAGATGTAGGCGAGCGTGCTGGCGCCGCCGGTCTCGGGCACGTTGCGGGCGCGTGCCGGCGAGGGCAGGCCCTCCACGATCAGGTCGAGCAGCCCGTGCGAGCCGATGTTGCGGGTGGCGGCGCCACAGCCGACCGGGAACACCTGGCCATCGGTGACCAGCTGCTTCAGCGCCACCGCCATCTCCTCGCGGGTGATCTCGCCGCCGTCCAGGTAGCGCTCCATCAGCTCGTCGGAGGTCTCGGCGACGACGTCCATCAGCTTGTCGTGGTACTCGTCTGCCAGGGGCTTCAGGTCCTCGGGAATCGGAACCGACTCGTCGTGGCCTGAGGCGTCCTCGCCGTGCAGATAGGCGACCATGTGCACCAGGTCGACCACGCCGCGGAAATCCTGTTCGGTGCCGATCGGGATCTCGACCGCCACGCACTTGTCGCTGAGCCGCTCGCGCAGCTGCTCGAGGGCCGCGAAGAAGTCGGCGCGCTCGCGATCGAGCAGGTTGACCAGCACCAGGCGTGAGGTGCCGAGCTCGTCGCAGCGGCGCCACAGCCGCTCGGTGCCGACCTCGACGCCGAGCACGCCGGAGACGGTCATGATCGCGCCCTCGACGACGCGCAGCGCCGACAGCACGTCGGCCTGGAAGCTGGGCTCGCCAGGCGTATCGATCAGGTTGATCAGGCGCCCCTCCCACTCCAGGTGAGTGACCGACGCCGAGATGCTCATGCCGCGCTTGCGCTCGTCCTCGTCGAAGTCGGAGACCGTGGACTCATCGGCCACGCTGCCCAGCCGGTTGACGGTGCCGGACTCGTACAGCAGCGCCTCCACCAGCGACGTCTTGCCTGTCCCGCGGTGGCCGATCACCGCGACATTGCGGATTGTTCCGGGCTCCCTGTGAGGCATCTGCAGACCCTTTCGCGCGTGGTGAACAGTGTGGGGACGTTCACCTTACTCGCGGCACGAGCGAGGCGGCAAGGAACGCTCAGGGTCTGTCAGCGGTTGCGCTCGAGCGACGCGCGCTCGAGGCTGCCCTGCAGCTTCGCCTTCAGGCGCAGGATCGCCTTGGTGTGCAGCTGCGACACCCGCGACTCGGTGACGCCGAGCACCTCGCCGATCTCGCGCAGCGTCAGCTCCTCGAAGTAGTAGAGCTCGAGCACGGTCCGCTCGCGCTCGGGCAGGCGCTCGATCTCGCTGCGCAGGATCGACTGGCGGTCGGCGACGCGCAGCGCCGCGTCGGGATCCTCGGCGTTCGGGTCCTCGAGCGTGTCGAGCAGCGACACGGTGTCGCCGTCGCCCGAGCTCAGGTTCCAGAGCTCGTCGAGGGCGACCACGCTCGAGCGCCCGATGTCCGAGAGCGCCGTGCGGTACTCCTCGACCGTGATGCCCATGGCCTGGGCGACCTCGTCATCGCTCGGCGCGCGGCCGAGGCGGTGCTCGAGGTGCTGCATGGTGCGCTCGATCTCCCGCGCCCGGGCGCGGACGCTGCGCGG
>DATIOK010000051.1:0-6203 GCA_035473255.1 Gaiellales bacterium
AAGCCCTCTAACGGACTCGAACCGTTGACCCCTTCCTTACCATGGAAGTGCTCTACCAACTGAGCTAAGAGGGCGGGCCGGCCGTCGCCACCAGGCGCTCGACCGTCCCGAAGCATATCGGCTTGCCGCCCCGGTCAGTTCAGCCCCGCCGCGGCCCGCGCGAACGCCAGCGGGCTGGACGCAGCGAGGTCGATGGCCGGCTCCGCCGTCGACCACGACTGCACGTTGTCCCTGAACTTGGCGGCGTTGTTGAACTTCTTGAAGGGGTCGACGTGGTGCACCGGACAGTCGCGCATCCCGTCCACCTTACCGCTCGAGGTGACGACGTTCGGCCCCTCGACGACCGCCCCGGCCAGCACCGGCGGCGCCCCGCTCAGCGAGCCCGCCAGGTTCGCGACCTGGTGCTGCATGCAGCGCGGGAACCGGGTGCCGTCCCCCACCACCAGCGAGACGCCCCAGGCGTTCCCGCCCAGCACGTTGCCCAGCCAGCGGCCGGCCTGCTTGCTATAGCGCTTGGTGCCGGTCAGCTGGTCGTACTCGCTGGCCATCACCGACAGGCCGAAGCCGTGCGACGTCGTGTCGAACGCGGCCCACGGGAACCCGAACCGGAACGGATCCTTGCGGCCCTGCGCGAGCGCCCGGTCGAGCTGCCTTCGCAGATCGGCGAGCAGCGCCGGTTGCGTCACCGCCAGGCCGTTCGACCCGCCCGCCATCGAGATCGCCCGGTACAGGTCGTAGTGGGCGAGGCCGCTCACGTCGTACAGGTTGAGCGTGTCGGCCGCGTCGTTCGGGCCGGTGATGTAGGCATGCGCCCAGTGCGCCGCCTGCCGCAGGTAAAAGCGGGAGCGCGCGTGCGGCAGCCCCGGCGGCAGGTGTCCGCCCTTCGTGGCCAGGTACAACTCCGTGGCCCCCCACTCGAGGTCGTCGCGCCACTCCGACTCCGGGTAGAAGTCGAACGGGATCACCGTCAGCAGGTGGCCGCTGGGGCTGGTGTCCGCCAGCGCGAAGATGTCCTCGGCCGAGCGCAGGCAGCGAGCCGCCAGCCCAGGGTCGGTGCTCTTGAACACCTGATAGCACTCGGCGAAGGCCGCGGCGTCGCGCCCCGCCAGGTTGGGGCTGATCTGCGAGCCGGGCTTGCCGGCCCGGAACACCGGCCGATGGCGGATGTAGCGGTCGGCCCTGCTGTGGCCGCCCCAGGTGTCATCGGCCTGCGGCAGCCGCCAGATGTCGTGGTCGCCGGTGGTCTGGGCGTTGGCCCCTCCCACTCCCACCTGATAGTAGAGCGTCTTCGTGCGGTCGTTCCACATCCGCAGCAGCCAGCGCACCCCGAACCTTGTCTCGGCCGTGAAGTCGGCCCCGCTGTGGGGTCCCATCTGCGCCGGGAAGTCGCGCAGGCCGCTCAGCAGCACGCCGGTCGTGTAGCTCTCGGTCTGCACGAACTTGAGGTAGTCGCCGGCGTCCCACCAGCCGCCGGCGGCGTTGACGCGGGTACCCAGCGGCTTCAGGCTGCCCTGGAAGTTGCCGTCCACGTCCACCTTCGGCGTCAGATACGTCATCGCGTTCTCGTCGTTCAGGTGCGCCGGCGCCGTGCGCAGCGGCGAGGGGATGTAGTCCGGCCCGTCCCGCTCGTCCTGGTAGAAGCTGAGCGCGTTTCCGATCGCGCCGGCGTAGACCGACGACCCGGCGCCGATCGCGAAGCCGGGCGACCTGGCCGCGACCGGCCCGCTGACCGCGATCGTGTAGGTGCCGGCGGCGGTGGTCGGGAAGTCGAGCGCGTAGACGTGCGGGAAGTTGGCGCTCCACGAGCCCAGCTGCGACCCGATCGGAGCGGTGAAGACCGCCGTCGTTCCCGCCATCACGGAGAAGGTGGCGCCGGCCTCACTCACGCTCGACATCAGGTAGGCGCGCTTGGCCGCGCTGGTCGAGTAGCCGACCTGGTTCACGCGCACGTAGGCAGACCCGACGACCACGCGCGGCAGCGCGGCCGGCTGCAGCAGGCGCGCCGAGGCCGGTGCAGCGGACAGCACTACCAGCGCCAACGTGATTCCCGCCAACCGTGCCATCGAACCGCGCATCGCGCCTCCTGGAAGCCCGCTTCCTCCTGCCCACGACTGTAGGCATGGTTGGCGGACGGTGCAAGGGAAGGATACCTGCATTTGCACATAACGATATATCGTGATAGAACTTGACCTATCACATGAAGAAGGAGAAAACCAATGAGTGAGTATGTGATCGTCCCCGTGAGAGGGCGTCGCGGCGAGTTCCGCGAGATGATCGACCGCTGCACCCGGCACGGTCGCAGGGGACACCACGGCCACCAGCGCGGCATGCGCGGCTACCAGGGACGGGCCGGCCGCGGTGACATCCGCGCAGCCATCCTGGCACTGCTGGCCGAGCAGCCGATGCACGGCTACCAGATCATGCGCGAGCTGCGGGATCGCTCCGGCGGCGCCTGGCGCGTCAGCCCGGGATCGGTCTACCCCACGCTCTCCCAGCTCGAGGACGAGGAGCTGATCCGGGCCGAGCAGCAGGGCGGCAAGCGCGTGTTCTCGCTGACCGAGTCCGGCACCACCGAGGCCGCGGCCGCGCCCAGCGAGCCCTGGGCCGAAGTCGCCTCGGACGTGCCGCCGGCCATCGTCGAGCTGCGCGACCTGATCTATCAGGTGCGCGCCGCGACCCGACAGGTCGTGCACGCGGGGTCCGAGCAGCAGCTGACCGCTGCCGCCGAGCTCCTGCGCGAGACGCGAAGGCGGCTGTACAAGCTGCTGGCCGAGGACGAGTCGGCGAGCTAGTTCACCGGTTGGGGGTCAGGCGCCAGCCTGGCCCCCGAGCTGCGCGCTCACGCTGCCCCAGCCGCGCTGGTAGTCGGTCACCGACGCCGACGGCAGCTGGCTGTGCACGATCGTCATCAGCGTCTCGTCACTGCCCCGCGGCTCGAAGCTGACGGTGACGACGCTCTCGGGCTCCCGCCACTGCGGGCGCCAGCTGAAGGTGAGACGGTGCGGGCGGTCCAGCGCCAGGTACTCGCCCTCGATCACCCTGACGCGGTCCGGGAACGCCATCACGATCCGCAGCGAGCCGCCCGGTCGCGGATCGATCGCGACCTCGGCCGTGCCCGGCTCGGGACAGATGAAGCGCCGTAGCCGATCCGCGTCCACCCAGGCGTCGTAGGCATCGCCCGGCGGAACCGGCAGCAGCCGCTCCACCCGCGCGGTGGTCAGCTCCGCGCCGGCGCTCACCTACGCTTCCCGCGATCCAGCTGCTCGGCCAACCGGTCGGCGCTCCCCTGCCAGAACGCCGTCTGCTCGGCGATCCAGGCCTCGGCACCGGCCAGCGACCCCGGCCGCAGCGACAACCAGTGCTCGCGCCCGCGCACCTCCCGCGACACGAGCCCTGCCCGCTCCAGCACCGCAACGTGACGGGCGACCGCGGCGAACGAGATCGGAAGCGGCGCCGCCAGGTCGGTGATCCGCGCCCTGCGGCCCCGCAGCTCCGCGAGCAGCCGGCGCCGGGTGGGGTCGCCGAGGGCGCGGTAGGCGAGGTCGAGGGCTGCCGAATCTTCAACCATGTGTTTGAACATTACCAACGTTCGTGATATTACACAGACCTGTTGAACGATTGGAGGATCTGGTGACAACCACTCACGATGTCGTCCCCCACGACGACTGGCTCGAGGCCCGCATCGCGCTGCTCGGTCGCGAGAAGCAGTTCACCCGCCTGCGCGACGAGCTCAGCCAGGCCCGCCGCGACCTGCCCTGGGAGGCCGTCGACAAGCACTACACCTTCGACGGACCCGAAGGCACGGTTACGCTGGCCGACCTGTTCGACGGTCGCAGCCAGCTGATCGTCTATCACTTCATGTATCCGCCGGACTGGGAGGACGGCTGCCGGAGCTGCTCGTTCTGGGCCGACAACTTCGACCCGGTGATCGTGCACCTGAACGCGCGCGACGTGAGCATGGTGGCCGTCTCCATCTCGCCGCTCGAGAAGCTCGAGGCCTACCGGCGGCGGATGGGCTGGAGCTTTCGCTGGTACTCCTCGGCCGGCGGTGACTTCAGCCGCGACCTGTTCGTCTCCTTCACGCCGGAGGAGGCAAAGTCCGGTGCGTTCTTCAACTACCGCACGCAGCCAACAGGGCTCACGGAACGCGAGGGCATGAGCGTCTTCTACCGCGACCAGGACGGTCGCATCTTCCACACCTACTCGGCATACGGTCGCGGCATCGACCTCATGAACACCGCCTACAACTACCTGGACACGGTGCCCAAGGGCCGCGACGAGGGCGGCCGCAACCAGTACTGGGTGCGCCGCCACGACGAGTACGACGGCTGAGCACCATGACGGGTGAGGCGCCGCACAGCGCCCGCCCTATGCTGTGCACCATGAACCAGCAGACCAAGGAAGCACTCGAAGAGCTGCTCGAGGTCCACCAGCAGCTGCTCCAGCTCAGCGCGCGCAGCGGCATGACGCCCCAGGACGAGCTGAAGGCACTGGCCGCGCGGGTGGCGCAGGTCGGGGCCGCGATCGAGGCCAGCGTCGGCCCGTTGGAAGCATCCGGCTCCCCGCGGTAGCCGGGATGGGCCACGAGCACAGCTACCGCACCACCGTCACCTGGGCCGGCTCGACCGGCGCCGGCTACGAGCACTACGACCGCCGCCACGAGATCGCCATGCCACCCTCGGCCGCACCGCTGACGGTGTCCGCCGACCCCGCCTTCCGCGGCGACCCCGCGCTGACCAACCCCGAGCAGATGCTGCTGGCCGCCGCCAGCTCCTGCCAGCTGCTGTCGTTCCTGGCGGTGGCGGCGCGGGCGCGGGTGGACGTTCTGTCGTACTCCGACCAGGCCGAGGCGCTGATGCCGGAGGATGACCTGCCGGTGCGCATCACCCGCATCACGCTGCGCCCGCTCATTGTTGTCGCCGAGGGCACCGACATCGCCAAGGTCACGCGCCTGGTCGACCTCGCTCACCGCGAGTGCTACATCGCGAACACCGTCGGCAGCGAGATGCTGCTGGAGCCGGTGATCGAGACGGCCTAGGCTGGCTCGGCCTGCGGCAGCGGCAGCGTGGCGAGCGCCCCCAGCGCGGCGCCGGTGAACAGCGGCAGCGCCCGCTCGCGCCCGATCCGGGCGGCCACGGCTGCAAATGCCTCGTCCAGCCAGGGCGGTCGATTGGCACGATGCCCGTCGGAGGCGACGATGTCGGCGCGGCCGGTCTCGACCAGCGTCCAGCCGGCATCCTGCACGTCGCGGCCGTGGCGCCCCAGCAGGCTGGACGCGTTCACCTGCGACAGCCACCCGCGCCCGCGCAGCTCGGTGACCTGGTCGGGGTCGCCGTAGACCAGGTCGCAGCGCTCCGGGTGGCCCATGATGGGCACCAGTCCCGCCGCCGCGATGTGCTCGCCGCACGCCTCGAAGGTGTCCAGGGTGCGGGGGCCGGTGTGCGGCAGCGGCAGCTCCAGCAGGCAGGCGTCGAGTCCCTCCATCGACAGCAGGCGCGGATCGGCGTCCAGCAACCACGGCTCCGGGCTGATCTCCCATCCCACGCGGAAATCGACGCGCCCCTCGAGCCGCGCCCGGATCTGCTCCCGCGCCGCGGCGACGCGCCGGCGCCGCTCGTCGGTGAACGGATGGCGGTCCATCGCGTGCGGCGTCGCGTACTGCACGGCGGTGCCGCGCGACCCCGCCTCGAGCACCAGCTCCACCGCCTCGTCCACCGACCGCACGCCGTCATCGCCCGACGGAACCATGTGGCTGTGGATGTCGACGAAGCCACGCATCACCCTCAGGGTAGGCGCTACGCGGACGCTGCCGTGCCGGTCAAAAACGCTGTTTAGCGTCCCGCAGGGGCTGGGCATTGCCCGTGTGGACATCATCCCCAAGCTTCACGGAGGCGACAATGGCCACTGCGGCAGAACACACGGGACCCGTCACGACCGATATCCCAGCCCGGATGGACCGCCTCCCCTGGAGCAGATGGCACTGGACGGTGGTGATCGGCCTGGGGATCACGTGGATCCTGGACGGCCTCGAGGTCACCATCGTGGGCCTGATCGCGCCCGTCATCACCAAGGGCGGCGGCGGCGGGCTCGATCTCGGCACCGGCCAGATCGGCTTTGCCAACAGCATGTACCTGGCTGGCGCGGCAGGCGGCGCGCTGCTGCTGGGATACCTGACCGACCGGCTCGGCCGCAAGCGCCTGTTC
>DATIOK010000052.1:0-53211 GCA_035473255.1 Gaiellales bacterium
AGTGCAGATGGTGGCGTCGACCAAGGGCTTCAGGCTGTCCGGGCTGCCGGTGCGCGGGCTCTACCCGGGCGTGATCCGGCCGATGACGGTGAAGATCAAGAACCCGTACGCTTTCTCGATCAAAATCCCGAAGGTCAAGGCTAAAGTGGCGAGCACTACCAGCGTCCCCGGCTGCGGCGGTGTCGCCGCGAACCTCAGGGTCAACGCCCCGAAGGGGGCGCTCGTGATCCCGAAGCGCAGGACGAAGTCGCTGGTGCTGCAGATCGTGATGCCCAGCACCGTGGCGAACGCCTGCCAAGGAGCCGCATTCAGGATCACCGTCTCGGCGCGCGCGAAGAAGGCCTGACGCCGTGGTGCTTACCCTGATGTAGCCGACTCCCTGGTGTCCTTCGGGCAGGCAGTCCCGGGGCTCCGGTCTTCGGTAGATCCGACTGCATGCGCGCTGGCCTGACCACCCGCGCAGGCACAGGGACGTTTCTACAGACCGGCTCCGGTTATCCGGCCGTGATGCAATCGCCGGCCGAGAAAATGAGCCGCTGAAGTGCCGCGTAGGCGAAACTCACAGTGCGTGGTGTTTTAGGGGCCCACCATAGCTGGTCACGATGGGCCGGGTGGGTGTGGGGTGAGGCGGGCAAGGACGCCCCGGATGACGCTGGTGGTTTCGGGGCTGGGATCGATGAATGCGCAGCCGAGGATGGTCATGCCGGTGGGGTAGCTGGAGGCTCTGGCGATGCGCACGTCGCAGTCGATAGCGCCTTCCAGGAAGCGGCAGTATAAGTGCATGCGATCATCGCTACGGGGACGGGCATCGGCGGTCGTGAAGCAAACGCCGGACTCGGAGAGGTCGGTCAGTTGACCAGGTACCTGTTCATTAGGGACGATCCGCCCACATATCAGCGCTGTGAGCGTCGCCGTGGCCGCGAGACCGATCCGCTCGCTCTGGCGTTGATAGCCGGCCGGCGTTGCGGAAACGACGCGAAGCAGCAGAGAAGCCCGAGCGTGTGAGAGGACGTCGGCCTGCTCGATTACGAGCGAAACGGTGTGCGGGAACCCGTCGATCGAGAGGCGCGCTGTCAACTCCATATCCTGAGCGACTTGCAGCCGCGGCGCGCTGGCACGGATGTGGATGCCCTCGCAGCTGATCGTCCACACTTCAACGCTCGTGTGTCGATCCGTCGACACCTCGATCACCGAAGCCTCAACCAAGAGCCCCGCAGCCCTACCGAGTAACATTCGATACATTTTCGCGGTCAGGCTGCGGCCTCCTTCCGCGACCGGCGGTGCTAGGCGACTTCGAGTGGAGCGGCTTCGAGTTGCCTCGCGGCTCGCGTCGCCACAGCGCCAGCATCGCCTTGCGGGTGGGCGCACCACCGCCCGGTGTCCGCGAGCGCCAGGAGACCGCCGCCAGCATCGGGTATGTCCATGTACCGGCGGATGCCGTTCGGAGGCCCGACGTTCTGGCTTCATGCTGGCTCCGAACGCGGCTACAGTTGTCTCGATGCTGGCCATCAGCTCCATGTCCTCCATATGTCGTCGACGACCTGAGCGATCTGGCCCTCACCCGTCCAGGGCTTACCGTCCAACCTGCGCGAGTCAGTTTGCATTTTGCATCAAGTACTCGGGCGGCGGCTCGGGAGCCTGACCTTGGCCACCGTCGGCAGCGCGCTGCTGCTGCTCGTGCTGGCGCTGGTCACCTACGCCACCGTGGCGTCCGTGCTGGCCGGGTTGCGCCGCGACCGGCGGTTGATGCGCAGCGCCGGCAACGCCGTGATGGCGGCGTTCGTCTGCACGGTGTCGGCGGTGGTGCTGCTCGAGATCGCGCTGCTGCGCCACGACTTCTCGATCGCGGTCGTCCTGCAGCACACCAGCCGCACGCTGCCGACGCCCTACCTGCTGACCTCGCTGTGGGCCAGCCAGCCCGGCTCGCTGCTGCTGTGGCTGACGGTGCTGACCGGCGCCTCCTCGCTGGTGACGCTGCAGAACAGGCACAAGAACCGTGAGCTGATGCCGTGGGTGACCGCGGTGCTGAGCGGCTGCATGGTGTTCTTCGCATCGATGGCGACGATCATCTCCTCGCCGTTCGAGCGCACGGCCGGCGTCGTGCCGCACGACGGGTTCGGCCTCGACCCGTCGCTGCAGAACCCCTACATGGCCGCGCACCCGCCGGCCCTGTACCTGGGCTACGTCTCGTTCGCGGTGCCGTTCGCGTTCGCCATGGCGGCGCTGATCACGCGCCGCACCGACGCCCGCTGGCTGGCGTCCGTGCGCCGCTGGACGCTGTTCGCGTGGGCGTCGCTGGGCGTGGGCATGCTGCTGGGCGCACACTGGGCCTACGTCGAGATCGGCTGGGGCGGCTACTGGGGCTGGGATCCGGTCGAAAACGCGGCGCTGATGCCGTGGCTGGCCGGTACCGCCTACCTGCACTCGGTGATGGTGCAGGAGAAGCGGGGCATGCTGAAGGTTTGGAACGTGGTGCTGGTCACCGCCACGTTCGCGCTGTCCATCTTCGGCACGTTCCTGACCCGGAGCGGCGTGGTCGACTCGATCCACTCGTTCGTGCAGTCGCCGGTGGGGCCGGCGCTGCTGGTGTTCCTGTCGATCGTGCTGGCGTTCGCGACCACGCTGCTGGTGTGGCGGCTGCCCCTGCTTCGCAGCGACCACAAGCTGGAGTCGGTGGTGTCTCGCGAGGCGACGTTCCTGTTCAACAACCTGCTGCTGCTGGCCTTCGCGTTCGTGATCCTGTGGGGCGTGGTGTTCCCGCTGCTGTCCGAGGCGGTGCGGGGCGTGCGCAGCACGGTGTCGGTGCCCTACTACAACTTCTTCTTGGTCGCGTTCGGGCTGCCGCTGCTGGCGCTGACCGGGATCGGCCCGCTGATCGCGTGGCGGAGGGCGACGCCGGGCAGCCTCTGGCGCACGTTCCGCTGGCCGGTGATCTCGGCCGCCGCCGGCGGCGCGCTGCTGGCGCTGCTCGGCCTGGGATCGAGCTGGCCGGGGCTGACGGCGTTCTCGCTGTGCATCTTCGTGACGGTCACGATCGGCCTGGAGTTCGCGCGCGGCGCCTCCGCCCGCAGGGCGATCGCCGGCGGCTCGTGGCCGCGGGCGCTGATCGACCTGGTCAGCCGCAACCGCCGCCGCTACGGCGGCTACGTGGTGCACCTGGCGGTCGTGCTGCTGGTGGTCGGGATCGCCGCCTCCGGTGCCTACGGCAGCGTCAACCAGGCCGTGCTGAAGCCCGGCCAGTCGATGCAGGTGGGCGGCTACACGCTCACCTACACCGGCATGCGGTCGACCACGGGCCCCAACTACGTGGACACGGCGGCGCGGCTGGTGGTCAGCCGCGGAGGCGGCACCCTGGGGACGCTGTATCCGGCCGTGCGCGACTTCACCGACCACACCGTGAAGACGCAGTCGAACGAGGTCGACATCCGCCACGACCTGCGCGGCGTCGACGTCTACACGATCCTGCAGGGCGCCGACCCGAGCAGGAACGAGGTCGTGATCAAGGCGCTGGTGAATCCGATGGTGAGCCTGATCTGGCTGGCCGGCCTGGTGTTCGTGCTGGGCGCCGCCATCACGATCTGGCCCGATCCGCGCGAGGCCCGCCAGCTCGCGCGACGCTACTCGACCGCGCTGGCCAAAGAGGCGTGAGCACCGCGATCGAGGCCGCCGTCGTGGCGGTCATCGTCGCCACCGTGGTGATGGCGGTGGCCTGGCCGTTCCTGTCGCCGGAGAAGGGAGCGCCCGAGCAGGCGCTGTCGCCGCGCGACCGCAGCCGGCTCGAACTCATGGAGCGCCGCGACGCCGCGTACGCCGGACTGCGCGACCTGGAGCAGGATCACCGCACCGGCAAGGTCAGCGACGAGGACTACCAGAGCGAGCGGCGGCGGCTACGCGCGGAGGCCGCGGGCGCCCTGCGAGGGCTTGATACGCTAGATTCCGAGCCCGATACGTCGTCTCCGGAGGAATGACCGTGGGGTTGTGGCAGCGGTTCACGATGATCTTCAAGGCCAAGGCCAGTCGCACGCTGGACCGGGTCGAGAACCCGGGCGAGACGCTCGACTACAGCTACCAGAAGCAGCTCGAGATGCTGCAGAAGACGAAGCGCGGCCTGGCCGACGTGGTCACCGCGAAGAAGCGGCTGCAGCACCAGACCCAGGGGCTCGAGCAGAGCGTCGTGAAGCTCGACGGCCAGGCCCGCCAGGCGCTCTCGGCGGGGCGCGACGATCTCGCCCGCACGGCGCTGGAGCGCAAGGTGCTGGTGCAGGAGCAGCTGCAGGGGCTCGACCAGCAGATCGCCGGGCTCGAGGAGCAGCAGCGCCAGATGGTCGAGCAGCAGCAGGAGCTTTCGCAGAAGGTCGAGGCCTTCCGCACCCAGAAGGAAGTGATCAAGGCGCAATACTCGGCGGCCGAGGCGCAGGTGCGGATCGGCGAGGCGACGGCCGGGCTGTCGTCGGAGCTGTCGGACATCGGCGCCGCCACGGCGCGGGCGCAGGATCAGGTGGAGCAGATGCGGGCGCGCGCATCGGCCGTCGAGGAGCTGGTCTCGACCGGCGCCCTGGACGAGGTGGGCTCGTCCAGCACCTCCTCGCTCGACCGCCAGATCGCCGCGCTCTCGGCCGATGCCCAGGTCGATGCCGAGCTGCAGAAGATCCGCACGGAGCTGGCCGCTCCGCCCGCACCGGCCGGAGAGCTGAGCGAGGGGCAGGCGGCCGAGCAGCCCGCCACAGCGCCGGCCGAGCAGCCGGCCGCAGAGCCTGAGCGCGAGCAGTAGCGCCAGGTTTTCGCCCGGCTCGTGCGAGGCGAACGTATGTTCGCTATAGTGCCCGCATGCGTTGGCTACCTGACGAACCGCAGCTGGCGCTGTTCGGGCCCGAGCAGCGAGAGCTGCCCAGCGTGGAGTACATGGCGGTCAACGCGCGGCGGATCATCAACACGCTGCCGGCCTCGTCCCGGATGCCGTTCCGCCACACCATCAACGTCTACCGCGGCTGCCGCCACGCCTGCACGTACTGCTTTGCTCGGCCCACGCACGAGTACCTGGGCCTGAACTCGGGCGAGGACTTCGAACGGCGGATCGTGGTCAAGGTGAACGCGGTCGAGAAGCTCGAGCGCGAGCTGGAGGATCCCGCCTGGAGCGGCGACTCGATCGCGATGGGCACGAACACGGATCCCTACCAGCCGGCCGAGGGCCACTACCGGCTGACGCGGGGGCTGGTGGAGGTGCTGTCGCGGCGGCGCAACCCGTTCTCGATCCTGACCAAGTCGTCGCTGATCGTGCGCGACATCGACCTGCTGAGCGAGGCCGCGGGACGCACGCGCGTGAGCGTGGCGATGTCGATCGGCACCGACGAGGACGCGGTGGCGCGGATCACCGAGCCGGGCGCGGCGTCGCCGAGCAGCCGGCTGGAGGCGATCTCGCGGCTGGCCGCCGCCGGGCTGCGGCCGTCCGTGCTGATGGCCCCGATCCTGCCCGGCATCAGCGACGGAGAGGATCAGATCCGGCGGCTGACCCGGGCCTGCCTGGACGCCGGCGCCGACCACGTCAGCCCGATCCTCCTGCACCTGCGCCCGGGCGTGCGCGAGCACTACTTCGAGTGGCTGGAGCGGGAGCTGCCGGCGCTGGTCGACCTGCACCAGGACGCCTACCGGGCGGGTCCCTACGGGCTGCGCCACGACCGCGAACGGGTTGCGATGATCGTGCGCGACGAGCTCAGCGCGCGAGCAGGTGGATGTCCGGCAGGTTCCGGAAGCGCTGACGGTAATCGAACCCGTATCCCACAACGAACGCATCGGGAGCCGTGAAGCCGACGTAGCGCGGCTCGATCTCGATCAGCCGCCGGTAGGGGCGGTCGAGCAGCGTGCACACCTCGACGGACTCGGCGCCGCGGAACCGCAGCGTGGTGAACAGGTAGTTGAGCGTGAGGCCGGTGTCGACGATGTCCTCGACGATCAGCACGTGCTCGCCGCGCACCGGCCGGTCGATGTCCTTCAGCAGACGGATCCGGCCGCTCGACCCGGCGGAGGCGCCGCGGTAGGCCGAGATCGCGATGAAGTCCAGCCGGTGGGGGATCGTCAACCGCCGCGACAGATCGGCCAGGAAGATCGCGGAGCCCTTCAGCACGGTCACCAGCACCAGGTCGCGGCCGCGGTAGTCGCCGCTGATCTGGCGGGCCAGCTCGTCCAGCCGCCCGGCGATCAGATCCGCTCCGAAGGCGATCTCACCGGGCGATGGCGTCAGCAGGTTCTCTGCGGCCACGCTCACGAAGCCTCGCCGAGCTCATACTTCTCGGCAAGGGCCTCGACGTCGCGCCGGTAGAACAGCTTGACCCGCACGTCCGGACGCAGCTCCCGCAGCCTGCGCAGCTTGCGGTTCTTCTTGGTCACGAGCGATTGCTTCATGGTGGTGATCTCGAGGTAGAGATCCTGCTCGGGCAGGTAGAAGTCGGGGGTGAACGCCTCGAGCGTGTTGCCGTCCTCGTCGACGTCGAGCGTGAAGGTGTGCGGCTCGTATTCCCAGCGGATGCCGTGGTAGTCGAGGATCTGCGCACACTCGAGCTCGGCCTCGTTGGCGAAGGCCGGCGGAGAGTCGCCCGCGTAGGCGTGGAACCGAGGTTGTTCCTGCATTCCGCTTGGAAACTGTACTTCGCAGGGCGGACAGCGCGGTCTATGATCGCCAGCCTATGACAGCGGAACGCCCGTTCGTGATCGCGCATCTCTCCGACCTGCACTGCGGGTCGCCGTACTTCGTCGCCAACCTGCTGGAGCGCGCCATCGTCGAGATCAACGACATGCAGCCGGACGTCGTTGTCTGCTCGGGCGATCTGACCACGTTCGGCTACAAGCAGGAGTACACGCAGGCCCGCAGCTACCTCGACCGGCTGGATTGCCCTGACGTGATCACGATCCCCGGAAACCACGACTCCCGCAACGTCGGCTACGTGCACTTCGAGGAGATGGTGGGGCCGCGCTCGACCGTGCTGCGCAAGCACGGCATCACGTTCGTGGCGATCGACTCGTCGGAGCCCGACCTCGACCACGGTGTGGTGGGGCGCAGCCGCTACGACTGGATCGAGGAGCAGTTCCAGCCGGAGGCTGACTTCCGGGTGTTCGTGCTGCACCACCACCTGCTGCCGATCCCCGGCACCGGCCGCGAGCGCAACGTGGTGCACGACGCCGGGGACACGCTGGAGGTGCTGCAGCGCGCCAAGGTCAACCTGGTGCTGTCGGGGCACAAGCACGTGCCGTATGCATGGCGGCTTGAAGATCTGTTCGTTGTCAACGCAGGCACCGTCTCGTCGCTGCGCGTGCGCGGATACACGCGGCCCTGTTACAACGTGGTCGAGATCGGCGACGACCTGGTCGACATCTACCGCCGTTACCCCTACCACGACCGCGAGACGATCATCCGCTTCTCGACCCGCACGCTGGCCTACGAGAAGCACCCGCCCCAGCGTGGGAGCCGCTGATGCGCCCGCGGGTGCTCGCGCTGGTGGACGGCGAGCACTACCCGCAGGTGGTGCGGGCCGCGCTCGAGCACGCCTCCGCGTCGGCCGACGTCGTCGCGGCGCTGCTGCTGGGCGGGACTGAGAAGCTGGCAGGGGATCCCGACTACGGCGTGCCGCTGGAGACGCTGTCCGGCGACGCCGCCTCGTCGATGCTGGAGGCGGCCGCCCGCCGCGGCGCCGACCGCGTGCTCGACCTGTCCGACGAGCCGGTGCTGAGCGAGAAGCGGCGGCTGTGGCTGGCCGCCAACGCCCTCGCCGCCGGGCTGGCCTACGAGGGCGCCGACTTTGAGCTGCGACCGCCTGCGGCGGAGCCGCTCGAGCACCCGGCGCTGGCCATCGTCGGTACCGGCAAGCGGGTCGGCAAGACGGCAGTCTCGGCGCACGCGGCGCGGCTGCTGCACGCGGCCGGCCGCGACGTGGTGGTGGTGGCGATGGGCCGCGGCGGCCCGGCGCAGCCGGAGCTGGTGGCGCCGTCCGACGGGCCGGTCGGCGTCGAGCAGCTGCTGGAGCGCTCGCGAGCCGGGATGCACGCGGCCTCCGACTTCCTCGAGGACGCCGTGCTGACCGGTGTCGCCACGGTCGGCGCGCGCCGCTGCGGCGGCGGCCTGTCGGGCGGTACGTACCTCTCGAACGTGGCCGAGGCGGCCCGGCTGGCCGGGTCACTCGACCCCGATCTGATCCTGCTGGAGGGCTCAGGTGCGGCCGTGCCGCCGCTCCGCGCCGATCGCACGGTGCTGGTCACGTCGGCTCACCGCCCGGCCGCGGCGCTGACGGCGGGGTTGGGGCCGGTGGCAGTGCTCCGCAGCCACCTGGTCGTGATCACCATGGCCGAGCATGGCTGCGACGACACCCGCGAGGCGATCGAGGCGGTTGCGCCCGGGCTGCCGACCGTGGCGGTGACGCTGCGACCGTCGCCCGTGGAACCGCTCGGCGACGGGCCGGTGGCGTTCTTCACGACCGCCCCGCCCGAGCGCGCGGGCGGCCTGGCCGAGCGGCTCGAGGCCGACGTGGTGGCGGTGGTGCCGGCCCTGTCCGACCGGCGGGCGCTGCGCGAGGCGCTGGGACGGGACGACGTCGCGGCAGTCGGCACGTTCCTGGTCGAGGTGAAGGCGGCCGCGATCGACGTGGTCTGCGAGTACGCGGCCGACCACGGAGTTCGCGTTGTCTTCTGCGACAACGTGCCTGAGCCGGCCGAGGGCGAGCCCGACCTGGACGCTGCCCTGCTCGAGCTCGCAAGCGAGGCGGTGGCGGTGCGTGCCTGACCAGCGCGAGCCCCGCATCCGCGGCTCCGGCCACCCGCTGCCGTTCTCGAAAGGCCGCATGGCCACCAACCTGTTCCTGTCGGGCGTTGAGGCCGAGCACGCCTACGAGCTCGCGCTCGACATCGAGCGTGCCGTGCAGGAGGTGGGGAGCGAGGAGATCGCACTCGCCGAGCTGCACTCGATCGTCGAGGACGTGCTGAGTCGCGCCGACGGCCCGGCGGCGGTCGAACGCTACCAGGCCTGGCAGAAGGTGCTGCGGCGGGAGCGGCCGCTGGTGCTGATGCTGGGCGGCGCCACCGGCACCGGCAAGAGCTCGCTGGCGACGGAGCTGGCCTATCGGCTGGGCATCAGCCGGATCACCTCCACCGATGTCGTGCGCCAGGTGATGCGCGCCTTCTTCGCACCCGGCCTGATGCCGGCGCTGCACTACAGCTCGTTCGAGGCGGGCGCCGGCCTGAAGATGCCGATGCCCGATCCCGAGGGGGACGATCGCGCGCTCTACGGGTTCCTCCAGCAGGCTGAGCAGGTGGCGGTCGGTGCGGCGGCGGTGGTCGAGCGGGCGGTGCTGGAGGGGCTGTCGACGGTGCTCGAGGGCGTGCACCTGGTGCCGGGGCTGGTCGAGGTGCCGGAGCACCGCGCGGCGACCGTCGTGCAGGTGCTGCTGACCATCCAGGACGAGGAGGCGCACCAGGCGCACTTCGTGGCCCGCGACTTCGGCTCCGGTGGCGTCCGCCCGTTGGATCGCTACCTGCGCAGCTTCGGGGAGATCCGCCGCATCCAGGACTACCTGGTGGGCCGGGCGGAGCGCATGGGCGTGCCGATCGTGGACAGCACCGACGGCGAGGAGGCGCTGCGATCGGTGCTCGACCTGATCCTGGAGCGCGCCACCGCCGCTCCCGGCGCTGTACCCTGACCTGATGAGCAACCGCGTCACCGCCGGTGATGGCCACCAAGGCTCGTAGTCCCAAGCAGCAGCCGCGGCCGGAGCCGAGGCTGTCGGAGGAGCGCTGCCCCTGCACCGACCTGGCGTCGGTCAGCGAGCGCAGCGCGCTGGCGGCGGGCCGCTATCTGGGCCGGGGCGACCCGCGCGGTGCCGATACGGCCGCGAGCGAGGCGATGGTGCACGCGATCGACGCGATCCCCGTCAGTGGTACGGTCGTGATCGGCCGCAGCGAGCAGGGGCACCCGCTGGCGCCCGGCGCGACCATGGGCGGCGGCGGCATGGAGCTTGAGCTGGCCTGCGACCCGGTGGAAGGTGCGGCGGTGGTCGGGCGTGGCGGCGTGGGCGCGCTCTCGATCCTGGCCGCCTGCGAGCCGGGCGGCATCACGCGGGTGCCGCGGATGTACATGAAGAAGATGGCCGTCGGCCCGGTCGCGAAGGGCCGGATCGACCTGCGTCAGGGCGTGACCGAGAACCTGCAGGCGATCGCCGAGGCGTTCGGGCGCCAGGTGGGGGACATCACCGCGGTGGTGCTCGACCGGCCGCGGCACGACGACCTGATCGCCGAGATCCGCGAGGCCGGCGCGCGCATCAAGGTGATCGCCGACGGCGACATCACGGCCACCATCGACGCCGCCATCCGCGGCACCAACGACCACCTGGCGGTGGGCATCGGCGGCTCGTTCGAGGGCATCATCTCAGCGGCCGCGCTGCACTGCCTGGGCGGCGAGATCCAGGGCCAACTGTGGCCGATGAGCCGCACCGAGATCCGGCAGGCCGGCGAGTACGGCATCGACGACATCAACCAGATCTTCGGCATCGACGACCTTGTCAGGGGCCACCAGATGGTGGTCGGCACCGGCATCTCGAACGGCGACCTGCTGCGCGGCGTGCGCTACTTCGCGGAGGGCGCCCGCACCCAGTCGATCGTGCTGTGCTCGCGCTGCAACCGCGTCCGCTTCATCGATTCGATCCATCTGTTCTCCAAGACCCGCCATGAGGAGATTCGCCTGTGACGGCTGAGCCACAGCTGTTCGAGCTGCACGAGCTGGCACGCGAGCGCGGGATCGACGGCTACAGGCTGCTGTCGAAGGCGGAGCTGATGGAGGCGGTCGGCGACCTGCCCCCGCCGGGGCCGACGGTGGTCGAGACGGCGGCCGTGCGGGACGGGCTGGCGGTGCTGACGCTGCGCGGCCAGGGCGGCGACAACGCGCTGGCGCTGGAGACGCTCGAGCAGCTGGCGGACGAGGTGGAGCGGTTGGCGGCCGACGAGTCGGTGCGGATGATCGCGATCACCGGCTCTGGTCGCCGCATCTTCTGCTCGGGGGCGGATCTCGAGCGGGTGCGCGAACTGCCCGGCAAGGAGGTTACGGAGCGGGGCAGCCGCGCGTGTGACCGGATCGCCGCGGTGGGCGTCCCGACGGTGGCGCTGATGAACGGGCACGCGGTGGGCGGCGGCATCGACCTGGCGCTGTCGTGTGACTGGCGGATCGCGGCGCAGGCGGCGAAGCTGCGGTTCATCCACAACGAGCTCGGCTACTGCCCTCCGTGGGGCGGGGCGCAGCGGCTGTCACGGCTGCTTGGTGCGGGGGTGGCGCTGCGGCTGTTCGCGACCTGCGACCTGCTGTCGGCGGACGAGGCGCGCACGACTGGACTCGTGGACGCGGTGCTGCCGCGCGAGAAGCTGCTGGGACGGGCCGAGAGCATGGCCGGCAAGGTGGCGCGGGCCGGGCGCGAGGCGGTGTCGGCGACGAAGGCGCTGCTGGGCGAGACGGCGGCGACGGGGCACGAGCCGGCGTTCGCGGCGCTGTGGGATGCGAACGCTACGATGCAGGCATGAGCATCACTGAGGAGCAGGTGTTCGACGCGCTGCGGGTGGTCGAGGATCCGGAGCTGGGGATGGACGTGGTCGACCTCGGCCTGGTCTACGACGTGCGGGTGGAGGAGGACAAGGTCACCGTCACCTACTCGCTGACGTCGATGGGCTGCCCGGCCGGCGCGATGATCCAGGAGCAGATGCGCGACGTGGTCTCGTCGCTGGAGGGCGTGGGCGAGGTCGTCACCGACCTGACCTGGACCCCGCCGTGGTCGCCCGAGATGATGTCGGACGACGCCAAGTTCGTCCTCGGCTTCTAGCCCGCAGCCTCGCGAAACCGGTCGGAGAGGGTTCGTCCGTCTGGGCCCCCATGCACCCGCACCGACCATCTGGTCGTCTCCTTGCCCAGGGCGATGGTCGGAACCAGGTATCCATCGACCGCCGCCAGGATCTCGCGTTCGAACCGGCCGCATCGCTCAGCCGCGTGGCTGGCGAATCCCTCCAGCCAGCGCCCACGCTCCTCCGCGGCACCGAACACCATGCCCAGCGGAAACAGCGATCGCTCCTGCTCGGATTCCGCGTCGCTGAGGTCGGGCGCCGAGGTGATCGCCTCGTCGCGGTCCACGGCCGGGTCGAGCGCGGCGGCGATGTCGATGTAGTACCAGCGCTGCACGGGCTCGTCGCGTCCATGGCGGATCTGCACGGGACGACCTGATGCGAGTGCTCGGTAGAGGCCGGTGATGCGTCGCCGCCCGTCGATCAGCAGCCGCTCGGGTTCCCTGGGCGGCGACGGTGGGTCTGCGACGGGGCTGGTCTTGAAGCCCATCTCAGTGGCCCCCGCCTCAAGCAGCATCACCGCCCCGATCGCATAGCCGAGCGAGACGCTGGCGAGCAGGCTCGTCATCCACTCGTCCGTCAAGATCAGCTCACGCTGAAACTCGGGCACCTGGATCCTGCCGTCGTGCGCCTCCTCGAGCAGTCGTGCGAGCGGCTCCATCACGGTGAGCCCGAGTCTACGGCCGGACGGTCTCACGGGCGGCCGACCTGCCGGTGTAAGGTGGTCGGCGGTGTGCCGGGAAGACGGGTCGGCGACATCTCGCCATGCCACTCGCCGCCTCCCTCTTTCTCGTCTGTCTGGTCGCCAGCCTCGGCTCCAGCTTCGTGCTTGCGCGCGCGCTTGACCGGATCGGGGTGCGGCTGGGGCTGACCGACGCCGTGATCGGCATGCTGACGGCGGTGGGCGCGGACGCACCGGAGGTCTCAACCGCCGCGGCGGCCGTGCTGAGCAAGCACGATGACATCGGCGTTGGCGTGGTGCTCGGCTCAAACGTGGTCAATCTGGCCGCACTGCTGGGTATCGGCGCGCTGCTGGCCGGGCGCGTCCATCTTGGCCGCCGGGCGGCGATGCTGGAGGGGGCGACCGCCATCGCGGTGGCAGCCTTCGCGGTGCCGGTGGCGGCCGGCTGGATGGGCCCGATCCCGGCGCTCGTGCTGTGCGCCTGCGTGCTCGTGCCCTACGTGTGGCTGGCCGCCCAGCGGGCGGCCGACATCACCCACGGCGAGCGCGTGACCGGGTTGCGGCGCCGGATTGCGCGCGCCGTCGCCGAGGAGCAGCGCGCCGCCCGATCTGACCATCACGAACGGCCGGCGACGCGGGGAGACCTGCTCGTGGTGGCGCCGGCCGTTGCCCTGGTGATCGGCGCCAGCGTGGGCATGGTGCACGGGGCCGTCGAGATCGGCCATCACTTCTCGATATCGGGGGCCGTGATGGGGACGCTGGTGCTGGCCGGGCTGACCAGCATCCCCAACGCGGTGGCCGCGGTGCGGCTGGCGCTGCATCACCGCAGCTCGGCCGTGGTCAGCGAGGCGTTCAACTCAAACAGCATGAACATCGTGGCCGGCCTGCTGCTGCCAGCCGCGCTGCTGGGAGGCTTGGCCGGCTCTGCCGCGGGCCGCCTCTCGGCGGTCTGGGCGCTGGCGATGACGATGGCGGTGGTGGCGATGCTGCTGCGCCGGCGCGGGATGCGCCGCCCCGAAGCGGTGCTGGTGATCGTGTCGTACGTGGCATTCGCGGCCGTGCTGATCCATGTCGGATAATGGGAGGGTGCCGCTGGGGAACCGGATTTCGGCGGCGCCTGTCTATAAGGACACATGCGACCAAGGCCACTCGCACCGATGCTCGTGCTCGCGGCGCTCGCGACCGCCGGCTGTGGTCAGATGGCCGGGTCGGGATCGGGAACGCAGCCCGGGCCGGCGTCGACCATCTCCGGCCGCGTCGTCACGTTCCGTTCGGGCGACGCGCACACGACCGCGCCGCTGCAGCACGTCAAGGTGCGCGCGTTCACGAGGGCATTTCCGCTCGGCCCGGTGATGGCGGATCCGCCGCTGCCGGTTGCGACCGCGGTCACCGGTGCCGACGGCCGGTTCACGCTGTCGGGCCTGCGGCCGCGCCGCTACTTCCTGGTCACCGGCACGACGGGGCGCTGGGTGTCGCTGCCGGCGTCAGGCACACCGCAGGTGACGCTTCGAATCTGCCTGGACTGCATGGTGCCGCTGGTGGAGTCGGTCGCGCCGAACGCGTCTGGCTAGGCGCGATCGGGGAACCTTATGCGGTCGAACAGCTTGCCCCAGGGGGCGCGCGGATCGAGGATCGCGGCGTCGGCGGCGATCTTCAGCAGGTCGCCGACGATGAACACCGTCAGCCCGTAGTGAATCGTCCATCCCCAGTCGAAGGGCACCGAGTGCTTCAGCCAGATCAGGCCGGGCACGTACACGACCGCGCTTCCCAGCAGCATCGCCGGCACGGTGGCCATCCAGCGCGAACCGTTCATCTCTCGCAGCCGGCCGACCACGTATCCGGCCGCGATGAACCCGACCAGGTAGCCGCCGGAGGCGCCGGTGACCTCGCTCCAGCCCTGCGCCCCGCCCGCGTAGAAGGGCAGGAACAGGCCCATGCCGACGTACAGCAGCATCGCGGCCAGGCCGCGGCGGCTGCCGAGGTAGGCCGATCCTCCCAACACGGCCATCGTCTGCAAGGTCTGGGGCACGGGGGTGCCCGGCAGGGTGATCGAGATCTGGGCCGCCAGCGCCGTCAGCAGCGCCACGGAGACGACCGCCACCGCGCTGACGAGCACATCGGTGCGGGGGACGGCGACGGAACGTGACTGCATGGAAGGATCCTTTTGGAGGTTGCGGGCTACCCTGAGCCCCGTGAACACGGCCGAGCTTACCCGAGCGCTGGTCGAGCGAGCGCTGGCATCCGGCATCGATGCATGCGGCGTCTGCCGGGCCGAGCCCTACACCGGCACCGAACGGGCGATCGAGCAGCGCTCGGCCCGCGGCTACTTCGCCGACATGGGTTTCACGATGCGCCGGCCCGACATCTCGTGCCACCCCGAGTCGGCGCTGCGGGACGCACGCTCGGTGGTGGTGGCCGCGCACAGCTACGCGCGGCCTGAGCCGCCGAAGCCGGACGACCGCCCGCGCGGCCGCATGCCCCGCTATGCCCGGCGCGACGAGTACGCGGTACTGCGCGACCGGCTGCGGGAGCTGGGCCGCTGGATCCAGGAGCAGACACCGGGCGGCCGCTTCGTCGTGCACGTCGACAGCAATGGGCACGTCGACCGCGAGGCCGCGGTGCGCGCCGGCATCGCCGTCTACGGCAAGAACACGCTTGCGATCACCCGCCGTCACGGCTCGTGGGTGGTGCTGGGCGCGCTGATCACCGACGTCGAACTGGATCCGACCAGCGCCGCTCCCGAGCAGCCGGCGTGGGATGCCTGTGGGGAGTGCCGCGCCTGCATCGATGCCTGCCCGACCGACGCCATCGTCGAGGCCGGCGTGCTGGATGCGCGCAGCTGCCTGTCGTATCTGTCCCAGTCGCGGCTGCCGCAGCTGCCGTTCGCCGAGGCGTTCGAGGACCGGGTCTACGGCTGCGACATCTGCCAGGACGTGTGCCCCTGGAACCGCGGGGCCGAGCGCCGCGCCGAGGGGCTGCCGGCCGATCCGGTGGACGACGTGTTCCCGCCCCTGGCCGAGTGGCTGGATGAGTCGCCTGAGCGCCTGGCGGATCGCTACCGGCGGCTCTACATCCCAGACAACGACGGCCGGCACCTGCAGCGAAACGCGCGGGTGGCGCTTCGCAACGTCGAGCTCAGCTCCGGGCGGGCGCCCGCGTAAACGACCGCTGCAGCTTCTTCGCGGCCTTCAGCACGCTCTCGCGTACGTGCGGCGGGTCGAGCACCTCGGCGTGGCCACGGTGCTTCAGGATCTCGGGCACCAGCCAGCGCAGCGAGCCGTAGCTGACGGCGGCCAGGGCCGAGCCGTCGGTCAGCATCGTCACGTCGCGGCGGCCCTCGCGCTCGTAGCGGGCGCGCTCCGGCGCGAACAGCACGCGGGCGGTGCCCACCTCGCCGCCCAGCTCCGGGTGCAGGTCGGCCATCTCCTCGCGCGGCTGGTAGCTCTCATCCAGCAGCTCGGCGTCGCGCACGTAGGAGACCTTGAACGTGCGCCGGCCGTCCTTGCTGCGGTCGTAAGCCTCGACGTACCAGCCGCGCTGGTCACGCCGCAGCAGATACGGCTCGATCACGCGCGTCGAGAACTCGTCGCTCGAGCGCGAGTGGTAGCCGATCCGCACCAGGCGCTGCTGGCGCACGCCCTCGTTGAGGGTGGTCACGGCCGACTCCTCGTCGCCGCCCTGGGGCTCCGGCGTGTCGGAGAGGGTGTACTGCCCGAACGCGCCCGCGATCTTGTCGCGCACGGTCTGCAGCGAGCTGTGGGCCTCGGCAGCCAGCACCGGCGCGACCACGTCCAGCGCCCGCAGGAGCGCCTTTGCCTCCAGCGGCGACAGGCGCGCCGGGCGCCGGAAGGTGTCGCCGTAGAGCTCCTTGTCGACCAGGATCGAGCCGTTGTCGGTCGAGCAGTAGACGGCGTAGCAGCCGCCGCCGAAGTTGACCAGGTTGAGCAGGTCGAGGTGCTCCTGCAGCTCCTGCTGGGACAGGTGGAAGCGGTCGCGCATGTCCGCGGATGACACGGTCGCGGAGGACTCATCGCCGCAGCGCTCGAGCAGGAACGCGAGCAGCGCCTGCAGGAGGGCGAACCGCTCCGGCGCCACCGGGCCTTGCGTGCGGGAGAGCACGCCGGGGGCATCGTCGACGGCGGCGCGGCCGCGCGAGGGCTTGGCCGGCTGGCTGGGGTCGCCCGTGTGCAGGGCCACCAGGCGGTCGAGATCGGACTGCACCATCGCAACCAGCTCGTCCGGCTCGAGCGGCTGCATCCGGCCCTCCATCAGCAGCACCGCCTGGGACAGCGCTTCCAGGTTGGAGTACTCGGTGGTGAGCGTGGCGCTACCGTCATCGTGCTCCTCGAGGTCGCCGTGACCGCCGTACAGCCGGTTCACCAGCCAGGTGTCGTCGGCCGAGACCGCCAGCCGCGCGACGCCGGCCGGCTCGCGCTCCAGCTGCCACGGCTTGCGATCGCGGTATGCGGTGACGTTGAAGTCGGCCGGGATCCGGAAGTCCCGCTCGCGCCGGGTTGCGAACTTGATCTCGCCGCGCATGCGCGAGATGCGAAACGTCTTTCTGGCCTCCGGGCCCTCCTGGCTGCAGTCATCGCCGACCACGTACCAGACGCCGTGTAGCTCGAACAGGCCGTAAGGGTTGATGGTGCGCTCTGCGGTGGCGTTGCTGCGCGCCGTCCAGTAGGTGAAGCGGATCGTGCGCTGCTTGCTGATGGCCTGCTCCAGCTTGGCCAGCCGCTGCGAGATCGCGGGCGTGTAGACGCTGCCGAGCAGGTCGATGGTGGCGGTCTTGGGGCCGGGGTCGGCCGTGTTGGCGCGGCCCAGCGCCAGGTTCTGCAGCGCCAGGCGCAGTGGCTCGGCGTACGCGAACTGGCCCTCGAGCAGGTAGAAGCTGGTCTGCAGCGCCGCCAGCTCGGCGTCGGTGAGGTCGATCGGCGGCAGGAAGTAGTGCTCCTGGCGCAGGTTGTACAGCTCCTCGCCGGTGAACTCGTCGCGGCCGGACGTGATCGGCACTCCCAGGCCCTGCAGCTCGGAGCGATCGGCGTAGTAGCGGCGGGCGAACGCCTCGTCGCCCATGTTCGCGTAGCCCTCGACGTTGTTCTTCACGTCGCGGGCTGTGACCGGTCGCTGTTCCGCCATCAGGTAGGCGACGAGCGAAAGCTGGCGGATGAGCTTGTCGGAGTCGTGCGTCAAAGCAGGGATTCAGTCTACCGGTGCCGCGCCACCCAGGCCGCATGGTCGGTGACGATTCTGTCCCGATATTCCGGCAGAAACCGCCGGTATGCTCGGGGAATGATGGCGCATCTCGACCTGGACGCCTTCTTTGCCGCCGTCGAGCTGCACCGCCGGCCGGAGCTGCGGGGCACGCCGCTGGTGGTCGGAGGCGACCCGCGCGGGCGTGGCGTCGTGTCGACGGCGAGCTACGAGGCCCGCAAGTACGGCATCCGGTCGGCGATGAGCTGCGCCGAGGCGCTGCGGCGCTGCCCGCAGGCGGTGTTCGTGCGCCCCGACCACGCCGCCTACCGTGAATGGTCGCGGCGGGTGTGGGACACCGTGCGGGCGCACGCGCCCGTGGTCGAGCGGATCGGCATCGACGAGGGCTACCTGGTGCTGGCCGACGGCGACCCGCCGGAGCAAGCTGCGATCGTCCAGCAGGCGATCCGCGAGCAGGTGCGGCTGTCGTCCTCGCTGGGCGTCGGCGCCTGCAAGGTGGTGTGCAAGATTGCGTCGGACATGAAGAAGCCGGGCGGGATCACCTATGTGCCCGACGGCCAGGAGGCGGCGTTCCTGGCGCCGCTGGAGGTGCGGCGGCTGCCGGGGGTGGGGCCGAAGAGCGAGCAGCGCCTGACGGCGCTGGGCATCGAGACGATCGGCGTGCTGGCGGCGCTCGACGACGAGCGCATGCGCGAGGCGCTGCCCGGTCGCGGCTGGCTGGAGCTGCGCGACCGCGCCCGCGGGATCGACCCGCGCCCGGTGTCATCGGAGCCGGGCGAGGCGATTTCGATCTCGAGCGAGGAGACGTTCGACGTCGACATCAGCGAGCGGGCGGAGCTGCACCTGCGCGTGCGGGCGATGGCCGCCCCGCTGGCCGGCTCGTTGCAGAGCAGCGGCCGTAGCGCGCGCACGATTACCACCAAGCTGCGCTACCCCGACTTCTCGATCGTGACGCGCTCGCACTCGCTCGCGGTCGGCACCGACGACGCCGACCAGATCGGCGAGCTGGCCTGCATGCTGCTCGACCGCGCGCTCGAGCAGCGGCCGGGCGCGCTACGCCTGGTGGGCGTGGGCGTGTCCGGGTTCCAGGAGCACCAGCAGCTGAGCCTCGGCCTGTAGGCCGGACCCCGACGCCGCTAGGCCGTTACGTGCGTGCGCTCTTCGAGGTGCTGGTGGGACGGGCAGTACTCACGGTCGGGCAGCGGGGTGCGCTGGCAGGGCTTACCCTTGCGGGTGGTCGCCTTGCAGCTGGCCATGCCCTCGCCGTTCCGCTCGATCTCCTCGAGGATGTAGGTGACGGCGGCGCTGATGTGACGGTCGATCGTGTTGTAGACCCGGGCCTGGTTCGAGATCGAGAACAGATGCCGGATCTCGTGGAACAGGCTCTGGGCCGGCTTCGCGAAGTAGTGGGGGTCACGCGCCAGCCGCTCGATCGTCGCCTCGGAGGACTGCAGCACGCGCCGCTTGCCCTCAGGTATGGATACCGTCTCAGGGTGCGGATCGACGAGATCCTTGATTTCGACGAAGATCGCGCGGCTGAATCGATACATGAAGGCTCTCCAGACTGTCACAAGGTCGGGGACGGGCTCAGCGGCATTATGCCCGTTTGCGGCCTGAGTTCGCGCGTCGAAATGTTAAGTACGCGTTAAACTCGGGGATTATTTGGCCATTTTGACCCGCCGGGCCACAAATTTCCTCCAAACAGCATATGTCACAAACGCCGCTCCCCATCTGTTACATGAGCGACCTGTTCCGGCTGCACGACCCCGGTCAGGGCCATCCCGAGCGGCCGGCCCGCTACGACGCGGTGGCTGCGGCGGTGGCCTCGTCGGGGGCGGAGCGGCGGGAAGCGCCGCCGGCGTCGCACGGGGCCCTGGAGCGAGTCCATTCCCCGGCCTACGTCGAGCTGATCGAGCGGTTCTGCGCCGGCGGCGGGGGCGCGCTCGACCCGGATACGATCGTCACGGAGGCCAGCTGGGAGGCGGCCCTGCGCGCGGCGGGCGGCGCGATCGCGGCGGTCGAGGCGGTGGCCGGCGACCCCGGCGTGGCCGCGTTCAGCTGCGGCCGGCCGCCCGGCCATCACGCCGAGCCGGCGCGGGCGATGGGGTTCTGTGTGTTCAACAGCGCCGCGGTCGCTGCCGCGCATGCGCGCCGGGCGCTCGGCTGTGAGCGGGTGGCGGTACTGGACTGGGACGCCCACCACGGCAACGGCACCCAGGCCATCTTCTACGACGATCCCGCCGTGCTCTACGTCTCGCTGCACCAGTACCCGTTCTACCCGGGGACGGGCGCGGCCGCCGAGACCGGAGCGGGCGCTGGCGCCGGCGCGACCGTGAACCTGCCGCTGGCGGCGGGCACCAGCGAATCGGCGTATCTGGCCGCGTTCCACGCGCAGGCGCTGCCCGCGGTGGTGGCGTTCCGGCCCGACCTGGTGATCGTGTCGGCGGGCTTCGACGCTGCCGCCGACGACCCGCTCTGCTCGCTCCGGCTGACGGCGCCGGCGTTTGCCGAGATGGCGACGGCGCTGCGCGAGCCGTGCGGCGGTCCGGCCCTCGTGCTGGAGGGCGGCTACAGCCTGTCGGCGCTGGAGGCGGGCGTGACCTCGGTGCTGAGGGCCGTCGGCACGTAGCCGGTCTAGGCGCGGCGCAGGGGCGTGACTTCAACGCGGGTACGCTACCTGCGACGACGACACGACAGGAGCGGCGATGAGCGACGAACAGGTTCACGGGACGATCGAGCAGCTGGTCTCGGAGGAGCACGAGCTGTGGGAGGCGGAGTCGCAGGGCCGGTCGACGGACTCAGACCGCCGGCGCCTGGCCGAGATCAAGGTGCAACTCGACCAGTGCTGGGACCTGCTGCGGCAGCGTCGCGCGCTGCGCGAGTTCAACCTCGACGACGATGGCGCGCAGCTGCGCAAGTCAGACGTGGTCGAGGGCTACCAGCAGTAGCCGCGCGTCACAGCCGCCGTGGCATCGCTGTCACGGCGATGTTGCTTGCGAACGTCCCCGTTTTCGCACGCCCCGGTCACAACTGGTCACTCAACCTGGCAGCGACCTGCAACGCACCCCGAAGCGGGCTCTGAGCCCGGTTCGGGTGGGATCTCCGCAACCATGCGAATCCCCTGTCACGGGCTCCGTGACAGTCGTCACGGCGCCGTCACGAGCCCGTGACGGGGGCGGGAGCGGGGTTTGACTCCAATCTGGACGCCGACGGCCGTCGAGCCCGTGACCGTGCCGCGACGGAGGTGTCGCCGGTGTCAGCTGATCACGATCATTCGCGGTCGGGCATTTCCTCCACGGCTGCCGTCGTCGCCCACCTCGATGACCGAGCCAGACGTCTCGACGCCCCAGATTACGACCGTCTAGTGCGGGCAGCGTCGCCGCAACGACTCGGTACTAGCGAATCTCGTGACCGCGTTGATTGAACGCCGAAGGCGACGATCGCCGGTCGTCTCCAGGTCAGCAAGCAGCTGATCGACCTCGGCGGGTCTCTGAACGATCCGCTCGGACAGGAGCAACCAGGCACTAACGCGGGTCGGGCATCCGGCGGTGTTCGGTGGGACGAATGGATCCAAAGCCCACGTCTGTTGGATGTGTCGTCACACGCTTTGGAAGCGCGTCGGATAATGCCACTTGACACAAACAAATGTTTAAGATTGGATAACGTTTGGGTGCGGACATGAGGGGCTGTCCGTCGAGACGGGGGACCACGGGTGCGCGAACGCGCTCAGCTAGTCGTGGATCGACGTGTAGTGACGGGGCTGCTCCCGGCCTGCGCGGAAGTTGCGGACCGGGTGGCCTATACATGAGCCGCGTGCTCATGTATAGCCAGGACGGCCAGGGGCTCGGACACCTTCGGCGGAGCTTCAACATCGCCAACGAGATCCGGCTCCGCGACCCGCACTGCAATATCCTCATCGTGGCCGATTCGCCGGCGGTATCGATCCTGGGCGTGAGGGAAGGGATCGAAATCCTGAAGCTGCCGACCATCGTCAAGACAGGGCGCGCGAGCTGGCGTAACGGCACGCTGTCGATGGCGGTCGGGAGGCTGGTGAGGCTTCGTAGCCAGCTGCTCTTGCACACGCTCCGCGAGTTTCGCCCCGAGACTGTGCTGATCGACCACATGCCCGTGGGAGCGATGGGCGAGTTGAAGCCGATGCTCGACTACGCAAGCAGCCAGCGGCGGGGACCGAAGGTATTCCTCGGCCTTCGCGACGTGATTGACAAGCCGGAGGTGGTTCGAGCGGCGTGGGAGCAACTCGGAGCTTATGAGTACCTCGGGGCCTACGAGGCAGTCCTCGTCTACGGCAATCGAACGGTCTACGACGCGACCGAGGCGTACGCACTCGCTTCGCACGCCCGGGAGGTCGTGTACTGCAATTACGTCTCCCCGCGACCGGTCGCTACCGGTTCCGACAGCACGCGGCGTCGACCGCTGGTGCTGATGATGGGCGGGGGTGGCTCGGACGCGTTCCCGCTGGCCAAGACCTTTCTCGAGGCGATGCCCGAGCTGCGCAGCGACCTCGACATCGACGCGATGTTGCTGACCGGGCCGAACATGGCTCCCGTCGAACGCGACCGGTTGAGGAGGTCGAGGGGCGTGCAGATCCACTCGTCTCACGACGATGCCACCAAGCTGATCCGCCAGGCATCGGTAATCGTGACCATGGCCGGGTACAACAGTTTGTGCGAGGTGCTCGCATGGCAGCGCAAGGCGCTGGTGGTCCCTCGGCGGGGGCCGAGTGCGGAGCAGCAGATCCGGTCGAGCCTTTTCTCCGAGCGTTCGCTGATCAGGCGACTCTCCCCGCGCGAGCTGACCGCAGCACGCCTTCGTGAACGCCTGAGGCAGCTGTTGACCGACGATGGAATCCCGGACGTCGCCGGCATTCCGGCCTTGAACGGCGCGTCCCTCGCCGCCGACCTGCTGACCGAGTGGACGCCCTCGTCAGCCGCTGGCAGGAACGGATCGCGGGCCGATGTCGACGATCTGAACGGATCGCCAGCGGGCGCGATGCCCGCGCCGGTTCAGATACCGCCAGTGACCGTGGGGACTCCGGCATGAACGATCGTGCGATCCTCGAGACGCCCCTCGAACTGCTGCTCGATGTCAACGCCATGCGCCACATGCTGCGCGACGCGCTGCAGGGTGAGGAGGCGGTGGACCCGCTGCGCATCAGGGCAGCCGATCCGATCGTGTGGAAGCCGGGAAGCCGCGCGCTGGTCGCCTACAAGATTAAGGGGCTGGGGCCGAGTGGAGCAGGTTGTCTCTATGGCAAGCACTATGCCCGATCAGCGCGCGCACAACGCGTCTACAAGACGTGGAGGATGCTGGAGCAGGTCGACTTCGGGCCCAGCCGTGGAGTCCCGCGATTGCTGGGTTGGTGCCCGCAGATCTCGCTCGTCGTGTACCACCGTGCCGACGGCAGGCCCCTCGATCGGTTGTCGACGTCCGACGTCCTCGCGGGGATCCGCGCGGCCGGCATGTGGCTCGCCGCACTCCACGATTCGGGACTGGTGGTCGATCGCCAACTCGATTGGGACAAGGAGTTGATGAACATCGGCCTGTGGGCGGATCGTGTTGCGTCTGCTCGTCCAAGACACGCCGATGCGGTGCGTCGCCTCGCCGCCGGCCTATTCAGGGCCGGTTGCGAGTTGCGGACCTCGAACGACGTGCCGATCCACAAGGACTTCCACTACCGACACGTGATCACGGGCGAGCGCACAGTCACCCTCGATTTCGATGAGGTCCGGATGGGCCCTCGAAGCTTCGACGTCGCCCACTTCTGCACGTACCTGCGACTGCTCGAACTGCGGGGACGGGCGCCCGCACCGACCGGCGCGCTGCAGCGATCGTTCGTCGACGCCTACACCGGCGCCCGTGGATGGACGACCCAACCCGACCTCCGGATCTTCTCAGCCTACACATGCCTCAAGATCGCGAAACAGTTGAGTGGCGGCACCGGCGTTGCGCCCCGTCCGCATGGAGCCCGGCTCGAGCATGAACTGGAGGCCATGCTCGCCCACGGCCTGGCGCTGATCGACCCGATCCGGAACGGCGGTTGGTCGTGAGCCGGCCGGGCTCTCCGCAGTGGGAGCGTAGGAGGACTGCATACATCCTGCGCAGCTACCCGAGGCTGTCACAGACGTTCATCCTCAACGAGATCCTCGCCCTCGAGGAGATCGGCGTAGAGCTGCTGATCTTCGCGATGACGACCTCCTCCGAACAGACCAGGCAACGCGGTGTCGATCTGGTGAGATCACCAATGCACTATCTCGACGGGAGTGCGTCCAGGACCCGAGTAGCGGTCGCCCGAGAACACCTGCGGGCACTCCGGCGCAGACCCCGCCGGTACCTGACGACTGCGGCGTACGTGCTTCGCCGTCGCGACCTCGAGCGAGGCTACACCACTGCCTCCCGCTGGTCGTGCTTCTATGCGGCGCTCCGCGTCGTCGATGAGATCGATCGCACTGCCCGTGCAAGTGGTCCGCTGGTGACGCATGTCCACAGTCACTTCGCCCACGATCCGACGCTGATAGCACTGCTCGTCAAGCGACTCACGGGTCTGCCCTTTACGTTCACCGCGCACGCCCGCGACATCTATCAGACGCCGGCGCGGGTGCTCGCCGAACGCATCGCCGAGTCTGCCGGAGTGGTCACGTGCTGCGAGGCGAACATGGCGTACCTCGTGGACGTCGCAGGGCGTCGCGAGCGGGCCAAGATTCGAGTGATCCACCACGGCATCGATCGCACGGCGATGCCGGAGCCTGATCGAACGGCTGCCGACGCAACTCCGGTGATCCTTTCGGCCGGTCGGTTGGTGGAGAAGAAGGGATTCGAGGATCTCCTGGCCGCCTGCTCCCTGTTGAAGCGGCGCCGCGTTCGATTCCGGTGCGTGATCGTCGGCGAAGGCGGACTGCGTGACCGGATTGCCTCAGCGGTGGCTGAGCTCGGGCTCGCCGATGACGTGGTGCTTACTGGCGCGCTCCGGCAAGATCAGTTGCTAAAGGAGTTCGGCCGGGCCACGGTGTTCGCGCTGACGCCGATCGTGGCTGATGACGGCGACCGGGACGGCATTCCCAACGTCATCCTGGAGTCGTTGGCCTGCGGCGTGCCGGTAGTAAGCACCGCGGCAGGAGGCATCACCGAGGTGCTGATCCACGAGCGCACCGGCCTGGTCGCGCAGCCCGGGGACATCCTGACGATCGCCGCGCAGCTGGAACGACTGCTCGGTGATTCGGCTCTTCGCCGGAAGCTCGCAACCGCGGGGCAGCGAGTCATTGCCGAACAGTTCGATGCACACACCAACGCACTGCAGATCGCAGAAATGCTGAAGCCGAAGGAGCTGACGACATGATCGTGTTCGCCGCGGACATGAGCTACAAGACTGCACCGAAAATCATCGCCGCGTCGATCATCGGATGCCTCCTGGTCGGACTGATCACAGCCTACATATTCAAGCGCGCTACAGCGCAGTCGCACGCGACACGTCAGCTCGGGCGTCGTGAGGACATCCGCCGCTGTCTACTGCTGATCGCCCGATTCACGCAGGGCAACCAGCGCCTGTTCGTCGGCGCGTTCCTGCTGCTGAGCGTCGAGGCGGTCACGGCGATCTTCGCCTGGTACCCGCTCACCTACATCATCGACTACTTCGACGGCACGCAGGGTCCGCTGGGGTTCCCGGGAATCGACACGCAGCCGTGGGCGACTGTGGTGTGTCTGAGCGTGGTGCTGGTCGTGTTACTCATTGTCAACAGCGCGACCGACTCGCTCGCCGAGATCTACCTCGCCCGCGGCGGCCGCACCCTCGGCTTCCGGATGCGAATCGGTCTGTTCTCGCATCTGCAGAAGCTGTCGCTGGCCTTTCACGACCGCAGCCGCAAGGGCGACGTCCTCTTCCGCGTGGTTGGCGACGTCAAGGAGTTCGAACAGTTCATCATCGATAGCCTGAGCGATCTGGTCGGGAGCGTGCTCCTGCTGATCGCGACGCTGGCCTTCATCTGGTACGAGGCCTGGCAGGTGTTGATCGTCGCGCTGATCGTGCTGCCCGGGACATCGGCGATCTCGTGGTACTTCTCGACCCGGATCAAGGCGACCGCGAAACGCCAGCGCGCGCGAGAGGGCGACCTGGCCGCGGCCACACAGGAGATGCTCAACTCGATCCGCGTCGTGCAGATGTTCGGCCGCGGCGGCCACGACGAGCAGAAGTTCGTCGACAACAGCAGCAAGGCGATGGACGCCGCTCTGCACTCGGCGCGACTGGACGCGTGGTTCAGCTGGATTGTGACCGTGTTCGAGGCGATCGCGATGGTCGCGACCACGCTCGTAAGCGTCTACCTGCTCGAGCACAAGCAGATGAGCCTGGGAACGCTAATCCTGGTGGTGCTGTTGATCCGGCAGATGTTCAAGCCGTCAAAGCGCGTGATCAAGCAGTGGAATCAGATCTCGAAGGTGTTCGCAAGCGTCGAGCGAATCGCCGACTTGCTAGACCAGCCGGTGACTGTCCACGACGAGCCGGACGCGCGCCCGGCCCCAGCGCTGGCGGGGCGCGTCGCGCTTCGTGACGTTACCTTCGGCTACCGAACCGAGGAGTCCGACCGCGGGGCCGGCACGCCGGCCGCCGATCGTCCGCCGGCACTCGAGGACGTCAGCTTCGGAATCGAGCCCGGTGAAGTCGTCGCGCTGTCCGGGCCCAGCGGCGCCGGAAAGTCGACGATCGCGCAGCTGATCCCGCGGCTCTATGACCCCGACCGCGGGGCCGTGCTGATCGACGGCCACGACATCCGCGGGTTCACGTTGGACTCGCTGCGGTCACAGATCAGCATGGTGCTGCAGGACACCGTGCTGCTGAGTGGCACGGTGGCCGACAACATCGCCTACGGGCGCACCGACGCGACTCGCGAGCAGATCGTCGCCGCCGCTGTCCGGGCGAACGCCCACGAGTTCATCGAGCAGCTGCCGGGCGGCTACGACTGCGATCTGGCCGAGGGAGGAGCCAACCTTTCGGGCGGGCAGCGGCAACGGCTCGCGATTGCCCGCGCGATGATCCGGGCGACCCCGATCATGATCCTCGACGAGCCGACTACCGGACTCGACGTCGAGGCGGCATCTCAGGTGCTGGAAGGGCTGCGCGAGCTGATGATCGGGAAGACCACCCTGCTGATCTCGCACGATTTCAAGCTGCTGGCCAGCGCCGACCGTGTCCTGGTCATCAATCGGGGACGGATCGTCGGCACCGGAACCCACCGCGAGCTCGTCCAGGAGGGGGCCGGCTACGCGAAGCTCTACGAACAGCAGCTGCTCAAGCCGGTGGCGGAAAGTTCATGACGGTGCGGCTGTCCGACCCGCCGCCGGCCCCGGCGCACCACTGGGAGGTGCCGTCCCTCACGGCGGAACTCGATCCGGACACGGCGCGTGAGGCTCTGACCCCGATGATCGACGCCACTGGTGGGTGGAGAATTGAGCACTGCACCCCCGGCAAGGCGCTTTACCGTCCCGGCGAAGGGCTCCGTCTTCGCTACCTGCTGCAGTTGCGGCGGGGAAGTCGTGACCGCTGCCAGGCCCTCATCGGCGCGCGATCGCTCACGGCCTCAGGCGATGGGCCGGAGGCGTTGATCGGCAGACTGGCCCCGCTCGCTGCCGCGGCGGCTGGCCGGCCGGAGCTGATCCCGTTCGTGGCCCCGGTCGCCACGATCGACGGGCTCGGCATGGCCGCGTACGCGTTTCCCATCGATCCCGACCTGCCCACACTCGTTGCCGCTTCACACGCCGCCACGATCCAGCGGCGGCTGGCCGACCTGCTTGGTGGCGACGGCCTCGCGGTCACCCTCGCTCACTACCCCCGCCGCGATCGGTGCGTGCTGCGCTACACAACCAACGCAGGCACCGCCTACGGGAAGCTGTACGCCGGCGGCCGGCTACCCGACACGTCGCTCCTAGCCGGCTTGGACGGTGCCATCGCCGGCGACATCCGCGTGCCACGAGTGCTGGCGACGATGCATGACCTGGAGATGGTGCTGCTGGAGGGTATTCCGGGTCGACCGCTGTTCAGGTTCGCGCGCAGCGACGGCGAGCGGGGCGAGGCCGTCGACGTCTGCGCGGCGGTGGCCGCGCGGCTCCACGGATCACCCGCGACCGGCGCCGCACGCAGGATCGAAGACGAGGTGGCGTCGCTGCGCCGCGAGGCCGACTTGATGGAGCCACTGCATCCCGACCCTCGGATCGAGCGGTGGATCGAGCGATCGGTCGCCATCGCCGCGAACACCGAGCCGCTCCCCGCGCGCCTGTGCCACGGCGACTTCACACCGGCACAGGTGATAGGCGACGCCGACTCTTGCGGACTGCTCGACTTCGACGACGCCGCGATGGCGGAGCCGGCCTCAGATGTCGGCCGCTTCTGTGCCTATCTCGGCATGTCCGCGCACGGAGACGTCACCCTGCGCGAGCGCTTCCTGACCGGCTACATGAAGCTCGCCGGCCTCCCACAATGTGGTCGCCCAGATCTGCGACGGAGGGTGACTGCCTACCAGGGGCTGGCGCTCTGCAGGATCGTCCTCAACAGCCGGCAGCAGCTCAAGGCGGCTCGGGCGGACCGCGCAGCGGCGATCCTCGAGGAGGATGCCGGATGAGTACCCGGCTGCATCCCCAGTCCTCTCCTGGGCCAACCGATCTCACCCAGGCCTGGAGCGAGAGCGTTCGCTCGCACCTTCCGGCGCTGACCATAGCGCTCGACGGCGATCTGATGGCAGGGCACCTGGAAGAGACGCTCCTTGACGCCTCAAAGGGCGATCGCGTTGTCAGATGCGAGCCGGGCAACGTCCGCTACACCCCCGGGGCCGGGTGCGACCTGCGGTACCGAATCGACGTGAGGGATCACGATGGGCAGGTCACCGCAATACCGGTTAACGCCACCGTATTTGCGAACGCCAGCGCCGCGGAGACCCACCTTCGCACCAGGCTCGCGCCACTCGCCCGGCAGGCGCACGGACGCAGCGAGCTGGCGGCGTTCAGCCGGCCGGTGGCATGCCTCCGGCAGCTCGGCATGACGGTGTCGGCGTTTCCTGTCGACGCGCGCCTGCCGACGCTGCTTTGGGCGACCGACCCACGTAGGGTGGCTCCGCTGCTCGAGTCAGGCGGCCTCAGCGGCGACATCCGAGTGACGCTGGCCCGGTACGGTACCGGCCGGCGATGCATCCTCACCTACGAGGCACAGCGACCCGCGCAGGGGCGAAGCGTCCTCGTCGGCAAGGTCGACGGCGACGGCGGCGGGAAGGCAGCGCGGCGGGCTATCCACGCCCTGCGCGGGCATCGCGGCTTCGACGTCCCCCACCTGGTGGGTTACGACCGCGCCCTCAATCTGCTGGTGTTCGATGCGATCCCCGCCGGCCCGGGCTACGCACGGAAGATCAAGCACCACCTGCGAAGCGGGCCGGACGACGGCGCAGCACGCAGAGCCGTCGAGGCGTGTGCCCAGATCGCGGCCGAGCTCCACTGCTCAGGGGCCAAGCTGGCGCCGTTTCGCACCCCCGACCGGCAGATGCGGACACTCGCGGCCACCCTGAATGCGATGGCACCGCTCGCTCCCGGCCTTCACTCCGTCCTGCTTCAGCATCTCCGGCATGCCGGCGAGTTGCTCGAGTCCTCCGAAGCGATGCCGATGCGCCCGTGTCATGGGGACTACAAGCACAACCAGATCCTCGTGGGCGCCACTAAGGCGACGCTGATTGACCTGGACACGGCATGCATGGCAGAACCGCCGCTCGATCTCGGGCACTTCCTTGCGTACCTTCGCTTGACGGCGACCGACGCCCGCAGCGTCGCCGCCGCCGGCGACCTGGTCGACGAGCTGGCGATGGCGTTCATGGACACCTACGCGGTCACGGCCGACTCGGCACCGCAGCTGCGCTCGCGAACCCTTGGCTACGAGCTGCTCAGCCTGATTCGCAGGGCGGCGCACAGCTGGCAGAAACTCAAGGCGCAGCGCATCGTCGCAGCGCTTGCCCTGATCGAGGAGCGCCTGTCGTGCAACCTCCCCTGACCAGACACGCAGTTGTTCGCGCAGATCGACTTTCGCCGCTCCAGGCACCGCCGGCCTGGCTGGCGGCGATCGCCGACCCAGACCAGGTCGCGCAGGCTCTGCGGCGCCGCGTGCCCGGCGTGATCGCGTGTCGACTCGAACGGATCCGCATCAAACAGGGCGGCTGTGGTGCCATCTACCACGCGGAGCTGGCGGATCCCAGCGCACCCGCCCGCGAGATTACGCTGCGCGGGGACGTGGTCGACCCATCCTCGGAGCCCTTCGAGGACATGCAGATCGGTGAGATCGGCGCTCCGGACTGGCGATGCTCGCTTCCCGAGCTGCGCCTGCAGCTTCGTAGCCAATCCAGTGATGGCGGCCTACCGTCGATGTCAAGGTTGCTGGACGCCGAGCTGGCCAGACAGCTGATCGAGGACACGCTTGGGGCGTCGGACGCATTCGCCGGGTTCGCGGTGGCCGCATGCCGGCCGCACGTCACGCGATACAAGGCGGGCAGCCGCTGCACCGTCGTCTACGAGCTTGACCTGGCGCCGGGAAGCCCGGCGCATTGGCCGCGGCTGCTGGTCGCCAAGACGCACCACGGTGACAAGGGACAGGTTGCCTGGCAGGCGATGCGGGCGTTGTGGGATTCGCCGCTTCGCCGCTCGTCGGCGGTGTCGATCGCGGAGCCGCTCGCGTACCTGCCAGATGGCCCGGTCCTGCTTCAGCGCGGGATCCGGCATCGCCAGACGCTCAAGGACCGGATCCGCCTGCGCTTCTGCGAGCAGGCCGACGACAGAGATGACGGGCTTGACGACCTGCTGCATCGGGTCGGCCGCGGCCTGGCCGAGCTCCACGCCAGCGGCGTGTGCCCGGAGCACGAGCGGACGCTGGGCGATGAGCTGGATGAGGTGGGCGAGGTGATCGGCCGGCTGGCATGGCTCGTTCCCTCCCTCGAGGACACTCGCGATGCGCTGATCGCAGACCTGAAGCGTGTCGCCACGGGAACGCCCGCCCAGCCGGCGGTGCCGGCACACGGCAGCTTCCGCCCGGCACAGGTCGTGATCGGAGAGGCAGATGCGATCGGATTCATCGACTTCGACAGCTTCTGCCGGGCGGATGCCGCGCTCGACGTCTCACTGTTCTGCTCGGGCCTGCGCGACACCGGTCTGAGGGCATCGGGAGCCGCCGACCGGGGCGACCCGGACGGTCTGGACGCGACCCTGGCCGGCCTCGATCAGGCGTGCGACGCGTTCATATCGGGGTATCAGCAGCACCGGCCGATCGATCGCGACGTCGTAGCCCTTTGGGACACGGTCAACGCGATCACCGGCGTGCTGCACTGCTGGACGAAGGTCAAGTTCGACCGGCTGCCATACAGGATGGCGCTGCTTCGCCAGCGTCTCGGTGGGAGCAACATATGAATGTCAGCCCCATCATAAACGCCGAGCGCGGCATCGACGGAGTGCGGTGGCTGCTCTGTGCACGGGAGCCGCAGCGTGCGGTGCGGCGCGAGCTCCAGCAGTTGCTACTCGACGGCCACACGATCACTTCGCTGCTGCGCCACCGGACGAAGTACAAGCCGGGCCGGAAACTCAGCGCCTGGTACACGGCCGGAGTTCGTGATCGCCAGGGCGCCGACTGGGGCCACCGCGAGGTGGCGGTGACATGGACACTCCAGGAGCCGGAGATGCACCCGGTTGCAATCTCTTCAATCGAGCGTGAGGCGAGGGCGCGAGGGCTGGCACAACCGTTCCATCGGCTCCGTGCCTGGGCGCCGGAATGGCAGATGCAGGTGCTCGTTGCGCCGATGGATACCGATCTTCCCGGCCTCGTCCGGATCGCCGATCCGGATGAGCTTGCCGATCTCGCGACCTTCTCGCCGCACCGCGTGACGACGGTTCGGTACCGGCCGGGGCAACGCCATGTGCTTCGTCATGGTGCCGGCGGCTCTTCCCTGTTCGCCAAGATCTCCGCCAAGGCTCAACCCATGACCGCCGTGGCGCGAATCCGCGCACTTGCCGACTGGATGGAGACGCTCGACTCGCCGGTCGGCCTCGTCAGGCCGTTGACCGCACGAGCAACGGACGACGCGGCGGTGTATCGAGGCATCATCGGCAGAACGATTCCGCTGCACCCGCGATGGATGCATCGGACCGGAGTCGTCCTCCGGCAACTCCATGGCGCCCCCACGGACATGGTGCCGCTGCCGAGCGCCTCCCTCGACACGGAGGTGACGGCCGTTGGGCGCGCGGCCCAGCACATCGACGCGCTGCTATCGGATACCGGCCCCGCCTTCCACGCCGCCGTCGGGCGCGCCGCGGACATCGCCTTAGGCCTCCCGGAAGAGACGCCTGTCGTGCTGCACGGCGACTTCAAGCTCGACCATGTTCTGCTCACCGCGGATGGGCTGACCTTGATCGACCTCGACCGCTGCCGGATGGGGGACCCGTCGTTGGACATCGGCAAGTTCCTGGCCGACCTGCGCTGGCGATGCGAAGGGCACGGCCACACGCTGCGCATGCAACAGGCGTTCCTCGATGGCTATGCCGGCGCGGCGGATGCGGAAGCCCCACGCCGCGCGCGTTGCTACGAGGCGTTGCTGCTGCTAAAGATCGCAGCCCGGCGCGTCCCGGTGACGTCTCCCAGCTGGGCGGCGTGCACCGAGGAGCTGGTCTCGAAGGCCGGCGCAATCGTCAACGATCTCGACACCGCGACCGGACTCAATGTCCCGACAGCGATCGGCATGAAATGAGCCGCTACCTCGTCACGGGCGCTGCTGGATTCATCGGGTCGCACCTCACCGAGGCATTGCTCGACGAGGGGCACGAGGTGATCGGCGTCGATGCCTACACCGACTACTACGCACGGGATCTGAAGGAACGGAACCTTACGGCGGCCCGGGAGTTCGAGACGTTCGCATTCGTCGAGGCCGACCTGTGCACCGTTTCGCTCGCGCCGCTCACAAATGAGGTCGACGGCATCTTCCACCTGGCCGCTCAGCCCGGTGTACGGCAGAGCTGGGGCGATTCCTTCGGCATCTATTTGAAAGACAACGTCCACGTCACACAGCGGTTATTGGAGGCAGCCGCGGGCCGCGCCCGTGTCGTCTTTGCCTCCTCATCGTCGGTGTACGGCGAGGCAGAGGTCTTCCCGACCAGTGAGGACGTCAGTCCCCGGCCGGTGTCGCCATACGGTGTCACCAAGCTGACCTGTGAGCATCTCGCTCGAACGTATGCCTCGGTCGCGGGCCTGGATGTCGTCTGTCTGCGGTACTTCTCGGTCTACGGTCCTCGCCAGCGGCCGGACATGGCCTTCACCAAGATGATCTCGTCGCTGCTGCGCGGCGAGCCGTTTACGCTTTTCGGTGATGGAGCCCAGGTTCGAGACTTTACGTACGTCGGCGACGTCGTGGCGGCGACCAGGTCAGCGATGACCGCCCGTTGCCCAGCCGACGTCTACAACGTCGGGGGCGGCTGTCCGACGTCGGTGCGGGAGGCGATCCGCCTCTGCGAAGAGACCGTCGGTCGCCGGCTGCAGCTGATCCTGCGCGGCGAGGCGATCGGCGATCCGGCCGCCACCGCCGCCGACACCGGCCGGATACGGGCGGACCTCGGTTGGCGTCCCCGGACAGTACTGAGAGACGGGCTCGCGGCGCAGGCACAGGCCAGCGCTGGAGTCGCGTTAGCCGTCTAGTTCAGCATTCCCAGCGACGTCTCTGCGCGGTCGACAAGGATGGCCAGTCGATCCCATTCATCCGTTCGCAGACTGCGCAGACAGCGGCCGGCGATCTTGAGCAGCGTGGCGCTGCGGAACGCCGCCAGGCTGCCGTGGTCGACGGTTCCACCGCCGCGGACATATCCGTCACGCCAGGCCGCCAAGGCTCGCTGGATCAATGTGGCGCTGGCGGGTTCACGGATCGATCGCCACTCCAGGTAGCCGACCAGATTGGCGTAGTCCCGAGCGGGATCCGCCCAGCAAAATCCGTCCAGATCGAGCAGGCCGACCCGGCCGCCGTCGATGACGACCTGATCGGCGCGCAAGGCGCCGTGGCTGGGGACGGGGGACGTTCCGATCTCGAGCTCGTGCAACTCGCGGACGCAGGCGTCCACGCGGTCGGCCAAGTCGGGTGCCAGACGCACGAACAGTGGGCGGTAGCCGGGCAACTCAGCGACATCATCGTGGAGCGTTCGCGCGGCCCCGTCCGCGCTGATCTCTCGGTGGAACGCCGACATCGCCCGCCCTGCCGCCGTGAACGCCGCCGGCTCCCAGACGGCCGCGCCCAACGGCCGCCCAGGTAACGATTCGGCGACGACCACTTGCAGGTCGACCCAGTCCGCAACGGGCATCGGCACGGCCGGCACAGGGGACATCGCGCGGGCCAGCGTGCGCAATATCTCGCCTTGCCGCTCGGATCCGCGGGCGAACGCCTTGGCGAACAACTCGGTATCGTTGTCGGCGATCGTGTACCGGAGCACGCAGCTGATTCCGGGCTTGTGGCGAACCGGGGTGACCCGGCAGCTTGAGGTCCCGCCGAGTCGCACGCGAACACGTTCGCCGTCGATCGCTTCGCGCAGTCCAGGGAGAGCCGGATCGTCGATGAACGACCGGTGGCGGATGCCGTTCCGATCCACCTCGACGACACCGATGGTCTCGACCCGCCGGCTCGCCGCGATACCACTCAGCCAGTACACGACGACACAGGATTGTCCGGGAACGTACTTGGTATCCAGCCGTCGGCACTGTTTGACGTCGAGATCGCACGCCTCCGAGAAGCGCGTCGCCAGCGACTCGAAATCGAACGCAAGCGACATAGCCGGCAGGGCGATGTCTCCCGGTATTGCGTTGATCAACTCCTGAGCCTCAAAGCCGAGCCACGAAGACTTCCGGCCTACAGGCTGATCACGATCATCCGCGGCTCGGTCATCTCCTGCACCGCGAACTTCGGCCCCTCGCGCGTGTTACCCGACTCCTTGACGCCGCCATAGGGCATCTGATCGGCCCGGTACGTGGGCGCCTCGTTCAGCGTGACTCCGCCAAACTCCAGCTCCCGCGCCGCGCGCATCGCCTTCGTGATGTCCTGCGTGAACACCCCCGCCTGCAGCCCGTAGTCGGTGCCGTTGGCGAGTGCGATCGCCTGCTCGAAACCCGACACGCGAGCCACGGCCACAACCGGTCCGAACACCTCGTGGCAGGCGACCTCCATGTCCAGCGACACGTCGTCGAGCAAGGTCGGGCGCAGCACGCCGTCGTCGCCCAACTCGCCACCGGAGAGCAGCTTCGCGCCGCCGGCGACGGCGTCGTCCACCCAGGCCTTGATGCGGTCGCGGTTCTCGCCGTCGATCACCGGCCCCACCTGCGTCTCCGGATCCAGCGGATCTCCCACCTTCAGCGCCTGCACCTTCGGCACCAGCTTCTCGATCAGCGCGTCGTGCGCGGCATCCTCGACGTAGACCCGCTGGATCGAGATGCAGCTCTGTCCGGCGAACGCGTAGCCGTTGGCGGCGATCGCCGTGGCCGCCTTGTCGAGGTCGGCGTCGGCCAGCACGATCAGCGGCGTCGAGTTGCCGAGCTCCAGCGACACCTTCTTCTTGTGTGCGCGCTGGCGGATGCCCCAGCCCACCTGCGACGAGCCGGTGAAGGTGATCATCTTGACGCGCTCGTCCTCGGTCAGCACGTCGCCGATCTCGCCGGAGCGGCCCACGATCACGTTCAGCCAGCCGGCGGGCTGGCCGGCGTCGGCAAACGCGCGCGCCAGCAACAGCGCCGAGAGCGGTGTCGCTCCGGCCGGCTTCAGCACCACCGCGCAGCCCGCCGCGAACGCGGGGCCGACCTTGTGGCAGACCAGGTTCAGCGGGAAGTTGAACGGCGAGATCGCGCCGACGATCCCGATCGGCACGCGCAGGATCAGACCGGCCTTGCCCTCGCCGGCCGGGTGCGCGTCCATCGGCACCGTCTCGCCGGTCAGCCGCCGCGCCTCAAGCGCCGAGAAGGTGATCGTCTGCACGGCGCGGTCGACCTCGATGCCCGCCGTCGCGATCGGCTTGCCGGCCTCCTGGGCGATGGTGCGCGCGAACTCGTCGCGCCGCTCCGCGAGCAGCGCGGCCACCCCGTCCAGCACCGACGCCCGCTTGTGCGCCGGCAGCGGGCTCCGCATCGCCCGCTCCGCCGCGTCGATCGCGCGCGTCGCGTCGGCGCCGCCGCCGAACGCCACGCGGCCGACCACGCTGCCGTCGTAGGGCGAGGTCACGTCCTTCGTCTCGCCGGTCTCATACCACTCGCCGTCCACGTACAGCTTCTGGATCGTCTCAGTCATCGCCATTGTCAGACCCCTTCTCCGACCTTCACCAGGTCGGCCAGATTCATCGAGAACTTCCTGTTTTCGCGGTAGTCGATCGGGATATCCACGACCGATGGAATGTCCAGCTCGAGCGCGCGCCGAAGCGTCGGCATCAGCTCGTCGGCGGACGTCACGCGCATGCCCGCGATCCCGAAGCTCTCGGCCAGCATCACGAGATCCGGGTTCGTGAACTTGGTGCCCGCCAGGTGACCGAACTTGCGCTGCTGATGCACCTCGATCACCCCGTACGCGTTGTCCGACCAGACGATGTTCACGATTGCCAGCCCCAGCCGCTTGGCCGTCTCCAGCTCCTGCACGTTCATCAGGAACCCGCCATCGCCGGAGATCGTGACCACCCGCCGGTCCTTCGGCAGCACCATCCTCGCGGCCACGGCGGCCGGCAGCGCGAAGCCCATCGCCGCCGCGCCATTGGAGATCAGCACCGTATTCGGCTCGTGGGCCGGCCATAGGCGCGAGATCCACAGCTTGTGAGCGCCGACATCCGAGATCAGCAGGTCGCTCGGGCCCATCAGCTCACGCAGGTCGCGCAGCGCCCGCTGCGGCTTGATCGGGAACCCGTCGTCGGAGTGCGACTCCAGCGCATCGCGGATCATCTGGTTGAACGGCGGCGTCACCACCCGGGCCGGCGGCTTGTCCGAGACCAGGTTGCCCAGGTGCGTGAGGATGTGCGAGATGTCGCCTGTCAGCTCGACGTCGGGCACGTAGTGCGCGTCGCTCTCGGCCGGCGTCGTGTCGATGCAGATCACGCGCCGGTCGCGGTTCGGGTTCCAGTTCACGGGCGACCACTCGACCAGGTCGTAGCCGACGCAGACGACGAGGTCGGATTGGCCCATGAACCCGCGCGGGTAGTCCTGGGCGCTCAGCCCGGCGGTGAACAGCGCGTGCTCGTCGTCGGCGTCGATCACGCCCTTGCCCATGAAGGTGGTGATCACGCCCAGCCCGGTCTGCTGCACGAAGCGCCGCAGCGCCGGTGAGGCGTTCTGGCGGGCGATGCCGTTTCCGGCCAGCACCACCGGCCGCTCGGCCACCTGCAGCAGCTCGGCGGCGCGGTGCAGCTCGGCCGCGACCGGCTCCACCAGCGCCGGCGGGCGCCGCGGCACCGGGTCGGCGGCGAGCGGCAGCTCCATCACGTCGGCCGGCAGCTCCAGGTGCGTGGCGCCCGGCTTCTCGCGCTCGGCCACCGCGAACGCCTTGCGCACGGCCTCCGGGATGATGTCCGGGTCGTGAACGCGGGCGTTCCACTTCGTCACCGGCTTCATCATGCGCACGACGTCGATGTACTGGTGGCTCTCCTTGTGCATCTCCGACAGGTCGGTCTGGCCGGTCAGGGCGACCACCGGAGCGCGGTCGAGGAAGGCGTCGGCCATGCCCGTCACGAGGTTGGTGGCGCCCGGCCCCAGCGTGCCCAGGCAGACGCCGGCGCGCCCGGTCAGCCGTCCGTAAGCGTCGGCCATGAAGGCGCCGCCCTGCTCGTGGCGTACCGGTACGAACTCGATCGAGGAGGAGCGGTCGAGCGACTCATTCAGGTCGAGCGTCTCCTCGCCGGGGATGCCGAACACGTGCCGCACACCCTCGTTCTCGAGGCATCTGACGAAGACTTCGGCCGCCGTTTCCATAGCACCGGCAGTGTATCGGTGGCGCACCAGCGGGCGTGCCGCCGTGCCTCAGCGACGCGCCAGATGGTTGATTCCATATCCACGCGCGCCTGATCGCTCAGAATGTCGTGGTACTTCCGGTGGTTGGTGGGCTGCGACCGGGGACCCGCGCATCGCGGCGTCCTCGGTCGGGCCGATATTCCCGATATCGACTCTCCCTCGATCCTTGCGCTGCGTGATTCCCCGTCGCTCAGGACATCACGCGGATATGGAATCAAGCATCTAGCGGATCTTGAAGCAGTTGTCGGCGGATGAACCGGCCAGGATCTGCTGCTCGGTGTCCAGCTGGGAGTCGATCAGCGCATCGAACGGCTGCCGGCTGGAGCCGGTGATCGTGAAGTCGGCCAGGCCGTCGCGGGTCTGCACGGGCGACTGCGAGTAGTTGCCCGGCGGCGGCCCGTTCCAGCGCACGATCGGTGTCACGCCGGGGCCGTCCATCGTGGCGCGGTACCTCTGGCCGTAGCCGCTGGCGTTGTGGCGGCCGTAGCGGTTGGGCCACAGCGCGTCGCAGAAGCCGCCGTCGCTGGGCCGGTGCACCAGGAAGCTGTTCTCGCGGCGCCAGCCCTTGCCCCACTTGGGCGGGTTGTACGTATCCACGAAGACGACCCGGCCGAAGCTGTCGGTGGGCGCGCCTGTCCGTGTGTTCGAGAACCCGTAGGTACCGACGCCCTTGTAGGTGGCGCGGCCGAACAGCTTGTCCAGGTGCGGATACTGCGAGGTCGCGCGCGTCCAGTTCCACTTCAGCCAGAGCTGGGCGAGCGGGCCAGTCCAGTGTGAGATGTGCAGCTCGCGCTTGCCCTGCTGTGGCGACTGACAGCACTTGTAGCCGCCGTTGGGCATCAGGCGCTTCCAGCTCTGGAGCGCCCAGTGGGATCCGTCGGGCATCGTGCAGACAGTCACGGCCAGCGTGACTCCGCTGCCCCTCCAGAGGGTGCACGCGTTCTTGACGCGCCGCCAGTAGCCACCGCCCCAGGGGCTGGCGCTGCCACCCGAGTAGTCGACGTGGAACTTGACCTGGCTATCGGGATGCGCTCGGTCGGGCGGCTTGGCGTTGATCGCGCCCCATACCAGCACGTGGCGGACGATGCCCTTGGCGCGGAAGCTGACCACCGCCCGGTTCTTGGCGTTCACCTTCAGCGTGATGTGCGTGGCGTTGCGGACGATCAGCTTGCTGGCCCCGGCGACCGCCGGCGCGGCCAGCGCCGCCATGACCACCACCAGGAGCAGGACTGTGAATCGTCGCATCTGTTTGTGTATCGGCAGATCGGTGGTGATCTAGACACCCGCGCGGACTCGCGGTGGGCGTCGGCACGGTAGCCCACGTGGCCGCTGGCACTTCCTCGCGAGTATTTCGTAACAGGGGCCGCCTTGTTCCGTGACGGGCGCTCGCGGCAGGCTGGGCCGGTCATCACGAACACCCGCAAGGAGGGTCATCCATGTCTCATCGCATCGCCGCCTGGCTGGTCACAGGCACGCATCACCTGGCCGAACGCGTCCGCCGCGGCGACGCCGAGCAGGGTCAGGGCACGGTCGAGTACGCCGGTCTGGCCATGGCGGTCGGCGTGCTGCTGCTCGCCGTTGGCTCGTACCTCGGTGGGAAGGACCACGGCATCGGCGGCGTTGTCACGGCTGCCATCAAGACCGCCGTCGAGCACGCCACGGGCAGCGGCGGCAAGTAGGGCCGGTCAGCGAGCCGGCCTTCGGGTGGCGGCGCAGCGTGCGGCTGCGCTGCCACCCCTGCCATGAACACTTCATGACAGAGTCGTGACGCCTCGTTCATCGGGCCGTTTTCGGACGGTCGCCCTGTCATAGTGGCGATCGGCACGAGAGGCGACGGAAGGGGTACGTCATGCGCTCCAGGCAGATGCCAGCGTTTGCGGTCGTGACCGCGTTGTTCGCGGCTGGGTGCGGCGGCAGCGCGTCGGCGGATCAGCCCACGACCACCAGCGGGCCGGTGGTCGTAAAGGTGACTCTCACCGAGTGGGGGGTCTCCTTGTCCCGCACCGCCGTGCCCGCCAACAGTCCGGTCAGCTTCCAGATCGAGAACGCGGGGAAGGTCGAGCACGAGCTGGTGCTCGAGCCGGACGGGTCATCGGACGAGCCGTTCGAGATGGCGGGAGTCGGCGGTACGACGTTCGCGTCCGAGGTCGAGGCGATTCATCCCGGCGCCACGGTCTCGGTCACCTGGAAGCTGCCCGGCAAGGGCGGCTACCAGCTGGCCTGTCACGTTGAGGGCCACTTCGAGCGTGGAATGAAGGCCAGCTTCACGGCCACATAAGCCCTGAGGGCCCGGTCCTTGACCCGCGGACTACGGCAGCGAGCTGACCGCTTCGCTTCCCCTCGTGGTCAGGGCTGCCGCCCGGTCGGCTCCCGAGCCGCTGTACTCCACCAGGCCGAGATGCACGAGGTGGTCGATGTTCTCGACCACCGACCGGTGCAGCTCGTCGGAGTCGTGTCCTTCGGCCGAGTGCCGCCCCTCGCCTGCGATCGCCGTTGCGATCTCGGATACGGACGCGCTGCCGCCCCTGAGCTGCCGAAGAATGTCGTCCTGGTACGGGAAACGGTTGATGCTCATGCCGCGACTCCTCTCGCCTGGGAATGCCCAAGCCTACACCCTGCGAATCGCCCTCACCGGCCGCTAATCGGGCAGCAAACCCGGCCGGTAGCTCGTGTACCGCGGCTCCGGGAAGCGGGCGTAGGCGATCCGCTCGTCGGTGGTCTCCTGGTCGACGCCGGCGTGATGCCGCCGGGCCGCGGCGTCCACCGTGTAGGCACCCCAGTTCGGCCCGGTCGACTCGCCCCGGGCGCCGATACACAGCACGACCAGCGGCCCGCTGCCGGCCGCCACGATCACGTGCTCGGTGCCGGCCGGGCAGTGCACGAAATCCCACCGCCGCAACGGTCGCTCCTGGCCTTCGATCACGAGCACTCCCTCACCCGCGAGCACCAGGAAGTCCTCCTGGTCAGCCTCCCAGTGGTACATCGCCATCGGCTCGCCGGGCGCCAGTGTCTGGATGTTGATCCCGACCTGCGCGAAGTCCGACTCGCCCTCGAGGTCGCAGTAGGAGCCGCGCCCGGGCCGCTCGCGCCATCGCGCATCGGCCGCGTTCAGCACGAACCAGCCGTCGCTCCCGGCGACGAGCCCGTGCTCGGTCGCGTCGAGAGGCTGCTCGGGAACCATCGCTAGCGCGGCTCGACCGGGAACTGCATCTTCACCAGCACGTCCCAGCGGCTGACCTGGCCGTCGGTGACCTCGCAGGTGGTGGAGACGACCTCGATCTTGCGGATCCCGCGCACGGAGCGGGCGGCGGCCGTGAGCGCCTGGCGAACGGCGTCGTCGGAGCTCTCGGTGGAGCTTCCGATCACCTCGATCACCTTCGTCACCGCCATCCGCCGACCTCCGCTGCCAGCCGCTGATACCGTTGCCGGTCTGTCTGGTGGGGAGGATAGCGATGCGGGTGCTGATCATGCAGGAGGTGTCGCCGGCCGGCCTGGTCGAGCTGGAGGGCCACGAGCTGGTGCGCGGCAGCGACCCGTCCGGCTGCGACGGGGTCGTCTGCTACCTGATCGACCGCATCGACGAGGCCTTCCTGGCCACACCCGGCCTGCGCGGGCTCGCCACCGTCTCGGTCGGGCTCGACCACATCGATCTGGCCGCCGCGGAGCGGCACCGGATCCCGATCGCCTACACGCCGGACGTGCTGACCGAGGCCACCGCCGACCTCACGTTCGCGCTGCTGCTGGGATCGGCGCGGAGGCTGGGTGAGAGCGAGCGCTACCTGCGCGCCGGCCGCTGGCAGTCCTGGAGCTTCGACCTGTTGCTGGGCACCGACGTGCACGGAAAGACGCTCGGCATCATCGGTCCCGGCCGCATCGGCCGCGCCGTCGCCCGCCGCGCCGATGGCTTCGGCATGCGCGTCCTGTTCGCCGGGCGCGACCGCTCCGAGTTGGAGCGGGTGCTGACCGAGTCCGACTTCGTGGCGGTGACCGTGCCCCTGTCGGATTCCACCCGCCACCTGATCGGGGCGGCGGAGCTGGCGCGCATGAAGCAGGGCGCGATCCTGGTCAACACCAGCCGCGGCCCGGTCGTGGACGAGGCCGCCCTGGCCGAGTCCCTCGCCTCCGGCCACCTGGGCGGCGCCGGCCTGGACGTGTTCGAGAACGAGCCCCACGTGCACCCGGCCCTGCTGGCGTGCGAGAATGCGCTGATGGTGCCGCACATCGCATCGGCTACCCGCGAGACGCGCGACGGCATGGCCCGGCTGGCCTGCCGCGGGCTGGCCCAGATCCTGCGCGGCGAGCGGCCCCCGAACCTGGCCAACCCGCAGGTATGGCCGGTCGAGGCTGAGTCACGATGAGCCGCGATCCGGTCGTCGTCGACGCCAGCGCGCTGGGCCCGTACTCGCCGGCCGTGGTGGCCGAGGGCCGCTTCGTGTACGTCGCCGGGCAGGGCCCGCTGCGCGACGACGACTACACGCCGGACACCGTGGCCGCCGAGACGCGCCTGGCGCTCGAGAACGTGTTCCGGATCCTGGCGGCCGCCGGCGCGGGTCCCGCCGACGTGGTTCGCTGCAGCGTCTACCTGGTCGACATCGGCGACTTCGACGAGATGAACGCCGTCTACGCCGAGGCCTTCCCGACGCCGAGGCCGGCGCGCACGACCATCCAGGTGGCCGGGCTGCCGGGCGGCATCAAGATCGAGATCGACTGCGTGGCGGTGCTGCCGGGCTAGCCGGTCTAGCTGGCTTCCGGCGGGTCGTCGCCGGTGGGCTGGAACAGGTCGCGAACACCGCTTCGGTGCGGCCGCTCGACCGTCACCTGCAGCGGCTGGTCGAGCTTCTCGATCACGCCGTCGACGCCGCCGCCGACCTGCTCCACCATCGCCGCCAGCGTTGCGATGTCCTGGCGCAGCGCGGCCATGCCGGTCGAGATCAGGTCGACCACCAGCTCCAGGTCCTCGACGCGGCCGAGGCGCTCGGCCAGCAGGTCCAGGTTGACCTGTTCGACCTGGCGCGACAGCCCCCGCAGGAGCTCTCGCAGCTCGTCTGCGCGGCGCGCGTCGGAGTGCTCCGACATGGCCCGCTCGACCGCCCGTTCCACCTTCGCCGGCAGGCTCTCCTCGAGCGAGGCGGCGGTCGTGCGCAGCTCGTCCACGTGCGTCTCGGCGCGGGCCAGGATGGTGCGCAGATCCGGCATCGCGGGACGCGCCTCCGCCACCACATCGGGCGCCGGCTGGTCGCCGCGGGCACGGGTTCGCAGCTCCTGGATTCGGCGGTAAAGCTGTGCCTCCGCCTCTTCCATCGGGGTGCGACCGGTCTCCATCGCTGATGAGTCTACCCGGCGGCGTCCGCGGCCGCTGCTACGCTCGAACAGCCGTCCCAGGGAGGTCACTGATGCACGCATTCGACGACGAGGTGAGCTACACACGAATCATCGATCCCGAGCCTGCGGGCGACGATCTGCTCGTCCCCGCGAAGGGCGAACGGCCGTCGCTGGTCTGGCGCCCACGCCTGGGCGAGGATCAGACCTACGAGCTCAGCGGGCGCCTGACGAAGCTCGGCCGCCACGACGAGAACGACGTGGTGCTGGCCGGGCCGACGGTGTCCGCGCGCCACGCCACCGTGCGAGTGGAGCCGATCGGGGTGGTGCTCGAGGACGAAGGCAGCCTGAACGGCACGTTCGTCAACGGCGAGCGGATCGAGCAACGGCTGCTGGAGGAGGGCGACCGCATCCAGGTCGGCCCGCACCTGCTGCTGTTCGTGCCGGCGGCCTAGCCGTCCGTGTACCGCAGCTCGGCCCACGACGGCACCGGGGCCAGCTCCACCAGCGGCGACTGGTCGCTGGGCATGCGGTATGCGAATCCGCCCGATGCTTCGTCGAAGGCCACGTCCAGCAGCCCTGCCTTGACGCGATGATCGAGCCAGGCACCGCGGAACACCAGCTTGCGCAGCCAGTAGCAGAGCGTCTCGTCGTGCAGCTGATCGATCGGGCCGGCCTGGTCGCGCAGGTGCTCGCCGAGCCCGCTGCGCGGGTGGGCGGTGGCGCCGGTCGAGGCCAGTTCGACCAGGTCGTCGGTCTCGCCGGCCGTCAGGTCGCGCTGCGGCACCAGCTCCAGCCGCACCGCCGCCGCGACCACCCGCTGGCCGAAGTCGGTGCGCGAGAATCCGTAGCGGTAGTCGAGGAACTCGACGACGAAATCGTCGCCGGAGTGGTAGTCAGCGTCCACGGGATGGAAGTCTAGGTGCCGCGGATCCGCCTGGAGCGAGGGCCGGTGGTGTGCGAGCAGGGGGTGCTCGCGACCACCGCGTGGACGCGCAGCAAGGGACTGCTGGGCCGGTCGGGCATGGCCGAGGACGAGGGCCTCTGGATCCAGCCAACCAGCTCCATTCACATGTGGTTCATGCGGTTCGCGATCGATGTCGTGTGGGCGGCCGACGACGGCCGCGTGCTGAAGTTGGTGGAGGGGTGCAAACCCTGGCGGATGTCGTTCTGCCGCGGGGCCAAGGTGGCGCTGGAGCTGCCCGTGGGCGCGATCGCGCGCAGCGGCGTCGAGGTGGGGGACTACCTGGTGATCGAGCGCTGAACCGTCCTAAGGTTGGGCGGGCCGCTGGCCGCCGGCGGTACGCTCATCGAAGCGCGCAGGCTTATCAGCGGCGTGTCCGGCACCGTGATCAGGCCACGCGTGGGACGGTCGAGGTCGAAGCTGACGTACAGCAACATCGTCACCAGGCCGGCCGCGATCATCACCGTCAGCAGGCCGCGGCCCAGCACCGAGAGATAGAACGCGAGCATTGCCACCGCTGCGGCCGCGCCCACGATCTCGAGCAGCCACACCTCGGTCGGCACGCGGTTGTCGAGTCCGGCCACGCGCACGCCCTGTGCGTCGATCATCTCGTTCAGGGTCTCGACGTAGAGCCGGGGAGCGGTGTCGACCGGCGACTTTGCGACCGCCTGCCCGGCCAGCCCCCACAGCCGTCGCTGGAGCACGTTCTCGGCGGCGATGATGCTCTTTGCCTGCGCGCTGCCTGGGACCGCCTTGCCGAGCAAAATGCTCTGGTTCGTGTACCGCACCAGCAGCGCCAGCGACCGGCCGCGCACCGGCTCGGCCAGCATCTGCGCGCGCAGGTAGGTTGTGCCAATCGCATTCGCCTCATCGACGACGGCCGCGCGGCGATCCTGGTAGCGGCCGACGGCCAGCGACAGCCCGAAGGCAAGGATCAGGCCGACGACGCCGAGCAGCGCACCCTGCAGCACGGCGAACGGTTCTCGCATGTCCGAGTGTTGACGATGGCGCCGGCCGAGCAACACGGCGATCCCGGTCGCGCCGAACACGATGGCGGCCAGAACCAGTCCCAGCTCGACGCTGTTGAGGCGAAACAACACGGCGCGACGCTAGCCGATGCGGGCGCACCACGTACGGCCCACCATCGGAATGGACAGAGTGCGTTGTCCAGATCGAAATCACGGACATATCTTGGAGAATTCTTCGAATTCCGGACAAAATTGCAACAGATTCCGTGACATGTCTTCCAATTGTCAATATCGTGACCTAGGATTCGAGCCGTGCCCCTTGGCGGCGGGTGGCATACAACCGACCCCCGCCGGACTCGGGCCCAAGCGCCCACTCAGGATCCGGCCAACTCTGAAGGAGCCAAGTAGACGTGGCTGGATCAACCGTGCTCGTCGTCGAGGACGAGCCCCGAATCGTGGAGTTTCTCGTGGAGAACCTCCGCGCAGACGACTACTCCGTGCTGACCGCCGGCACCGCCGAAGAGGCGATCGAGCTGCTCGCCCAATCGCAGCCCGACCTGATGCTGCTGGACGTGGTGCTGCCCGGCATGAGCGGCATCGACCTGTGCCGCCAGGTGCGCGGTGGAGACGGCGTCAACGAGCCGTGGGACCCCGACCTGCCGATCATCATGCTTTCGGCCAAGGCGGAACACACAGACCGCGTCCGCGGCCTGTCGCGCGGCGCTGACGACTACGTAACGAAACCCTTTCACTACCCAGAACTGCTAGCTCGCATTGCCGGCTTGCTGAAGCGCGTGTCGCGGGTGGACGAGCGTCATCTGCTGGCGGTCGGCGAGCTGGTCGTGAACACGCTGTCCAAGCAGGTGAAGGTGGGCGGCATCGGCGTTCAGTTGTCGGTGAAGGAGTTCCAGCTGCTGGCCACGCTGGCGGCAGAACCGGAGCGGGTGTTCTCGAAGCAGGAGCTGCTGGAGCAGGTCTGGGGATTCAAGTCACCGGGCCGTACGCGAACGCTCGACTCCCACGCCAGCCGGCTCCGGCAGAAGCTGGCGGCATGCTCCGACCGGGCCTGGATCGCCAACGTGTGGGGCCACGGCTACCGCGTCTGCGCGCCGGAATGAGGCTGGGCGGTTACTGGCTGCGGCTGGCGACCCCGTTCGCGTTGATCGTGGCGGGGGTGGTGGTGGGCGCGGCGCAGCGAAACGATCCACCGATGCTGTTCGCGCTTGCCGTCACCGCCTTCGCGGCAACGGTGGTCACGAGTGCCGTCCAGGCTCGCCGTGTGGTCGCCCTCGTCCACGAGATCGGCTCGTTCGCCGAACAGGTCAGCGCCGGTGAGTACGGCGCGCGCGTGTCCGCCCGTGGTCCGGCCGAGATCGATGCGCTGGCCGCGAGCGTCAACGCCATGGCCGCCCGGCTGGCTCGGGAGGGTCATGCCAGGGCAAGCTTCATCGGCAAGGTCTCGCACGAGCTGCGCACGCCGCTGACCGTGATCAAGGGATACGTCTACACGCTCAGGCGAGCCGAGGACGATCCGGTCAAGGCCGATCGGTTGGACGTGATCAACGGCGAGTGCGAGCGCCTCGCCTACCTGGTCGAGGATCTGCTCGAGCTGTCGCGCGCACAGGCCGGCGAGCTGCGCGTGTCGGCGGAGACCTTCCCCCTCCGTGACTGCGTCGAGGAGGTCGCGGAGCGCCTGCGCGGCGTTGCGGAGCAGCGCCACGTCAGCATCGATCTTGCCTGGAAAGGCAACGGGTCGCTGGTGATGGGTGACGAGAACCGCGTGCGTCAGATCTTCGCGAACCTGCTGACCAACGGCATCAAGTACGCCCCACCCGGCACCTCCGTCAGGATCGACGGTGACAGCACCGGCCACGAGCTGCGGGTGTCGGTGTCCGACGGCGGACGCGGCATTCCACCCGACGCCCTGCCACGCATCTTCGACGAGTTCTACCAGCCCGACGGTGCAGAGCCGGGTGCCGGTCTCGGCCTGTCCGTCGTGCGCGAGTTGACCGAGGCACATGGAGGCCACCTCGAGGTGGAGAGCTCGGTGGGGGAGGGCACGCGATTTACCGTTGGCCTGCCGGCGTGGGAGGTGGCGTTGTGAGCGGCGTTCGCCCCGCCCCCCTGCGCCTGGCCCACGTGGAGCAACGCCCCGAGGTGGTCGTGGCCGTCGCCCCGGACGAGCCGCCTCCGGGACGTGAAGCGCTGGTCGTCGAGCCCGCCCTGCCCGGCGCTGCGCGGACGGGTTCTCCGGGCCGAGCAAGGGGCCGGATCGTCGTGCGCGCGTCGCTGCCGGGTATCGGCGACCGCTACCTCGTGCAGGTTGCACGCAGCGCCGCCGCTGGCGGATGGGCCGCCGAGGAACTGGCCGCGCTCGTGGTCGAACTGGAACGCCGGTGCACGTACCTGCTGCTGGCATCGACCGTTGCCACACTGGTCGGGTCTCGGCCGCGCCGGCCGGGCGTGCACGGTCCGCGGCGGGCCGTTGCCTGGGACGGTGTTGGGTGGTCGGGTGCACACACGTGTGACCTGGCGGCGTCGGCCCGCACGGTGGCCGGACGGGGCTACCTGTGCGCGGCCGCCACCTCGGGATCGGCGCCGCCACGCGCCGTCGCGGCGGCGTTGGCCGACCTGACCGCTTCGGGAGTTTCGGTGGGACGGATCACGCACGGCGTCGCCGCAGCGCTGGGCGCGTCGTGGGCCGTCGAGCTGCTGGGCGCGCCTCCGCTCTCCGCGCCTCAGCTGCAACGCCTGCGCGAACAGTTCGGGGCCGCTCCACGCTGCGACTGGTGCGGCCTGCCGGTGGTCGGCCGCCACTGCCGCCGCTGCAGTCCGGACAGGCAGTCGTGAGCCGGCACCGTCGCCGCAGCGTGGCGTTCGGGGCGTTGGCGCTCGTGCTGGCGCTGGTGGCGTTGTACGGGTTCGGGGGAGGATCCGGCCGCCGGGCACCCCAGCCGATGCAGCGGGTCGTGTCGATGCGGCGCCCGGTGGCGCCAGGGCAGCGGATCGCCCCAGCGGACCTGGCCATGGGAGCGGTGCCGGTCACCTGGGCGAACCCGCACCAGCTGGCCGACCCCGCCGTCGCCGTGGGTCAGCTCGCAGCAGTGGCGTTGCCGGCAGGTGCTCCGTTGATGGACTCCGAGCTGGCCGGCGCGTCGACCGGTCAGGACGGCAGGGACGTCTCGCTGCGCCTGGACGAGGCGGCCGGCTTGCCGCTGGATCCGCCCGACGGTATGACCGCCGACCTCTATCTGGTGCGGCCGGGCCGCGCGCCGCGCGTGCAGCTGGTGCTGGCCGACGCGCTCGTGATCGCGTCGCGGACGGTCGACGGAGCCGCCGTGGCGACGCTGCGTGCATCCGCGCGGGACGTCCCGGTGCTGATCCAGGCCGAGTCGGCCGGCTCGCTGCGACTGGTGGGGCGGAGCGGGACGTGAGCGCGGAGCGCCGGTGTCTCGTCGTTGGAGGCGACCCTGCCGTGGCGGCGGGCGTCGTGGCGGTGATCGAGTCGGCCCCGGGTCTGGTCTGCGGCGGCGTGCTGGAGCCCGCAGCCGCGATATCCGGGCTGCGCCCGATCTGCGATGTGATCGTGGCCTGCGACGCGGCAGGACAGACGGCGATTGAGCTGGCTGCGCCGCTGATCCGCACGTGTGGCGGAGTGCCCGTGATCGTCGCGACCGCGGCCCCTGACATCGGCGCCCACCGTGCGGCGCTGGCCGTGGGCGCTCGGGGCGTGCTGGGCCTGCCGCCCGATGCGGACGAGCTGGTGCGGTCGGTCAGCAGCGCCGCCGGTGCCCGCCTCGCGCAGGAGTCGCGCAAGCAGGCGGGCCGCGTGGTCGCGATCTGCGGAGCGAAGGGCGGTTGCGGAGTGAGCGCTCTGGCCACGGGCGTCGCCCGTGCCGGTAGCGGCCTTCTGATCGACATGGCCGGAGGCTTCGACGACGCCGCCCAGCGGCTGGGCTGTGCCCCACGTAGGAGCCTGGCCGATGTCGCCGGGCTGGATGACGCACTCAGCGCCGATGCGCTTCGATCGCTCGTCTGCACCCACCCTGGCGGGATGCAGCTGGTGGCACGGTCGGCCGACCCGGGCGCGACCGAGATGGTGTCGCCGGACCTGGCCCGGGCACTCGTCCGCGAGAGCAGGGCGGTGGCGGCGCTGACGTTGACCGACCTTGGGGTGGCCACCGGCGAGCATACCCTGGCGGTTGCGACGAGCGCCGACCGCTCGCTGCTGGTGGCGACACCGCACCCAGCCGTCGTCGACTGCGCAGCGCGCGCCGCGTCGTGGCTCGATCGCCGGGGCGTTCCCGGTGGGTCGGTCGGCCTGGTGGTCAACCGGTGGTCGCGCGGCGGCGAGATGTCGCTCCGCGGGATCGAGCGGGCGGTAGGCGTGCCCGTGGTTTCGGTGGTGCGCGAGGGCGTGCTGCCTGGATCCGAAGGGCGTCCGCACCCGGCCGTGGCGGAGCTGCTCGGGGAGCTGGTGGCGTGACCGATCCCGCCGGCCTGGTCGCGCGCTACCGCGACCGCATTCGCCGGGAGGTGCTCGAACACGGGGTCACCGGCTCGGACCCGCGGGCCGCGCTGGCCGCGCGCACGCGGGCGCTGTTGCGAAGCGAGGTGGCCTTGCCGCCGGGTGACCTCGATCGACTGGTCGAGGCCATGCTCGACGACGCGCTTGGCGCCGGGCCGCTCGAGCCGCTGATGCGCGACCCGGACGTGACCGAGGTGATCGCGAACGGGCCCGATCACGTGTACGCGGAGCGGCGCGGCCTGCTGCGGCGGGAACAGGTTCGGTTCGAGGACGAGGCGCACCTGCGCCACGTGATCGAGCGGATCGTGACGGCGGTCGGCCGGCGCGTGGACGAGTCCAGTCCGATGGTCGATGCCCGCCTGCCCGACGGCAGCCGCGTCAACGCCGTGCTTCCTCCGGTCGCACTGGACGGGCCGCTGCTGACGATCAGGCGGTTCGCGGCCGAGGGTCTTTCGATCGACGACATGGTTGCCCGGGGTTCGCTGACCTCTGCCCAGGCCGAGCTGCTGGCTAGCTGCGTGGGAGGACGGCTGAACATCGTTGTCAGCGGCGGCACCGGGACCGGCAAGACGACGCTCCTGAATGCAATGGCGGCATACATCGGGCGTGACGAGCGCATCGTCACGGTCGAGGACGCGGCCGAGCTGCGCCTGGCACAGCCGCACGTCGCGCGTCTGGAGACGAGGCCGGCGAACGTCGAGGGCAGAGGTGCGATCGAGCTGCGTGCGCTCGTGCGAAATGCGCTTCGCATGCGGCCCGACCGGATCGTGGTCGGCGAGGTGCGCGGTCCCGAGGCGCTGGACATGCTGCAGGCGATGAACACGGGCCACGATGGGTCGCTGACGACGGTGCACGCCTCGTCGCCTGCCGATGCGATGCGTCGGATCGAGACGATGGTGCTGATGGCCGGGTTGGAGCTTCCCCACGCCGCGGCGCGAGAGCAGGTGATCGCCGCCGTCGACGTGGTCGTGCACGTGTCTCGTGCAGCCGACGGCAGGCGGTTCGTGCGGTCGCTGGACGGTCACGACCGGTCGGAAGGAGAGCTCCACCGGCTGGACGCCGAGCTGGTGGGACGCCTGCGGGAGTCGCGATGCGGCTGTTGACGCATCGGTCACAGGCCCGGCGTGAGCGAGCGGTGGCCGGTCAGATGCACCTGGTGGCGGCGGAGCTGGCGGCGCACGTACGGGCCGGTCGCACGCTGGCGCAGGCGATCGTCGATGTGGCGGAGGACGTGCCCGAGCCGGCGCGGTCGCAGCTCACGGTCGCGGCTGCGGCGATCAGGCTGGGCATGTCGCCGACCGAGGCGCTGGCTGGGCTGCGCGGCGGCCCGGATGCGTCGGTGCTGGCGTCGGCGGTCGCCGTTCAGCTGCGCGTCGGCGGCGACCTGGCGACCCTGCTCGACGGCCTGGCCGAGGCGCTGGTCGAGCGCGATGCCCAGCGCCGGGCGGCCGAGGTGGCGACGGCGCAGGCGCGCGCGACGGCGCGGATGGTGGCCGCGATGCCGCTGGTGTCGGTGCTGGGTCTGGCATTGATCGACTCCTCTGCGCTGGCGGCGCTGCTTGCTTCGCCGCTGGGACTGGGCTCTCTGGTCGCTTCCGGGGCTGTAACCGCGGCGGGTCTGGCGGTGATCGGCAGGCTGGCCGCGGTGGCGCCGTGACCCGCTGGCTGCTGCTGGCCGCGTGCCTGGTGGCGGCGGCGGAGGCGCGGACGGCGTGGCGGCGCGATCGGCAGCTGAACGGCCGCAACGTGCGCCGGGTCACGCATCGGCTGGACGCGCTGGTGGCGGCGGGCGTCCCCTGCCGCCGGCTGGGGCTGCGCTGCCCGGCGCCGCCGTTCCGGGGCGATCGGCTGATCGAGCGATCCGGCCTGAGCGCCCGGCTGAGCGAGCAGGACGTCGACGACGCACGGCTGGGGTCGCTGGTGACGTTCGCATCGGTGGGTACGGCCGGGCTGCTGCTCCTGCAGTCGCCGGTCGGCCTCGTGGTGGCCGCAGGCTGCGCCGGGTTCGGCTGGCTGTTTCCCGACCTGTGGTTGCGCTCGGCGGCGACGCGGCGCGCAGATCAGATCGAGCGGCAGGCGCCGCTCGCGATCGACCTGATCGCCTCGGCCGTGGCGGCGGGCATCTCCATCGACGAGGCGATCCGGGGAGCGGCCGCCTCGGCGTCGGGGCCGCTGCGGGCGGAGCTTGAGGCCGTGTCCGCCAACCTGGTGCTCGGGCACCGCCGCTCCGCGGAGCTGCGCGATCTCGGCGAGCGCACGGCGTCGCCGTCGCTGATGCGGCTGGCAACAGCGCTTCGGATCAGCGATCGGCTGGGTGTGCCGCTGGCCGCGGGGCTGCGCCGTCAGGCCGCACGCACGCGCACCGAGCAGGCCCGGGCGGTGCAGGAGCGAGCGGCGAAGGCAGCTCCCCGGATCCTGCTGGTGGTGGTGTTCCTGCTGGTGCCGGCGGCGATGTTGCCGGTGATGACGGCGCTGGCGCTGGCCGCGTCAAGCTCCGTCGGCTCGTTCCTCGCCGGCTGAGAGGCTCACCGCGGTCCGGCGGCGTCGAGCATGTCCGTGATCACGGGGTCGATGGGGACGCCCACGGTCGTGTGCCCGCCGCCCGGCATCTCGTCGAACCGCGCGCCCGGGATGTGAGCCGCCAGCCAGCGGCCCTGTTCGATCGACACGAAGCCGTCCTTGTCGCCGTGCCGGATGATCACCGGCACGCGGATGTCGGCCATCTCGAATCCCCATGGCTTCGCCCACGCCAGGTCGTCGTCCACCCAGCCCCAGATCCCGGCAGACGCCGCCGACTGGATCGATCGGGCCAGCCATTCCGCGACCTCGGGCACGTCGATCATGGCGGCCTTGTCGGCGGCGCTCTGGTTGTCCGAGTTTCGCCATATGCTCACCGGTCAGCTCGGCAAACCGTTTCGCAGCCTGCTCATACTCGGGCGCCAGCTCGGCTGGAGATTTCGTCCTCAGTGCCCGCACCTCGTCCGCCATGTCCGGTGGGAACCACGTCGTCCAGACCTCTCCCGCCTCGACCGGCGGAGCGGTGCCGGCCAGGACGACGGCAGCCCGCACCCTGTCGGGAAGCAGGGCGGCGCAGGCGAGCGCAGTCGAGCCGCCGCCCGACCAACCGAGCACAAGGAAGCGCTCCGCGCCCAGATGATCGGCCAGCGCGGCCGTGTCGAATGCGGCGTCTGCCACCGTGCGTCCCTCGTTGCGCGTCGACCCGCCGTACCCGGGTCGCGAGCAGATCACCGAGCGCAGGCCGCGGGCTGCGGCGGCGTCGGCGACGTAGGGGAAATCGACGACGGCGCTCGGAGTCCCGGCGCAGAAGACCAGCAGCTCCCGGCCGGGGTCGCCGGCCGCGCTGTACTCGAAGACGCGGCCGTCGGGCAGGTGCATGCGCTCGACGCTCATCGGCGGACCCTATCGAACGCAGCCGCCGACCGGCGTTGTTGCGCAGTCGTGACCGATCGTCACGCGCACATGACGGTTGCGGCCATACGGTGGAGAGCATGCAGCGGGGTCAATCGACGGTCGAGTACCTGGCGCTGGTGCTGCTGGTGCTGGTCGCCGCGTGTGCTCTGGTGCGCTTCCACACCCCGTTGGAGGGCATGGCGGTGGATCTGGCGCAGGCCGTCTCGGGACACGGGC